>NZ_JAESLS010000004.1:0-145 GCF_017892745.1 Staphylococcus sp. GDY8P45P | reverse complement strand
ATCTACTTCTGTTGTTCCTGGTGTATTACCGTCTGGTAATTGTTTCTCATCATCCACTGTGATTGTTGGTTGTTCTTTATCACTTGGATAATCTGGGATTGTTACGGCCCCTGTCACATCATCCGCTGTTGTTGGTGTACCGTGA
>NZ_JAESLS010000037.1:0-1272 GCF_017892745.1 Staphylococcus sp. GDY8P45P | reverse complement strand
GGCACTGCACCCTTACTAAGGGAGCTCAATAAAAACACTATTTTCTAGGCTGCTAATTTCCTATATTCTATAGGGGATAAGTAGCCTAGTTTTTGTTGAATTCTAACTTTATTATAGTTTTCAATGTAATTTTCGACAATATCTATTACAATGGTATTAGAGCTTCTAAGCTCACTGTTTAAGTAGAATGTTTCACACTTTATAGAGGCATGAAAACATTCTATTGGGGCATTATCAGCTGGCGTTCCCTTACGGGACATGCTTCTGGCAATGCCTTTTTCTGTACATAGGGCATAGTATTCATAAGAGGTATACACACTACCTTGATCACTATGTAATATAGCCCCTGGTTCCAATTGAAGTTGTTTTAATGTCTCATTTACTAATTCTTGATTTTGGTTTTTACCAATTTTATACGCCACAATTTCACCATTGTAAGCATCCATGATAGATGAAAGATACAACATTGTATTCCCGAAGGGTAAATAAGTGATATCTGTTAAAAGTACTTCTAAAGGTTTCTCTGCTTTGAAGTTTCTATTTAATAGATTATGTGTCTTATAATATGGATTCCCTGGTCTTTTCGATTTCTTCATTCGTACTTTACAATTTAAATTATGTTTTTGCATAATCCTTTGTACTTTTTTGTGATTAATTGGTTTATTATTTTTTCTATTTAACAAGGCAGTTATTTTTCTATAACCATACGTAAAACGATGTTTCATACATAGTTCTATAATTTCTCGTTCATCCTCAGATATACTGAAATCTTTGTTTTTCCATCTGTAATAATTTGATTTTGGAATATCTAAAGCTTCTAAAATGACTTTCACTGTATATTTAGATTTCAATTCATTTACTAATTCAACAACTACCTCTGGGACCACTTCCTTTCCAATTCCTTGTACTTTTTTAAAATTTCATTTTCTACTTCTTTGCGCTTTAATTCAATTTTTAGCGTCTCAACAGTACTCAATTCTTCATTTCCTTTTCCGTAGGAATATTGTTTACCTACTTGTTGATTGAATCTATGTGTTTCCCCATTTCTATACCATTTCCACCACACTTTAACTTGAGATTCATTTTTAATATTTAAAGCATCCATTATTTCTCTTGTACTATATCCTTTAAGTTTCATTTCTACTACTTTATATTTTGTTTCAACTGAATATGCCACTCTTTTCATAGAAAAAACACCTCCGTATAAATTCATTTTAATATGAATTCAACGAAAGTGTTTTTATTTTACTCCCACATCATGGGGTTAGTGCA
>NZ_JAESLS010000036.1:0-602 GCF_017892745.1 Staphylococcus sp. GDY8P45P | reverse complement strand
TAACCTGCTACATTATCAAAGCCAATTAATTGTAAAGTATGCGCTGCTTGTTCAACGGTAGATTTATCACCAATTAAATCTATACTATTTTCATAGTCTAAATACCAACCGATTTGGTTAATGAAGTTTTGGTTGTAAGGAATATTGATTGTACCTTCAGTATGACCACCATGAAAGGCTTCTTTACTACGAAGATCAAAGGCTATTCTTGCATTATCTAAACTAGGAAAAACGTCGTATGGTTGATACATGTTCATACCAAACTGATTAATTTTTTTCATCTGTGCAAAGTGATGGGGTGGTGCTGGTTGATTTGATGTTAATGTTTCAACAAATTTAGATTCATCTGTTACATTAAATGCCCAGTTATTAATTTTTTCGTAACCTAGCGTAGACATTGGTATGGCACCTAATGCTTTACCACAAGGACTTCCAGCACCGTGTCCAGGCCATATTTGAATATAATCTGGTAAATTTTTAACACCTTCTATAGATTGGTACATCTTTTTTGCACCAATCACTGTAGTACCTTCCATTTGTACAGATAATTCTAGTAAAACAGGTCTACCGATATCACAAACAAAAATAAAGTCACCACTAAA
>NZ_JAESLS010000035.1:0-1000 GCF_017892745.1 Staphylococcus sp. GDY8P45P | reverse complement strand
TTTTTACTTTGCAACAGAACCCAGTTTATGCATCCCTTAACTTACTTATTAAATAATTTATAGCTATTGAAAAGAGATAAGAATTGTTCAAAGCTAATATTGTTTAAATCGTCAATTCCTGCATGTTTTAAGGAATTGTTAAATTGATTTTTTGTAAATATTTTCTTGTATTCTTTGTTAACCCATTTCATAACGAAATAATTATACTTCTGTTTATCTTTGTGTGATATTCTTGATTTTTTTCTATTTAATCTGATAAGTGAGCTATTCACTTTAGGTTTAGGATGAAAATATTCTCTTGGAACCATACTTAATATAGAAATATCAACTTCTGCCATTAAAAGTAATGCCAATGAGCGTTTTGTATTTAATAATCTTTTAGCAAACCCGTATTCCACGATTAAATAAATCTCATTAGCTATACTATCAAAAACAATTTTGCGTATTATATCCGTACTTATGTTATAAGGTATATTACCAAATATTTTATAGGATTGGTTTTTAGGAAATTTAAACTGCAATATATCCTTGTTAAAAACTTGAAAATTATCGTGATCAACAAGTTTATGTTCTGTAGTTTTGCATAATTTATGGTCTATTTCAATGGCAGTTACGAAATTACACCTTTGTACTAATTCAAGGGTAAAATGGCCTTTTCCTGAGCCGATTTCAAAGATATTATCATGTTCATTTAATCTTATATTTGTCATTATTTTATCTATATTATGTTTCGAAGTAATAAAGTTTTGACTGTGTTTTATATTTTTCTCGTTCATTATAACCCTCTTTAATTTGCTTATTAACGATTCATTATAACCACTTATTTTTTGTTTGGTTGATAATGAACTGTGCTGATTACAAAAATACTAAAAATGCCCATATTTTTTCCTCCTTATAAAATTAGTATAATTATAGCACGAGCTCTGATAAATATGAAGGTTCTGTTGCAAAGGTGAATGTATAGTATAATTTTAACAAAAAGGAGTCTTCTGTATGAACT
>NZ_JAESLS010000034.1:0-1732 GCF_017892745.1 Staphylococcus sp. GDY8P45P | reverse complement strand
ATCTACGGATTTTTGCCATGCTACGAAATTAGCATCATGCTAGCAAGTTAAGCGAACACTGACATGATAAATTAGTGGTTAGCTATATTTTTTTACTTTGCAACAGAACCGGTTTGTTTATACACTATTTTTCTTTAATTTTTTCTTTAAAACCTAATAAAAGAACCTCTAATCCAAACCTAAATTCTCTTTCTAAATCCAATTGTTCAATATTATCAAATGGTAATTCATCACTTACTTTTTGGTGTAGTTTTGAGGACTTATTTTCTAAAATTCTATATTCTTCAATAACAGAAGAATTTATAAAATTATTCAACATCCATGAAGCAGAAAAGAGTTCGTTATTATCCATACCTAAGTCCTTAAATAAATTATAAATATAGGATATTAATTTTTTTCGATTTGGCATTAATGGTGGTGTTGCCTCCATAATATGTGCACTATCTTTAATAGTTAAAAGTAAATTTCTTAACTGAAAAGAAATATCTATAATTTGATCCTCAGCTTTTTTATTTAATTTAGGATACTCTATTTTATTACATATTTCATCTGCGATAAGCTCCATTAAATGTTGCTTATTCTTTATATACCAATATAAAGACGCTCCTTCTATATCTAATTCACTAGCTAAATTTCGTATTGTTAATTTTTTTAGATCGTTTTCTTTTAAAAAAACAATTGCTGCATTGACAATTGTTTTTTCCGAAAGTTGAAGAGACTCTTTTTTTCTTCTAGACATTAATAAATAAACTCCTTTAATAAACTTTACTTTTTAAGTATAACATTATCATTAAGTCAAACAACATTTGGTTGACAATACAGGATTTCGCTGTTAATCTAACAATGTTAGATTAACTGTATTTTTTTAGGAGGTGTCAAATATGACAATATCAATTGCTATAATTTCTAGTGTTACTATTATCTGTCTAACTATATTTTTAACAGCTATTTGTGTAAAAGGAATGGAAATGAGTAAGTATTGGAAGAAGGAGTCAAAAAAATAATATGAAAATCAATGAAAAAACACTTGGTGGAATCTTAGTACTAATTGGAACATTTCTTTATATACTTGCTACTATTTTTCATGGAAACCCACCAATTGAAAAAGCATCAACAGCAATACCTTTTGTGGCTGAGCAAACATTTTGGCAAACTAAACATTTTATAAACATAATTGCTATATTATTATGGCTATTTGGTTTTATTTGCATATTCTTTAATCTATCTAGACAAAGTTCGCGACTTATGGCTAAAATTGCATTAACCCAGTTTACAATTACAACAACTATTTTTGCTATCTATTTTTATATTCACGGATTTGGTTTAACGCAAATTGCAAACAAATGGCAAAATGCTCCAAGTACAGAGAAACAAAATATTTTATTGCAAGGTGATGCTATCCTTAATATTTTAGGAACAACAGCATTCATCTCTCAACTTTTTTTAGGCATATCTATTATCTTAATAGCACTTGTTTTCATATTTGAAAAAAATGTAAATAAAACGTATACGATTATAGGTATTATTATAGGATTGGGGTGGGCTATCGGGGCTTACCTTATAAATTTTGCTATTATTGTACCTTTCACTTTATTGTCTTGGGTTTGGTTAATATTACTTATTATAAACATAATGAAAAATCAGAAAAATGATTTAAAACAAAAGTAATTAATGAATAGTATTAATGGATGTCCAAATTATAAAACTATAGTGGTTCTGTTGCAAAGTAAAA
>NZ_JAESLS010000033.1:0-1959 GCF_017892745.1 Staphylococcus sp. GDY8P45P | reverse complement strand
CACAGGAGTCTGGACTTGACTGAGTTTATGGAAGAAGTTTTAATTGATGATAATATGGTTTTTGATATTGATAATTTAAAAGGATTTCTTAATGATACCAGTTCATTTGGGTTTATAGCTAAAGAAAATAATAAAATTATAGGATTTGCATATTGCTATACACTTTTAAGACCTGATGGAAAAACAATGTTTTATTTACACTCAATAGGAATGTTACCTAACTATCAAGACAAAGGTTATGGTTCAAAATTATTATCTTTTATTAAGGAATATTCTAAAGAGATTGGTTGTTCTGAAATGTTTTTAATAACTGATAAAGGTAATCCTAGAGCTTGCCATGTATATGAAAAATTAGGTGGTAAAAATGATTATAAAGATGAAATAGTATATGTATATGATTATGAAAAAGGTGATAAATAAATGAATATAGTTGAAAATGAAATATGTATAAGAACTTTAATAGATGATGATTTTCCTTTGATGTTAAAATGGTTAACTGATGAAAGAGTATTAGAATTTTATGGTGGTAGAGATAAAAAATATACATTAGAATCATTAAAAAAACATTATACAGAGCCTTGGGAAGATGAAGTTTTTAGAGTAATTATTGAATATAACAATGTTCCTATTGGATATGGACAAATATATAAAATGTATGATGAGTTATATACTGATTATCATTATCCAAAAACTGATGAGATAGTCTATGGTATGGATCAATTTATAGGAGAGCCAAATTATTGGAGTAAAGGAATTGGTACAAGATATATTAAATTGATTTTTGAATTTTTGAAAAAAGAAAGAAATGCTAATGCAGTTATTTTAGACCCTCATAAAAATAATCCAAGAGCAATAAGGGCATACCAAAAATCTGGTTTTAGAATTATTGAAGATTTGCCAGAACATGAATTACACGAGGGCAAAAAAGAAGATTGTTATTTAATGGAATATAGATATGATGATAATGCCACAAATGTTAAGGCAATGAAATATTTAATTGAGCATTACTTTGATAATTTCAAAGTAGATAGTATTGAAATAATCGGTAGTGGTTATGATAGTGTGGCATATTTAGTTAATAATGAATACATTTTTAAAACAAAATTTAGTACTAATAAGAAAAAAGGTTATGCAAAAGAAAAAGCAATATATAATTTTTTAAATACAAATTTAGAAACTAATGTAAAAATTCCTAATATTGAATATTCGTATATTAGTGATGAATTATCTATACTAGGTTATAAAGAAATTAAAGGAACTTTTTTAACACCAGAAATTTATTCTACTATGTCAGAAGAAGAACAAAATTTGTTAAAACGAGATATTGCCAGTTTTTTAAGACAAATGCACGGTTTAGATTATACAGATATTAGTGAATGTACTATTGATAATAAACAAAATGTATTAGAAGAGTATATATTGTTGCGTGAAACTATTTATAATGATTTAACTGATATAGAAAAAGATTATATAGAAAGTTTTATGGAAAGACTAAATGCAACAACAGTTTTTGAGGGTAAAAAGTGTTTATGCCATAATGATTTTAGTTGTAATCATCTATTGTTAGATGGCAATAATAGATTAACTGGAATAATTGATTTTGGAGATTCTGGAATTATAGATGAATATTGTGATTTTATATACTTACTTGAAGATAGTGAAGAAGAAATAGGAACAAATTTTGGAGAAGATATATTAAGAATGTATGGAAATATAGATATTGAGAAAGCAAAAGAATATCAAGATATAGTTGAAGAATATTATCCTATTGAAACTATTGTTTATGGAATTAAAAATATTAAACAGGAATTTATCGAAAATGGTAGAAAAGAAATTTATAAAAGGACTTATAAAGATTGATTATATAATATATGAAAAGCTATTATAAAAGACATTAGTATTAAATAGTTTAAAAAAATGAAAAATAATAAAGGAAGTGAGTCAAGTCCAGACTCCTGT
>NZ_JAESLS010000032.1:0-2750 GCF_017892745.1 Staphylococcus sp. GDY8P45P | reverse complement strand
GTAAAAGTCCTCCTGGGTATGTTTGTGTCGTTAAAAACATTGTACCGTAAAAGGACTGTTATATGTCCTTTTTACTATTACACAATTATCAGGAATTTATCGTTGCTAACTTTAATATTTACATTTGAATATTAAAATGTTACAGTACAGGCTAAGTATATTAATTAGTAAAAGGAGGTAATAGCTATTTTAGCTATTAAAGGGAATAGTCTGTCCTTTTTTAAACTAAACAATGATATAAAAACAGTTGCCGGAGCTTTGCCTCTACTATGGATAAGTTTAAAACAAGATCATCAACATACTTGTTTTATGTAGTGAAATATGCATATTTGTATGTTTTGACTTTCGGCACCGGTAATTTTTATCTGTGTTTTTTTTGTGTGCAAAAAGAAATTGATTCTTAGGGACTGCTACTCCTTTCCAATTATTCTAATTACCACTAGAGCAAATTGTGAAAGGATGAAAGAAATGAATTTTAATAATAAAACAAAGTATGGTAAAATACAGGAATTTTTAAGAAGTAATAATGAGCCTGATTATAGAATAAAACAAATAACCAATGCGATTTTTAAACAAAGAATTAGTCGATTTGAGGATATGAAGGTTCTTCCAAAATTACTTAGGGAGGATTTAATAAATAATTTTGGAGAAACAGTTTTGAATATCAAGCTCTTAGCAGAGCAAAATTCAGAGCAAGTTACGAAAGTGCTTTTTGAAGTATCAAAGAATGAGAGAGTAGAAACGGTAAACATGAAGTATAAAGCAGGTTGGGAGTCATTTTGTATATCATCACAATGCGGATGTAATTTTGGGTGTAAATTTTGTGCTACAGGCGACATTGGATTGAAAAAAAACCTAACTGTAGATGAGATAACAGATCAAGTTTTATACTTCCATTTATTAGGTCATCAAATTGATAGCATTTCTTTTATGGGAATGGGTGAAGCTCTAGCCAACCGTCAAGTATTTGATGCTCTTGATTCGTTTACGGATCCTAATTTATTTGCATTAAGTCCTCGTAGACTTTCTATATCAACGATTGGTATTATACCTAGTATCAAAAAAATAACCCAGGAATATCCTCAAGTAAATCTTACATTTTCATTACACTCACCTTATAGTGAGGAACGCAGCAAATTGATGCCAATAAATGATAGATACCCAATAGATGAGGTAATGAATATACTCGATGAACATATAAGATTAACTTCAAGGAAAGTATATATAGCTTATATCATGTTGCCTGGTGTAAATGATTCTCTTGAGCATGCAAACGAAGTTGTTAGCCTTCTTAAAAGTCGCTATAAATCAGGGAAGTTATATCATGTAAATTTGATACGATACAATCCTACAATAAGTGCACCTGAGATGTATGGAGAAGCAAACGAAGGGCAGGTAGAAGCCTTTTACAAAGTTTTGAAGTCTGCTGGTATCCATGTCACAATTAGAAGTCAATTTGGGATTGATATTGACGCTGCTTGTGGTCAATTATATGGTAATTATCAAAATAGCCAATAGTATTGAACAAGGTATATAGCTGATATAATAAGGTGAATTTTTAAATAATATTAATGCAATTAATATTATTTTGATAACTCAATTATGCTAGTATTTTCTTCAAATATGAATGGACTACTGGGTGGAAGATAATTAACTAATCTGTATTCTTCTAATTTGAAATGAATAAGTTTCAAAGTACTAAGATATAGGATTAGTCATCCATTTTTTTTAAATCAGTTTAACTAGATGTTTTGTTTGTCGAATGACAAAAAACTCTTATTTAGTATAAATGAATAGATAATCCTTCCAATAATAATTGGGAGGATTTTTTATTCTCCCTAAATACAAATGTAAGTTAATGAAATATATACTTGAAGATGTTTATGGCATTCTAAAAATGTAGTCTTTGGCAGTTAATTTATGTAGTCTCTCTAGAGAACAACTTGAAAGTATTCGGGAATGCGTTCAGCTTCATAAAACCCTCCTCAATTATATAATCTGAAACCCTCTTGCTAAGTTCTTCTTCAACTTTTTGAAAACCTTTTAATATCATTTGATTTCTCACTTTATTAGCGTTCGTAAAAGTACACTTTTATAGACAAAAAGGAAGAAGCTTTTTCTAGCTCCTTCCCTTCTGATAAGTGATCATAATTTAACTAAGCGTTCTATGAGTTTAGCTTCCGCATTGAAAAACCAGCTGCCAATTGTATCTTCTCCATTTTCATTCTTCAATTGCTATCTTTAGATAGGCAAAGGCGTAACTTTTCAGCAGTCTCTTTCTTGAATTAAATTTATATAGTTCATCAGTTCTGTTACCCCTTTAAATTGATTCATTAATTTGTTGTCCAAGTTCTTCAAAGCAAGCCGAAAGGAATGTTCAACTTTTTCATAGCTTGGTATGTCTATTTCATTTAACAGTTGTTTCATATTTTCAATATAATAAACAGTTTTTCTTAAACTGCTAATGACCAGTATTTTACGCAATTCGGATATAGAAAACATGCGGTAGCCGTTTTCTTTTTTTCTTTCCGAATGGACTAATCCTTCTGATTCCCAGTGGCGAATTGCCGAAGTGTTTACACCTGCCACTTCGGCAGCTTCTCCAATACTCATCCAGTCTTTTAACTTAATATTTTTATAGGTAGTAAAATCTGCTTTCTGAATCATAAGAAGTATTTCTTCTACTCTCTTTTTTTCTACTTGGATTTGATACTGTTGTTCATTTATTAGAGTCAAGTCCAGACTCCTGT
>NZ_JAESLS010000031.1:0-569 GCF_017892745.1 Staphylococcus sp. GDY8P45P | reverse complement strand
CAAAATCGTGAAACAGGCGAAAGAAAGTTGTATCGAGTGTGGTTTTGTAAATCCAGGCTTTGTCCAATGTGCAACTGGAGGAGAGCAATGAAACATGGCATTCAGTCACAAAAGGTTGTTGCTGAAGTTATTAAACAAAAGCCAACAGTTCGTTGGTTGTTTCTCACATTAACAGTTAAAAATGTTTATGATGGCGAAGAATTAAATAAGAGTTTGTCAGATATGGCTCAAGGATTTCGCCGAATGATGCAATATAAAAAAATTAATAAAAATCTTGTTGGTTTTATGCGTGCAACGGAAGTGACAATAAATAATAAAGATAATTCTTATAATCAGCACATGCATGTATTGGTATGTGTGGAACCAACTTATTTTAAGAATACAGAAAACTACGTGAATCAAAAACAATGGATTCAATTTTGGAAAAAGGCAATGAAATTAGACTATGATCCAAATGTAAAAGTTCAAATGATTCGACCGAAAAATAAATATAAATCGGATATACAATCGGCAATTGACGAAACTGCAAAATATCCTGTAAAGGATACGGATTTTATGACCGATGATGA
>NZ_JAESLS010000030.1:0-1409 GCF_017892745.1 Staphylococcus sp. GDY8P45P | reverse complement strand
AACGGCTACAGTGATAACATCCTTGTTAAATTGTTTATATCTGAAATAGTTCATACAGAAGACTCCTTTTTGTTAAAATTATACTATACATTCAACTTTGCAACAGAACCCTCTTTTTAATATCCCCGACTGGCAATGCCGGGATAGACTGTAACATTCTCACGCATAAAATCCCCTTTCATTTTCTAATGTAAATCTATTACCTTATTATTAATTCAATTCGCTCATAATTAATCCTTTTTCTTATTACGCAAAATGGCCCGATTTAAGCACACCCTTTATTCCGTTAATGCGCCATGACAGCCATGATAATTACTAATACTAGGAGAAGTTAATAAATACGTAACCAACATGATTAACAATTATTAGAGGTCATCGTTCAAAATGGTATGCGTTTTGACACATCCACTATATATCCGTGTCGTTCTGTCCACTCCTGAATCCCATTCCAGAAATTCTCTAGCGATTCCAGAAGTTTCTCAGAGTCGGAAAGTTGACCAGACATTACGAACTGGCACAGATGGTCATAACCTGAAGGAAGATCTGATTGCTTAACTGCTTCAGTTAAGACCGAAGCGCTCGTCGTATAACAGATGCGATGATGCAGACCAATCAACATGGCACCTGCCATTGCTACCTGTACAGTCAAGGATGGTAGAAATGTTGTCGGTCCTTGCACACGAATATTACGCCATTTGCCTGCATATTCAAACAGCTCTTCTACGATAAGGGCACAAATCGCATCGTGGAACGTTTGGGCTTCTACCGATTTAGCAGTTTGATACACTTTCTCTAAGTATCCACCTGAATCATAAATCGGCAAAATAGAGAAAAATTGACCATGTGTAAGCGGCCAATCTGATTCCACCTGAGATGCATAATCTAGTAGAATCTCTTCGCTATCAAAATTCACTTCCACCTTCCACTCACCGGTTGTCCATTCATGGCTGAACTCTGCTTCCTCTGTTGACATGACACACATCATCTCAATATCCGAATAGGGCCCATCAGTCTGACGACCAAGAGAGCCATAAACACCAATAGCCTTAACATCATCCCCATATTTATCCAATATTCGTTCCTTAATTTCATGAACAATCTTCATTCTTTCTTCTCTAGTCATTATTATTGGTCCATTCACTATTCTCATTCCCTTTTCAGATAATTTTAGATTTGCTTTTCTAAATAAGAATATTTGGAGAGCACCGTTCTTATTCAGCTATTAATAACTCGTCTTCCTAAGCATCCTTCAATCCTTTTAATAACAATTATAGCATCTAATCTTCAACAAACTGGCCCGTTTGTTGAACTACTCTTTAATAAAATAATTTTTCCGTTCCCAATTCCACATTGCAATAATAGAAAATCCATCTTCATCGGCTTTTTCGTCATCATCGGTCATAAAATCC
>NZ_JAESLS010000003.1:4628-20769 GCF_017892745.1 Staphylococcus sp. GDY8P45P | reverse complement strand
TATTTTTTTTGTTGGGTTTTTGAACACTTTATTTTATGTAATAGATACTTATTTAGACATAAAAAAAGAGTGTACAGATAATGGTTATTTTCTGTACACTCTTAAATTATTTTAATGATTCTGGAAAATCTTGATAGCCTTCTCTAATATTTACGACATTTTCAAATCCTTTGTTTTCTAAGATACCCACGGCGATTGAACTTCTAACACCTGACTGACAATGTACGTATATTTTATCCTCTTTATTAAATGGAATATTTTCATTTAATAATTTACCATGCGGAATATTGACTGCTTGATCTAAGTGCCCATTATTCCACTCTTCTTCATTACGTACGTCAAGTATATATTCTTCTTTACCAGTCATATCAACGCTATGGATGGATTGGGTTAAAATTTCTGATTTTGGTAAACGATAACCTGCTACATTATCAAATCCAATTAATTGTAAAGTATGCGCTGCTTGTTCAACGGTAGATTTATCACCAATTAAATCTATACTATTTTCATAGTCTAAATACCAACCGATTTGGTTAATAAAGTTTTTGTTGTAAGGAATATTGATCGTTCCTTGTGTATGACCACCGTGAAAGGCTTCTTTGCTACGAAGATCAAATGCTATTCTTTCATTGCTTAAACTAGGATAAACATTGTATGGTTGATATAATTCCATACCAAATTGGTTAATTTTTTTCATTTGTGTAAAATGATGTGGTGGCGCTGGTTGATTTGATGTTAATGTTTCAATGAATTTGGTTTCATCAGTTTCACTAAATGCCCAGTTATTTATTTTTTCATAACCTAGCGTAGACATTGGTACGGCGCCTAATGCTTTACCACAAGGACTTCCAGCACCGTGACCTGGCCAAATTTGAATATAATCTGGTAAATCTTTAACACTTTCTATAGATTGATACATTTGTTTCGCACTAACTTCTGTAGAACCTTCCATTTGAACTGATTTTTCTAGTAAATCAGGTCTACCGATATCACCAACAAAGACAAAATCGCCACTAAATAAGCCCATTGGAACGCTTGAGCCGCCACCTTCATCAGTGAGTAAGAAACTGATACTCTCAGGGGTATGACCAGGTGTATGCAATACTTCTAATTTAATGTTACCTACATGAATAATATCTTGATGTTTAACAAAATGTGTTTGTTCTGGCATATTACGATAACTTAATTCATCGTCACCTTCGCCAGATACATATACGTTTGCATTTAATTGTTCTGCCACATCTCTAATGCCTGAAGCAAAATCAGCGTGGATATGAGTTTCTGCAGCTTGTGTAATTGTAAAACCTTCGCTATCTGCAACTTCCATATATTTTGTTAAGTCACGTACAGGGTCAATTATTATTGCCTCTCCTGTGCGTTGACAGCCAACTAAATAAGATGCTTGAGATAAATTGTTATCGTAAAATTGTTTAAAAAACATATAAAGAACTCCTTATTTTAATAGATTTAATTAAATAAATAAATTATGACTCGCGTTTTCAGTATCACCTATATAAGTGCCTACACCGCCGTACTCAACTTCGTCTCTTAATTCTTCTTTCTTAATGCCCATGACATCCATGCTCATCGTACATGCGATTAATTTGATATCTTGGTCGATTGCTTGGTCGATAAGTGATGGTAATGAATCAACATTTTTCTTTTTCATTACGTAGCGCATCATGATATTACCTAAACCGAACATATTCATTTTAGAGAGTGGCATTTTCAAGGGTGTTTTTGGCAACATAAAATCAAACATTTTTGCGATACCTTTCTTTTTAACGTTAGCTGTTTGCGCTTTTTTCAACGCGTTAAGTCCCCAGAAAGTGAAAAAGATGGTTACATCTCTTCCTGCAGCTTTAGCACCATTCGCAATAATCATTGCTGCCACTGCTTTATCTAATTCTCCACTAAATAGTACAATTGTAGTGCCTTTAGACGTATGACTCACTTCTAAATCTTTGGGTTGTTCTTTTTGAATAATCGCTTTAATTTCATTGTCACCCCCATCAAGTTTTACTAATGTGTGTCCCGTTTGTTTCGCCCAGCTTTTAATATCACTTGCGAATCCTGGATCTGTGACTGTAACCTCAATTTGGTCACCTTCTTGAATATTTTTTACTTCTTTACTGATATTTACAATAGGGCCTGGACATTGAAGACCACTATAGTTTAATTGTTTACGCTCTGCTTTAATTTCTACATTTGTGTTTTCTTCTTTTGTATCATCGCTGACGTTTTTTTCTTCATAAGCTTTATAGCCGCCGTCTAAATTTACAACGTCATAACCTTGTTCAGCTAAATATTTACTAGCTTTAGCACTTCTGTTACCACTTTTACAGTGTACATAATAGGTTTTATTTTTGTCTTTATTGAACGACTCAATCTCATCTACAGGATGCAGTGTGGAACCATTGATGTGCCCCAATTCATATTCTTCTTGTGTTCTTACATCAATCAATTGACCTTGAGAAGTTAATTTTTCTAATTCTGATTTACTTAAATCATTAATATGTTTTTCATTATATTGTTTCATAATAACCTCCTGTTAAATACCTATAAGGGTATGTTAAAAGATATAACTCTTTTTGTCAAATACCCCCGCACGTATTTGACAAACTTGTTTTAATTTATTATTATGACTGTATTCAATTAAAAGTGGAGGAAATTACTATGAATTATGATAAAAACATGATCAATCGTATTAATAGAGTACAAGGGCAATTAAATGGCGTTGTAAAAATGATGGAAGAAGAAAAGCATTGTAAAGATGTGATTACGCAACTTAGTGCTTCAAAAAGTTCATTACAAAGATTAATGGGGATTATTATTAGCGAAAATTTAATTGAATGCGTCAATTCAGCTGATGACAACAATGAAGATTCACAAGAAATCATTAATGAAGCTGTTAACTTATTGGTAAAAAGTAAATAATGGATATTATAAATATTATCATTATGTTGCTCATCGGAGTGTTCGGAGGATTTATATCTGGTCTAGTAGGTATAGGTGGCGCTATTATTATTTACCCAGCCATTTTATTGTTACCGCCACTATTTGGGGCTCCTGCATATAGCGCGTATATCGCATCAGGACTTACTTCTAGCCAAGTCTTTTTCAGTACCTTAAGTGGCTCTTTGAAAGCAAGAAAAAAACCAGAATTCTCACCCCAGTTGGTCCTTTATATGGGAGGAGGTATGATTATAGGGAGCATGTTAGGGGCTTTGCTAGCAAATTTATTTGATGCTACATTTGTAAATATGGTGTATATTATCATTGCTTTACTTGCATTAATATTAATGTTTATTAACGTAAAACCTAGTTCAGACCAATCTTCCTTTAATAAGCCTTTATTGGTTATTGTGGGTCTTTTCGTTGGCATCATTTCGGGTATAGTTGGAGCAGGCGGCGCCTTTATTATTATTCCTATATTATTAGTTTTATTCAAATTACCAATGAATACGGTGGTTGCTAATAGTATAGTAATTGCCTTTATATCTTCAATTGGCGCCTTTATCATTAAACTTATACAAGGTTACATTCCTTTAGAAGACGCGTTATTTTTAATAATAGGGAGTATTATTTTCGCTCCGTTAGGCTTAAAATTAGGTAAAAAAGTCCCTAGTTTTGTACAAAAATGGATCATCAGTATTTTAATTATTATTGCAATTATTCAAATTGTTTTATAAATAAGAAAGAGAGGTACAACTAATATTTGCACTTCTTTTTCTTATTTATAAAGTTAAAACATTCTCAAATAGCAATGGCAAGTTGCTATAAATTCAACAGCTATATACGTATGATTAGGGGGTACCTTAAAAACTCAGTCGTTTTCTTCTAAAACATTTCATATATACAGATTTAATGTTGAATTTTTGGAAATATAAAGCTATATAATTTATTAGTATTTTTCTCTTTGAAATTATACAAGACGTCTCATCATTTTTAGTGATGAGACGTCTTGTATAATCGAACTATTTATATTTCTTAATTATCTTCTGATACCACAGTAAAACGTTCATTTTTATGTTGTGGATTTTCTATCTCATCCACTAGTGCAAATGCAAAATCTGCATAACTAACATAACTATTGCCTTTAGAGTTAAATAATAAATTGTCTTTGCCTGTTTGATAATTTTTAGTTTTAGGACCTTCAGCATCAAAATCTGCAGATGGGCTAAGGAATGTCCAATTAATACCTTTAGAAGCTTTTAAATCTTCTAAATTTCTACTTTGTCCTTTTGAAGTTCCTTTTGCAGTTGGCCCAAATAGTTCAGAAAATTCTGGTGTATCCATTAACTTAGTTGTTTGCGCTTCATCAACGTATAAACTACCTGCACCACCAACGATAATTGCTCTTGTATCAGTTTCTTTCAATGCTTCAATAAGTGCACGTCCAGCTTTCACATGTGGTTCTTCTTCACCAAGAGGCGCACCAAATGCATTAACAACTACATCTAAATCTTTCAAGTCTTCAGAAGTAATATCATATATTTCTTTTTCTAAAATATTTATATTACTACTTGATAATTTTGAAGCATTTCTAACAATTGCTGTTACTTCATGTCCTCTTTCGATTGATTCTTCTAATACTAGTTTTCCAACTTTTCCACTTGCTCCAATAATTCCAATTTT
This sequence comes from Staphylococcus sp. GDY8P45P, assembly GCF_017892745.1. Taxonomy (NCBI): domain Bacteria; kingdom Bacillati; phylum Bacillota; class Bacilli; order Caryophanales; family Staphylococcaceae; genus Staphylococcus; species Staphylococcus sp. GDY8P45P. The sequence continues at coordinate 16,131 of NZ_JAESLS010000003.1, read as the reverse complement.
CATAATAAATTCCTCCTAATTATAGTATATTTAATAAAAAGACTAATAGCGCTAAAAAGCCTATCATTAGTGGTAAATAAACATCTTTAATACGTTCACCTGATTTCATTCTTACTGTTACGGCCCCAGCCATTAACATAGCAATCCAAAAGCCACTAAAAGCTCCCACAAGAACGTGCCATATACTAACATCTTTAGCAAGTTCAGTAAGTACTTCAATTTCTCTAATATTTTTATCTTCTTGGAAAAATGCTTCATAAACACGATTGTTATATTCATTTGCTTTTCCATGTTCTTTCGCAAAATAGAAGCCCTCGTGCGCTAAATCTGTATAAGGATGGGGAGACACATTTGGTAATTTCATATCTACTCCCCATTCAGTTATTCTTGGATATATCACTTGCTGCCAGAGTGATAGTTTGGATGAGTCATTAACAGGATCTAATTGCTCTAATGGTTTGGGTCTTAGCTCAAATGTTTGCCATTCTATAGATATATCAGCATCTGTTTCTTTTATTGCTTTTTCAAGTTAATCCTTGCCTATAAAACAAAAAGGACAAACATAATCAGAATAAACGCTTACTTTTAGTGACAAAATAATTTCTCCTTCCAATAATGTTTATTAAGATGGTTAATACAGTTTCATCAAATGTAAGTAAACAACACGCTCGTACTTGTAATAGTTACAGTTACAAACAAGGGGAGACGGATATATTTATCCGTTGTTTACTAGAATTTTATTTACTATATTTTCTAATGTTACACTTTTTAATACTGTCTCCATAGCATCCTGTGCGTTTTTCAAAATAACTTCCAATAGAATTTGTATGTTTGCACCAACTGTACAGTCGATATTGGTATCTTCATGTATTTGGAATAAACGGCCTTGTTCAACAACTTCTACAGCTTTATAAACATCAAATAATGTAATCTCGTCTAATGATTTTAAAAGTTTAACTCCTGAATTGCCATGTGAAGTTTCAATAAAACCAACTTTTTTAAGTTCCCCATTAATCTTCGAATAACAACAGGATTAGTATTCACACTTTCTGCAATTTGATTCGATGTTAAAGCATAATTTTTTTCGATTTTTATTAAAGCCAATATATGAACAGCGACCGTAAAACGACTACTTATTTTCAAATCAAGCACCTCATTGTAACTATTTTAGTTACAATGAGGAATATTGTCAAATCTTTTTTATCTTATTTATAAAAATGAATGTGATAGCTTTATAAAATCCCTTACTTTCATTATCATTCCGCTATATCATATTTAAAAATTCCATTATGTTTATAATTATTCAACTGTACTTCAGATAGTCTACGTTCAAAAAAAGATTTAAGATTACCCTTCTCATCATATTTACTAGGTAGACTTATTGTTGGTTTAGATTGATTAATAGGATTGGATAGTTGCTTCTTTAATGTATCTATATGTTTAAGATATACATGGGCATCATCTATACACCAATACAAATTTCCTAACTCATAACCACATTGGTCTGCTATTAACCTGTGTAAAACCGCATATTGAAATACATTAAATGGATGACCTAGAGCCATATCTGCCGAACGTTGTTTCACATGTAAATTTAAAGCACCGTAACTCACTTTCCAATTTGTAGCCCAAACACACGGTTCTAATGACATTTCATCTAAATCATCTACATCCCATAAACTTGTCATAATTCTACGTGATGCTGGATTTTGATTTAATTGGTGTAAAATGTACTCAACTTGATTTAATTTTTTACCTTCACCTAATAATGAAGTTTATGAACGTACAAGGTTCGAAGCAACTATAAAATCGATAAGACAAGATATTGCAAAATATGCTGATATTACTTCAGGTATAACAGTTGAAATGCACGAACCTAAACAAGTACTTAAACGTTGGAACATTGTATTACATGAATTATTAAATATTTAACATGTATAAAATACAATCATATAAAATTTTAGTTTTGCATTCCTATCTACTATGGTGTTATAATGCACTTAACAAGGAATCCAGCATGGATACACCAATCCCCTCACTACCGCAAATAGTGAGGGGATTTTTGTAGGTGTGGCTATTGTCGCCTATTTGTCTTTGCGATTACGCAGCCAATGCGTAAATAACGCAATAATACAACCACTGATGACTGTGGTCGTGATGTGAACAAGGATTTCCAACATGAATAATACCTCCTCCCTACGTCAAATTGACGCCTGAGAGATAGGCGACTCCATTATTATACCATCTGTATCTTTTGAAGCATATGTACTTCCGATAAGTCATTTTATGTTATATCTTTGCTTATTTTATAGTATCAAGACAAGAAGAAACTCGTTTCACTCGTTTCAAAAACCCTCCTGATTTTTAGAGAAAAACTCTCTTATTTCATCGTCTTTAATAAAATAATATGCCATCTTTCCCTTTTTATAAAAATCAAGCACATCATTTTTATATAAAAGTCTTAAATGATGTGAAGTTGAAGCAACACTCATTTTCAATATCAAAGAAATATCACAAACACACAACTCATCTTCTTTAATCAAAGATAATATAATTTTCAATTTCTTCTCATCACAAATCTTTTCTAAAATGTTAAGTAATTTCTTAGATTTATCATCTTCTAAAAAACTTAAGGCATTGTTAACTTTATCCTCATGTACACAGATCACATCACAAGCATTTTTATAGCTCATATAAAATCACACCCTAAATTAAAATATAAATCCTAAAATTGTTTGAATAGTGTCATTTTCTATAATGATAAATAAACCTAAAGCTATATAAATAACAGCCATAATCCAACGACCAAATTTCTCAACAATTTCTCCAACTCCTGGAATATTAGCTAATTTTTGTGCAGTAAATACCAAGAAGAAAATTAAAATTAAAAAGACAAACAAAGTAATTAATAAATTAGTAACACTTAATGTCACAAAATAGGGAACAAATACACCAATATTATCAGCGCCACAACTTGCTATCGTAATAATTGCAATCGTACCAACTAGTTTAGACAATCCTTTTTCATTCAATTCTTTTTTAGCTCTCTCTTCTCCGTCACTATCACCATAAATAGCCACTTTAATTCCTAAATAAATCGGTATTAACCCTAATAATCCTAATATCCATTTTTCAGGAACATAATTTAAGACAAAGGCAAAGAATAAACTTATGACAATCAATGCCACAGATCCTACATATTGACCAATATAAATATCTCGATATTCTTTCCTAGTCTTTGCTCTAGCAAAGAACATTAATAAAATCACTAATAAGTCTAATGCTGTCACAATATAAAGAATAGCAGCAGTTACAATAGTCTGAATCATAATTACACCTCATTCAAAAATATTTTTGAATATATTATAACTTATTTTTTTTAATAATCATAGGTGCTTTATTCCAATTGCTTTATTGACGTTGAGCCTCGGAACTTTTAACAAACTCAAAAAATAGTCGAATGGTTGGCATATAATCATGAATTTTAAATGTTTTCTTTAAACCAAAGATAATATGGAATCAATATGTTCACTCCTTTGGTATATTCGCTGATATTTTATGCGTGCCTTGAGTGGAGATTTTTTGAGTGGCTTTTTCAAAAAATACTACCCGTCCCTTGATGATTTCCAAACGGTTTTCAAGTGCCCCTTGCTGAGATGGCAGGAGGTTTGTTTAAATTCAAATGTTCTTATTTTGAATTTTAAGGGGGTATTTTAAAGAATTAGGTATAAATCATATAGTTTTTAACCTAAAAACATACATAAGCTCTTAAAACGCAAATATGAGCCAAATAAAGATATTGATTTGGAGCGTTCCCATGAAAATATTACGCTCAAAAATTGTGAAACCAAAAAATAAGCATAAGTCAGATATTCAATCTCCCGTTGATGAAACGGCAAAATATCCAATAAAAGATACAGATTATATGACAGATGATGAGGAAAAAGCAGATGAGGAAGCTTTTAGTATTATTGCTTTCTGGAATTGGGAACGTAGGAATTATTTTATTAAAAAATAGTTCAATAATCGGGCCATTTTGCGGTACAATGAATTGCCTTCTGCTACTAATATTAAAAACACTTTTTTGGGATACTAATACCCCATATGGTATAATTGTAAAACAAGAAAGAAGGAAAGGACTGACAAATTGTATGGGTATAGGAAATATGATGGGCGGAATGGGGTTCATTGGCATGATTTTTTGGATTATCATTCTTGGCTTGTTATTTTATGGTGTATATATATTAATTGCAAAAGCTTCAGAAAAACCAAAAGGTGTAAGATCAGATGATTCTTTACAAATTTTAAAGGAAAGGCTGGCCAAAGGGGAAATTAATGAAGATGAATATGAAAAATTAAAGAAAGTGTTAAAAAAAGATTAGGGATACTTTGAATGAAAGGGGAAATAAGCGATGAAAAAGAAGTTACCTTTAGTGCTGTCGTTTGTACTAGCTGGTTTAATCGTCATTGGACAAACTGGTTTTACCCAAGGTTCTGATTATGACCAGAGAATGGATAATATGATAAATGCATGCACGAACTTCATGCAGTCCTTTGATGATAACAAAGAAAATAAGTAGTAAAGTATATAAAAACACAATAACTACAAGGCACTGAACCCTTAAAATGGGAACTTAATAAAAACACTATGTTCTAGGCTGCTAATTCTCTGTATTTTACAGGGGATAAGTAGCCTAGTTTTTGTTTAATTTGTTTTGTTGTTTCCATATGTTCCATCATCATTTGTTGCATCTGCTGCATTTGCTCCATATTCATTTCGGGCATGTTCATTTCAGAACGTCCCATGTAGTAATAAGGGTAACATATTAAAACAACTGTTATGACAAACTTAAAAAACAAAACACAAAAAGGATAGAGTATAAAACTAACGGTTCTGTTGCAAAGTTAATTTTATAGTATAATTTTAACAAAAAAGGAGCGTTCTCTATGAATTATTTTAGATATAAGCAATTTAATAAAGATGTAATAACTGTAGCCGTTGGCTATTACTTAAGATACGCGCTTAGTTATCGTGATATATCTGAAATACTAAGAGAACGCGGCGTTAACGTTCATCATTCAACGATCTACCGTTGGGTTCAAGAATATGCTCCTATTTTGTATCAAATTTGGAAGAAAAAGCATAAAAAAGCTTATTATAAATGGCGCGTTGATGAGACATACATTAAAATAAAAGGAAAATGGTGCTATTTATATCGTGCCATTGATGCAGATGGTCATACATTGGATATTTGGTTACGTAAGAAACGAGATAATCATTCAGCATATGCGTTTATTAAGCGACTTATTAAACAATTTGGTAAACCTCAAATGATAATTACAGACCAGGCACCTTCGACGAAGGTGGCAATGTCTAAGTTGATTAAAGATTTTAAACTTAATCCCGACTGTCATTGTACATCTAAATATCTTAATAACCTCATTGAGCAGGATCACCGTCATATTAAAGTGAGAAAGACGAGATATCAAAGCGTCAATACGGCAAAGAATACACTCAAAGGTATTGAATGTATTTATGGTCTATATAAAAAGAACCGTAGGTCTCTTCAGATCTACGGATTTTCGCCGTGCTACGAAATTAATCACATGTTGGCCAGTTAAGGGAATACTACCATGTTAAAATGATAATTAGTTATATTTTTTCTGACTTTGCAACAGAACCAAACTATGGCTATTCCCCCAAAGATCCCCAAATAAAGTGGCTTCCCTTCTCTGAGACATAACCAAATTAGATAACCACCACCAATTTCAGCTAATCCTGCAACAATGAATACTACAATTGTATAAATCATAAAGCACCCCTTGAACATTTAATCAATATAGCAATTATAACGTATCCTTTTTGAACTATGATAATTATTTCAAGCATAGAGTGATTAACAACAGTTTGGAGGGATAGTATTGAACGAGGATTTTATATATGCAAATCAAATACTTAATAGTCGAGGTACCGTCGGAAAAATACGGACGTTAAGGATTTTGAAAGATAAAAAAGCTTAATCCCTCCGTATTTTTAGTGAGAAATTAAGCTTTTGATTTTCAACAATCGCCCTTTTCTGAATAAGCGTGTACAAGAGATAATGGAAAAATCATGCTGGAAAAACATATGATAAAAATTACAACATGTGTGCAATGTCTGAAGCTACTGTTGGATAGGCAAATATCATTTGTTTCAATTCTTTGGTTGAAATCCCAAAACGAATGGCTGTTGCAAAATGATTAATCAGTTCATCGGCTTCATTACTAATCAAATGAGCACCAACAATTTGATCATGATCTTCGTCAATCAGCACTTTAAACGCAGCAAAGTCCTCATTTGTCCGTTTATACGTAAACCAGTCGGAGATGTTTTTCTGCTTTACTTTAATATTCCGGCCAGAGTTTTTGGCTTCCTCCTCGCTCATACCTACCGATGCCATTTTAGGTACGGTAAATACAGCAGATGGAATCACGGGATATTCAATTTTTTTGCTGTTCCCTTTCAATAAATTAGATGCTACGACATGAGAATCTGCACTGGCTACAGGTGTGAGGGGCAAGCCATCCGTTGCTGCAGCATCTCCAGCTGCATAGACATTCGGGTTACTTACACTTTGCAAATACTCATTAACATGGACACCATGTTTTTTCCTTTCTATATTCCCTTTTTCAAGATTCATATCTAAGGCAGGGACCCGTCCAGCACCATGAATAACAATGTCTGCTTCAAACCGCGTTATATCCTCTTTTTTTCGAGCGTACACATGAAACTTTCCTTGTTCTTTTTCAATGGATTCAACGGAATGTTGAAGATGTACCTGTATGCCAATCTCTTTCGACTTTTCTAAAAGGATATCTACAAGATCTATATCAAAATTCTCCAAAGGTCTTTGACCTCGATGGATAATATGAACTTCTGATCCAGCACGTGCCGCGATATGAGCAAATTCAAACGAAATATACCCACCACCAACAAAGACGATTCTTTGTGGTAATTCATCCAACTCCAAAAACTCATCACTATAAGTAAGATGTTCTTCTCCTTCTATGGGTAAAGGGGTAGGTTTCGCACCACTAGCGATCAAGAAATGACTCCCCTCGAGCACTTCTTTATTCACTTCAAGTTTGTCCTCACTCACGAAAGATGCATTGCCATGATACGTATCGATTCCCTGTTTATTCAATGCTTCCTCTTTTTTTTCCGGGACATCATCTGTAAAGGTTCTTTTAAAATTCATAAGATCTTTCCAGTTGATGGAGACTTCAGACGGTACTCCATTCTTAACCATCCGTTTGTTCCAATCAATAAGCTCGGCAGCACCATGTAGAACCTTTTTTGGGTCACATCCACGTAGTGCACACGTGCCTCCAAACGGCCTGTCATCTACCATAGCTACATTCCAGCCGGCTTTATTACATTTTGCTGCTGTGATTGAACCCGCAGAACCTGTACCAATCACAATAAGATCGTATTTCTTTATCATCATTAATCTCCTCGCAGAATTGACTCTATAATACGTTTGCCTTATTTCTATCTAATGAAACCGCGTACCTTGTCCAAGGTTGAAAGAATCCACCGTCTTAACCAAACGGTGGATTCATTGTGTTGTTATCCCGCACAACAAGATAATTTTGAAACATTTTTATCAAACGTCAGGGCAGCTAATTTCAATCCTTCTGCCATTGTTAAATATGGTGCAAGGATTTCTTTTAAATCATCTACGGTTAAACCAAACTTAACGGCTAAAGTCGCTGCATAAATCACTTCACCTGCATTTTCAGATACAACATGAACCCCTAACATTTTCAATGTTTTCGAATCAGCAATAAGCTTAAAAACACCTGTTGTTTCATGATTTACTATCGCTCTTGGAACAGCATCTAAAGGCAATACGGAGGTTTTGACCTCATAGCCTTTTTCTTTTGCTTGTTCTTCTGTTAAGCCTACTGTTGCTACCCCTGGATTTGTAAATGTCACGCCGGGAACCACTGATAAATCTAGTTTTTTATTTAATCCACCGATTGCATTATCGGCAACAATTCCACCTTCATATGCTGCTAGATAGACAAATTGAGGCCCTAATGTAACATCTCCTGCCGCATAAATCTTTTCATTACTTGTTCTAGCATAATCATTTATCAGTATTTCTTTTCGTTTTCCGACTTTAACCCCAGCTGCATTTAAATTCAACGTATCCGTATTTGGTTTTCTTCCTGTTGCAACAAGCAGCTGCTCTGATTCAATCACTTTTTTCTTGCCATCTACTGTAACATGAACCTTCTTTATCTCTCCAGATTGTTCTACACGCTCAAAAGATGCCCCTTTTACAAGGTTTATTCCTTGTTCAATTAAAGCTTTTTCTACTACTTCAGAAATCTCTGGGTCATACTCTTTTAACAGTCGCTCACTTCTTTGCATAAGCGTTACTTCTGAACCTAAGTTATGAAACAATTGGCCAAGCTCCATTCCGATATATCCTGAACCGATCACCGTTAATCGTTTAGGTACCTTTTTTATTTCAAGGAGCGTTGTACTTGTTAAATACTCCACTTCTTCAAGTCCTGAAATCGGCGGGAGAGAAGGAGATGCACCCGTTGCAATTAAAAAGCGTTTTGCGGAAAGTTTCTCCCCATTGACTTCAACCGTCTGTTCATCAGTAAATTTTGCTTCACCTACAATTAAGTCAATTCCATATTCATCAATTAGATCCACATATTTTTGATTGCGAAGCTCACTCACTAATTCATCTTTTTGCTTGATTAAGGGTGCTAATTCCACTTCTCCAGCAGATGTTTGTAATCCCGTAAATGGATTTACTTTTGCTAAATGATTAATTTCTCCAGCCCTAAGAAGTGTTTTTGATGGAACACAGCCAATGTTTACACATGTTCCGCCAACGGTTCCACGCTCAATCATGGCTACTTTTGCCCCGTATTCAATCGCTTTGATCGCAGCTGAAAAAGCCGAACCACCGGAACCAATGATAAGTAAGTCATAATCGCCTTCATTACCTAACACCACATTTTCTTGTGATGATATTTCTTCTATTTCTCCAGGTTGATATTTCGCCTCATCAATAGCCTTTTTTGCACTTTCAATCCCAATATCATCGGGTAATTCAAATAATACTTCACCGTGACGAAAACTAGCTTCTACATTCTTGGCACCAATATTTTCAAGTGCAACTGCTACATGTTCTTCACAACCCATACAAGTCATGCCACTAACTTTCATACTGATTTTCTTAGTCATTTTTTAACACTCCTTTTAATTATCGAAATATGCCACCCGGACCAATCCCCCAATAATAAGAAATATAAATTCCTGAAATTAAAATAACAATGGAGGAAATAAATTGGATCATTGCCATATTTTTAGAAAGTAATTGTTGGACATATCTTTTTGAAATCAAAGAAACAATGGTTATGGAAGTAACGACAACACCCATACCGATTGAGTACACAATAAATTTAAGTATAACCATCAATAACGAATTATCTTGCATAGATTCAGTGAGTACAAATAAAAAGGCTGGCAACGTACAACTTAATGATGTGATTCCATAAGCAATACCATAGAAATAAACTGATCGTTTACCCTGTTTAATATTAACTCTTAAAGGTAGAGAAACTTTTTTTCCAAGCAACATCCCTAGTCCCAAAAGAAAGATAAGTACGCCCATTAGAAATGACCAAATTGGAAAAACATTGATTAAAGCTCTACCTAATAACGATAATAGAAAACCGGCTATCACAAAAATAGTTAGAAATCCCAACGTCATAGACAATCCTAACCATAGCCCCTTTGAGATTGTCCTTATTAAGGAACGCCTTGTTTCAACCTCTCCTTCACCAATTAAATAACTAATATATGAAGGCAACATAACAATCCCGCAAGGATTAAACGCAGCAACTATTCCTGCTGAAAAAATAAATATAAAGGGAAACGTCATGAACTACTCACTCCAATACGTGTTAGTTCCTTTTGTAAATCATCGAAGGAAGGGTTAACCGCGTGATATATAACTTCTTGATTGCTATCTATTAAAAAAACTTCTTCCAATTGTTTTACTTTATACTTTTTAGTGAGTTCATATTCTTTATCGATTAAATGTGTCCATTCTCCACCATATTGACGTTGGAAATCCTTTAAATCTTGTTCTGTATCTTGTAGGGGATCCATATCAACAGTTATAAGTTGAACATTGTTCCCATATTTATTATGAATCTGTTTAAATACCTTTTCCCCTGCTACACAAGTCGGACACCAAGATGCCATGAAATAAATGAGTGTTGGCTTCTCGGAACTTATTGGTTGTGTTTTTTCATTGTTTATCGTGTTGGTTCCATTGGATATTCCACATGCTGAGAGGCTTACAATAATGAGAGCTGATAATAAAATCTTTTAAAGAACAATATTGATTTCAAATCACTCCCCCCCTTTTTCTTCTGTTTCACTGAATTTAGAATGGCAACAATCCGACTGACATGTATTACGACTACCTCTTCTTTTTACCAACATAATCAGTCCGACAATTAACAAAACAGCACCAAATATCCAAACTTGTTTTCCTATTAAGAAAGCACCCATAGAACTCAATCCAATTGCAATTAAAAGGATTGGTAAAGCGCAACATAGAACCAACAATGCTGGTATTCCTAAAAACAATAATTTATCATTATCCTTTACATTTTTTCGCTTTTGTACAGTCAATTTACATCACCTGCTAAAAAGTTGATTTTAACCCTCAAACATTTTCTCAATAATAGGGCAAGAATATAAATATTCTTCATTCGGACAACATTCTTTTAAATCATTCAACATATTCTCAACACGCATTAAATCTCTAATTTGTTGTTGTACTTCATCAACTTTTTGAGAAACGAACTCATATATATCCGAACACCGCACATCATCCTTATCTACAACACCAAGCAACTTGTGGATTTCACTTAAAGAAAAACCAAGCTCTTGCATCCGTTTAATAAACCATACACGCTTAACATCATCATCTGAATATATCCGATAACCAGCTTTCGTTCGGGAAGGTTCTTGTAATAAATTTTTTTGTTCGTAATATCTAATCGTCTCTTTATTTACCCCACATTTTTCTGCAAATGCAGTAATACGATAACTCACATAGTTCACCTCTAAATAATAATAAACCGCGTACCATAGTACGCGGTCAAGTATAATACATTTTTCTTCTTCAAGTGTCTTGCTTGTACTTTAAGGGAGCCTATCAACTCCACTTGGTTATTATTGTGATCTACTCAAACATTATAGTCAAATGACCATTTGATTGTATTTGTTATTCCTTTAAATAGTGACATAAATGGTTATTTTCTGTACATTACAAAATAAAAAAGTCAAATGGTATATACCCCTATACCGTATATGTTATACTCAAATTGTCTTATTACTATCTTTAAAAATATAAAATTAGGAGGTTTAATTTTGTCGAATAACAAAAAACACCAAAATCATGAGCATCATAGTCAT
>NZ_JAESLS010000003.1:0-4554 GCF_017892745.1 Staphylococcus sp. GDY8P45P | reverse complement strand
CACTAGTCATGGTAATCATGAACATCACCATCATGGAAATTTTAAAAGTAAATTCTTTATTTCTTTGATTTTTGCGATACCGATTATTATTTTATCGCCCATGATGGGAGTTAAATTACCGTTTCAAATTTCATTTACAGGGTCAGATTGGATTGTATTAATTCTTGCTACAATTTTATTCTTTTACGGAGGAAAGCCATTTTTATCAGGGGCTAAAGATGAAATTTCAACTAAAAAACCTGGAATGATGACGCTTGTTGCTCTAGGTATTTCAGTAGCTTATATTTATAGTTTATACGCCTTTTATATGAATAACTTCAGTGGTTCATCCACACATACAATGGACTTTTTCTGGGAATTAGCGACTTTAATTTTAATCATGTTATTAGGTCATTGGATTGAAATGAACGCAGTAGGTAATGCAGGCAATGCACTGAAGAAAATGGCAGAACTTTTACCTAATACTGCAGTGAAGCTGATTGATAACAATCAACGAGAAGAAGTTAAAATATCAGATATTCATATTGACGATATTGTGGAAGTCAGAGCAGGCGAAAGTATACCCACAGACGGAATCATTGTTCAAGGAGAAACATCAATTGACGAATCATTAGTTACTGGCGAATCAAAAAAAGTTCATAAAACTCATAATGATGATGTTATTGGAGGTTCAATTAATGGTTCAGGTACAGTACAAGTTAAAGTGACTGCTACGGGTGAAAATGGCTACCTATCTCAAGTTATGGGTCTTGTTAACCAAGCTCAAAACGATAAGTCAAAAGCTGAACTCCTCTCTGATAAAGTCGCAGGTTATTTGTTTTACTTTGCAGTAAGTATTGGCCTGATTTCATTTATTGTATGGATGCTTATTCAAAACAACGTCGATTTCGCACTTGAACGGCTAGTAACCGTATTAGTCATTGCTTGTCCACATGCATTAGGCTTGGCAATACCTTTAGTTACAGCACGTTCTACCTCTATAGGCGCACATAATGGTTTAATCATTAAAAACAGAGAATCTGTAGAAATCGCACAACACATTGATTACATCATGATGGATAAAACTGGGACACTAACTGAAGGTAACTTTTCAGTGAATCACTATGAAAGTTTTACAGACGAGTTAAATAATGAAGAAATATTGAGTCTATTTGCTTCATTAGAAAGTAATTCTAATCATCCACTTGCCACTGGTATTGTTGATTTTGCTAAAGGCAAAAATATTTCATATGCTACTCCTCAAGAAGTTAATAATATTCCAGGTATAGGCTTAGAAGGCACAGTTGATAATAAAAAACTCAAAATAGTGAATGTTTCTTATCTCGATAAAAGCAATTTTGATTATAATAAAGAACAATTTACGAATCTCGCTCAACAAGGGAATTCTATTAGTTATCTAATTCATGACCGACAAGTTATTGGTATTATCGCACAAGGCGATAAAATTAAAGAAAGTTCAAAACAAATGGTTTCGGATTTATTATCGAGAAACATTACGCCAGTCATGCTTACAGGCGATAATAAAGAAGTGGCACAAACAGTGGCTGAAGAATTAGGTATTAGTGATGTCCACGCGCAATTGATGCCCGAAGATAAAGAAAGTATTATCCAAGATTATCAAAGCAATGGTAGCAAAATCATGATGGTTGGTGATGGTATCAATGATGCGCCAAGCCTTATTAGAGCAGATATTGGTATGGCAATTGGCGCAGGGACAGATGTAGCTATTGAATCGGGGGATGTCATACTCGTTAAAAGTAATCCTTCTGATATTATCAATTTTTTGTCCCTTTCAAAAAATACGATGAAAAAAATGGTTCAAAATTTATGGTGGGGCGCAGGATATAACGTGATTGCAGTTCCTCTTGCAGCTGGTATATTAGCTTCTATTGGTTTAATATTATCACCTGCTGTGGGTGCAATACTTATGTCTTTAAGTACGATCATCGTAGCAATTAATGCATTTACATTAAAATTAAAATAAAAGAGGTAAATATAATGTATAAAAAAATGTTCACAATTTTAATTACGTTATTTTCTATAATGTTTATGGTTCCTAATGATACTTTTGCAGAAGGTAAGCACAACATGATGGACATGAAAGAAAATGATCAAAAGCGAAATGATATGATGGATATGAAAAGTCATGACGAAAGAAAAAATTTGAATTCTTCACAAGGAAAAAATGAAATAACATTTCCCAAAGTTTTAGATCCTAAAAAAGATAACAATGGTTATAAAAGTTATACATTAAAAGCGCAGAAAGGAAAGACAGAATTTTACAAAGGTAATTTCTCTAACACTTTAGGATACAATGGAAATTTACTTGGGCCAACTTTAAAATTAAAAAAAGGAGATAAGGTTAAAATTAAGTTAGTCAACAACTTAGATGAAAATACAACATTTCATTGGCATGGGTTAGAAATAGATGGAAAAGTGGATGGAGGCCCTTCTCAAGTTATAAAACCAGGAAAAGAAAAAACAATAAAATTTGAGGTTAAACAAGAGGCTGCTACATTATGGTATCATCCCCACCCCTCCCCAAATACAGCTAAACAAGTTTATAATGGTTTATCAGGGTTATTATATATAGAGGATGACAAAAAGAATAATTATCCTAGCAATTATGGGAAAAATGATTTGCCTATAATAATCCAAGATAAAACATTTGTATCTAAAAAATTAAATTATACAAAAACGAAAGATGAAGATGGTACTCAAGGTGATACAGTCCTTGTGAATGGGAAAGTAGATCCTAAATTAACAACAAAAGAAGGAAAAATACGTTTGAGACTTTTAAATGGCTCCAATGCTCGGGATTTAAATCTTAAGCTAAGTAATAATCAAAGTTTTGAATATATTGCTTCAGAAGGCGGCCATTTAGAAAAGACTAAAAAGTTAAAAGAAATTAATTTAGCTCCTTCAGCAAGAAAAGAAATAGTAATAGATTTATCTAAAATGAAAGAAGAAAAAGTCAATCTTGTTGATAATGATGAAACAGTAATTTTACCAATTATTAACAAAGAAAAAAGTACTAACAAAGACACTACTCCAAAAGTAGATAAAAAAATCAAATTAGAAGGTATGGACGATAATGTTACTATTAATGGCAAAAAATTCGATCCTAACAGAATAGATTTCACACAAAAGGTAAACCGGAAAGAAACTTGGGAAATTGAAAACGTCAAAGATAAAATGGGTGGTATGAAGCACCCGTTCCATATCCACGGAACGCAATTTAAAGTTTTATCAGTGGATGGGAAGAAACCTTCAGAAGATATGAGAGGCAAAAAAGACGTTATATCTCTGGAACCTGGACAAAAAGCCAAAATAGAAGTGGTTTTTAAAAATACTGGGACATACATGTTCCATTGTCACATACTTGAGCATGAAGATAATGGAATGATGGGACAAATAAAAGTAACAAAATAATTTATAAGGAGAATTCAATATGATGAAAAAATTGAGCTCAATTATAGTAGCTTCAGGATTAGTATTATCAGCTTGTTCAACTGGTAACGAAGAAGAAGAAAATTCTAAAGATCAAAAACAAGAAAAACATATGAATCATAAGAGTGAAAGTAAAGCCCCAGATAATATGAAAAGTACAGATGACAGTAAATATAAAAAGGACGATAAAATAACAATTACAGCTGATCATATGCCTGGTATGAAAAATGCTAAAGGTACAGTTAAAGGTGCTTACAAAACCTATGCTTATGTCGTGAGTTACACACCTACAAATGGTGATGAAAAAGTTAATAATCACAAATGGGTCGTTAATGAGGAAGTTGCAGATGCCCCTGAAAATGGATTCAAGAAAGGTGATACAGTTAAATTAGAAGCTGACCATATGCCTGGTATGAAAGGTGCAGAAGCTCAAATTGATGATGTAGAAAAAACAACCGTTTATATGGTGGATTATAAATCAACAGAAAACGATGAGATGGTTAAAAATCATAAATGGATGACAACTGACGAACTAAAATCTCGTTAATGTCTATCATTTTAAAGCTTTAAAGTATTTAGTTAGTTATTCACAAATGCAATGAGAATCCCCTTTGTTAAATAGACAAGTAAACAAATAAAATTTATGGCCACTCTCATATCCACAATAATGAGAGTGGCCATTTGTTTAGAAAAATTAAATGATTTTAATGAAAATGAGGGGATCTTTTATAATTTATCAATGGAATTTCGAAAAATATAAAAAATGGAATAGTGAATGTATTGAGCTTTATCATTTATCAAGAAAAGTTATTCTAAATTAGCAGGTAAAGTCACAAAAGGGTAATGCGTATGGAAAATGAAAAGACACGTAATAAGAAGCCATATATATATGGTTTCTTATTACTAATAATTATCTTAATTGCTTTAATAATTGTATTTGTAGTTAGAAAAACAGATGCCCTAGGACAAATAAATAAATTTGAAGATGCTGTAGAATCTAATGATTCTAAAAAAGTCAGTGAAATTTTATCCGGTAGTGAACGGACTATGTCAGACAAGGAATCAAAAGCGTTTATAAAATATATGGTTCTGTTGCAAAGTAAA
>NZ_JAESLS010000029.1:0-1037 GCF_017892745.1 Staphylococcus sp. GDY8P45P | reverse complement strand
TGCGCAAGCTTTTGAATATTTTGGTTGATCGATATAATCATGAATCAATCGATTTTTAGCCTCACGCGCTAAGTTAATATCTGTGAACTTAAAAATTCCTTTAACAGCTTCTCTGAAAGATTTTGAATTTTTTTTAGGAATGGTGGTAAAGATATTTCTTAGGAAGTGAACTTGGCATCTTTGCCAACTTACGTTGGTGAAGGATTTTCTAATGGCAGAGACTAATCCTTTGTGCGCATCAGAAATAACGAGTTCCGTACCTTGTAAACCGCGTTCTTTTAGGTATTCAAAAAATGTTGTCCAGGTCTCTTCGCTTTCGCCACTTTGAATCATGAAGCCGATAATTTCACGGTCGCCATCTTTGGTTATTCCAATCGCTATATGACAGCTTTTTGAGAGTACTCGATTTTCTTCTCGTACTTTTATATAGAGTACATCGGTCATTAAGTAAGGATAATTTTTTTCTGATAATAAACGATTCTGCCACTCGTTAACCATAGGTTCTAGCTGTTCTGTTAAGCTAGAAACGAAGGACTTAGAGACGGATTTACCACAAAGTTCTTCCACAATTTTTGATACTTTACGAGTTGAAACGCCTGATACATACATTTCCAACATTGAAGCCATGAGGGCTTTTTCGTTTCGTTGATAACGTTCAAACACTGTGGGTGAAAAATGGCCATCACGTGTTCTGGGTACTTTTAATTCTAGCGTGCCTACACGTGTCGTAAAGCTGCGCTCATAATAGCCATTTCGTTGACTTTGTCGGTTTTCTGTTCGTTCATATTCTTTTGCTTGAATATATTCTGTTCGTTGATTTTCCATTAGTTGATTAAATACCGTTGTTAAAATATTTTTAGAAACGTCATCCTTTACAGAATATTCAATAATGCTTTGAATCTCTTCGCTTTTCAGTGTAAAATGTACTTGGGTCATGTAAAAGTCCTCCTGGGTATGTTTTTGTCGTTAAAAACATTGTACCGTAAAAGGACTGTTATATGGCCTTTTTACTTTTACACAATTATACGGACTTTATC
>NZ_JAESLS010000028.1:0-1377 GCF_017892745.1 Staphylococcus sp. GDY8P45P | reverse complement strand
ATAATACATTTACTATTAATGTTTTAGTTAGATCCAATAGACATAAACATGATAATTAATTTTGAATTAGCTAGCCACTATGGCTAGCTTTTTGCGTTAGCAAAAAAGGGGGATTGGGGGTTTACCCCCAACAAGTGTATTTGCAGAACGAAATGAGCGTTAGCGAATGAAGTGGCTAGCAAATACGATGCTTGCCAAACCAAAAAATTACATGTGATAGGAGAAAAACTTTTGACGAACAAAGAAATAATGATAGCCACTTCAGTGGCGATTGGTGCTGGTTTTAACTTGGATTAATTCCAAGTTAACAACCAATCCAAATCATTGATTTCGATATCGTGAAGTCAAAAGGAAATTCTATTACAAGTAATTTTTTGGTGGGGTTTGATTTTGAAATTTTAGCAATCACTTTTTTGATTGCTTGGTTTTGAATTTTTGTTTTGAGGAGAGACATTGGGGGGTACTACGACCCCCCCAATGGGTGCAATGTGCAATGTGAAAAAATCGACTTAAGCCTTGATATTATGGGGTTTTTGACAATTTTAGACACAAAACTTAACAAAAGTATTCATGAAAACTCTAGACTTTTATGGATAATATACTATATAATACAGAATAAGGATTTAAAAAGGAGGGGTTATAATGGCTCGAGAAAAAGTTGGAATAACATTAACACCTGTAACGATTGAAAGGCTGAAAGATATATCAGAAGAGATGGGATTGAGTAAATCTCAAGCGATATCTATGTTAATTAATAATTACTATATTGAAAAAGGTAAAAAGGGGGATAGAGACAGTGGAAAATAAAAAAAGAACCTAGCTCCCAAATAGCTAAGTTCTCTAAAATCTTTATTCAACACTGTTATTTTACCATGGCAAAATATATTAAAGCAAGAACGTGGGGAATGGTTGTATATCCACAATCTGCCCCTGAAAATTGGACAGAATTACTTGAAGAAACTTATTTACAATTCGCAATATCTCCTTTGCATGATAAAGATGTTAATCCTGATGGAGAAATTAAGAAAGAGCATTGGCATGTCATACTAATTTGGGATGGACCTGTTACTCAAAATGCAGCATCAAAAATTGCTGAGAAGGTAAATGCACCACAACCAGTTAAACTTGAAAGTGTTCGTGGAGCGTATAGGTATTTCACGCATATGGATAATCCTGAAAAGTATCAGTATGATGAAAAAGATATAAAAATCTATAATGGCTTTGATATTTCTAACTATATTGCTCTTACTAGAGAAGAAAAGTATGAAGCTATTTCAAGGATAAAGAAGATTATTATTAGTGAAAACGTAACAGAATATATAGATTTATTAAGTCTTTTAGAAGAAATGGATTATAACCTATTTAAAGTTGCTTGTG
>NZ_JAESLS010000027.1:0-629 GCF_017892745.1 Staphylococcus sp. GDY8P45P | reverse complement strand
CGTAAATACATTCAATACCTTTTAAATTATTCTTTGCTGTATTGATACTTTGATACCTTGTCTTTCTTACTTTAATATGACGGTGATCTTGCTCAATGAGGTTATTCAGATATTTCGATGTACAATGACAGTCAGGTTTAAGTTTAAAAGCTTTAATTATTTTAGCCATTGCTACCTTCGTTGAAGGTGCCTGATCTGTAATTACCTTTTGAGGTTTACCAAATTGTTTAATGAGACGTTTGATAAACGCATATGCTGAATGATTATCTCGTTGCTTACGCAACCAAATATCTAATGTATGTCCCTCTGCATCAATGGCACGATATAAATAACTCCATTTTCCTTTTATTTTGATGTACGTCTCATCAATACGCCATTTGTAATAAGCTTTTTTATGCTTTTTCTTCCAAATTTGATATAAAATTGGGGCATATTCTTGAACCCAACGGTAGACCGTTGAATGATGAACGTTTACACCACGTTCCCTTAATATTTCAGATATATCACGATAACTCAATGCATATCTTAGATAGTATCCAACGGCTACAGTGATAAAATCCTTGTTAAATTGTTTATATCTTAAATAGTTCATACATAAGACTCCTATTTGATAAAATTAAACTATAAAA
>NZ_JAESLS010000026.1:0-1696 GCF_017892745.1 Staphylococcus sp. GDY8P45P | reverse complement strand
TGATTATAAATTAAGCTTTAATGAAAGTAATCAATTTACAGGAGTGTTCGTTATGTCTAAATGAAAATATGATCATAGCTTTAATATGGAAGCAATTCAGTTAGTAGAATCTGGTAGAAAAGCAACAGAAGTTTCAAGAGATTTAGACATCCCTATTCAAACATTAACCAAATGGCTAAGTGTTTATCGTAAAGAAGGTGAAAAAGGATTTGTTGGTAGTGGTAGACGTACCCCTAAGAAACAGTCTGAAGTTGATCTACAAAAAAGATTAAAAGAGCTAGAAGAAGAAAATAAGATATTAAAAAAGGCTCTATGCACATCTTTGCCAAAGACCAGAAGTAATATACAGGTTTATTGAAGAACACCGACATGAATTTCGTGTTATAAAGATGTGTGAAGTGTTAGGTGTTTCAAAAAGTGGCTATTATGGTTGGAAGAATCGTAAACCAAGTAAACGTACAATTAGACATGATGTATTGAAAAAACATATTTATCAAATTTATATTCAAAGTCAAAAACGTTATGGTAGTCCTAAAATTACACAAGTACTAAGAAGCAAAGGATGTACGGTCACACAAAGAACAGTCAGTAAGATAATGAATGAATTAGGTATTAAATCAATAACAAAAAAGAAATATAAGGCTACAACAAATTCCAAACATCAACTTCCTGTATATCCCAATATATTAAACCAATCATTTAAAGTATCCGGATTAGGAAGTGTTTGGGTCGCAGATATAACGTACATATACACGAGAGAAGGTTGGTTATACTTAGCAACAGTCATGGATTTATTTTCACGAAGAATTATTGGATGGTCAATGTCTTCAAGAATGACTAAAGATCTTGTGTTATCAGCCTTTAGAAAAGCATGTACAATACAAGAACCAAGAAAAGGACTGATTCATCA
This sequence comes from Staphylococcus sp. GDY8P45P, assembly GCF_017892745.1. NCBI lineage: Bacteria > Bacillati > Bacillota > Bacilli > Caryophanales > Staphylococcaceae > Staphylococcus > Staphylococcus sp. GDY8P45P. The sequence continues at coordinate 786 of NZ_JAESLS010000026.1, read as the reverse complement.
TTCAGACCGTGGAAGTCAATATGCTTCTATAGAATATCAGACATTACTTAAAGAAAAAGGAATTCAAACAAGCATGAGTAGAAAAGGAAACTGTTATGACAATGCGTGTATAGAATCATTTCATAGTATTATCAAAAAAGAATTAATTCACCATTGTGACTACAAAACAAGGGATGAAGCAATGTTCAGTGTTATGGAATACATTCTTACTTTTTACAACTCAAAAAGAATTCATTCGACACTAAATTATATGAGTCCAATTGAATTTGAGAAAAAATATGCATAAAAACATCCTCGCGATTCATATACTTTTGGTCCTTTAAAAGAATATGAATCGCGAGGCAAGCAAGCGAAGCGCGGTAGAATTCTCTTTTTACTGTGTCCGTATTCTTGACATAGATCCACTCTGCCTGATATTAAATAGTGATATAATCAGTGATTTTATGAGATTAACTAGCTATTATATTGGTGGAGGATATATTAGTTATCAAAAGAAATACCTCAGCAGAGTCAAATTGCCAAACTTATCAAAAACAGATATTAATCTTCTTTTATCGGTCAGCGATGACAAAACAAAAATAAACAGATTAGTCCAACAATTGTATTTTGATTAATATTTTATTCTACACTGATATAATGTCTTCGAATATTTTAAAATAAGCGATTAAAAATTTGAATCAACAAGGAAGAAATTCATTATAAATCTTGAATTTCTTCCTTGTTTAATTTTATAAGAAACCGCATCATTTATGATATGCTTCCCCCTATTAGTGATTTTGCTAAAAA
>NZ_JAESLS010000025.1:0-9043 GCF_017892745.1 Staphylococcus sp. GDY8P45P | reverse complement strand
TATTAGTGATTTTGCTAAAAATATTTTATTTAAGGTTTTAACTAATCATTAAAATTTATAGCTTTTATAACTTTTTGTACTATAGTTCCTCTTAATTGAAATGACTTTCCCCTCTTTATAATAGTTACTCTTGCAATGATTTTATAATTTATGAACTTCAAAACTTGCTTATTACTGTTCAATTGGATTTATTCACGTTCTGTTATACTATATAATATACAAAATTTTATTAAGCTATAATTAATTATGAAAGAAATGGAGTCACAAAAAATATATGAATTCACTAAAAACAATAGAAATTTATAATTATAAATCTATAAAACATTTGGAACTAAACCTAAATAGAAATTTAAATATTATAGTAGGATCAAATAACTCGGGCAAATCAAATATAATTAGTGCAATATTTGAATCATTAGATGTTAAAAACTTAGATACAGCTTTCCAAAGTATAAGTAGATTAGAAAATTTTGAAAGAAAATTACCTAAAACCATACTCTCAACAAGTAATAAACAAATTATTACTCTTAATAATAAAAATAAACATTCTATTGAATATGAAGATAATAATAATAATACTAATACAATATATAATGAAAGCGCAAAAGAAGCTGTAAATAAACAAATTAAAATAGCTAAAGTAGATAATAATACTTCTCTTGATCAATCAATAATAGAGATAGTTCAATTTTTTGATGACTTAGATAATAATGAAGTTGCAATTTTATTATCTAATATAAATAGAGACTTATTAGCTATAAGTAAGGACTACTATTCCCTTTTAATTTTTAATAATGAATTATATGTTGCAGATTGCTATGGCGATACAGCACCAATTAATGAAAAAAGTAATGGAGTAAAAAAATTAATAATAATGTCGTATTATATTAATAAATACAATGTAAAAAATAATAAAATGCCAGATATTATTCTCTTTGACGAGCCAGAAGTTCATTTACATATAGAAGCCCAAAGATATTTATATAAAAAGATTCAAGAAGTATTTAAAAATTCACAAATAATTATCAGTACCCACTCGACAGCTTTTATAAATGAAACTGATATAAATAATATTCTTCTAATCGAAAGAGATGTTTTACAAGGAACATATATCGATTACAATAAAAAAGATAAAGTCAAACTATTGGAAATAAATCAAATCATGGGTATAAATTTATTAGATACTTTAAGAATAAACATTAATTCGACTGTAGTGATGGTAGAAGGTAAAACCGATAAAATTGTTCATCAATACATCTACCACAGGTTATTTCCTAAAAAGAGCTTAACATTCATTGAAACAGAAGGAGCTGATAAAATTTCAGATTTTATTACTGTGTATAAAGAGGTATTTCCTAATCCACCACTAGGAGTTCTAGACTATGATAAAAAAGGATTGGAAATGGCAAAAAAAATTCAAAATAATTTTAATAGTGATTATAATAATAGGATAATTTTAAATAATAATAAATCTATCAAAGAGTCAAATTTGGATGAAAAAATCGAAGATGAATACTCAATACAACTTGAAGATTTATTTGAGAAAGAATTTATTATTGAGTGTATCTCTGAATTGCTAATTGAAGATGAAATTTCAGATACCTTAAAAGAAGATTTGGAAAGTTACCAGAATTTCAAGTCTTTCGAAAATGTAATTAAGAAGAAAAATATTATGAAAAAAGACTCTAAATATCATATTAATAAATATTCATTAAATCTTTTGATTATTAGAAAATTAAAAGAACTAGATGAACCCAATTTTCAAAAAACAACGTCTAAGTTCCAAGAAATATATATTACTTTAAACAAAAAAAAATAACACTTAGGTTAATGTTATTATATTTAAAAATACAGGCATATAATTATTTAAATTTTGATATATTTAAATTAAAAATATTTAAGAGGTGTTATTAATGGCAACTATAGGTTTTGAAGAAAAATTATGGCAAGCAGCAGATAAATTGAGAGGAAGCATGGATGCTGCTGAGTATAAAAATGTAGCGTTAGGTATTATATTCTTGAAATATGTATCTGATTCGTTTGAGGAAAAATATGAAGAATTATTGAATGATGAATATGCTGATGAAGAAGATAAAGATGAATACTTAGCAGAGAATATATTCTGGGTTCCTAAAGAAGCACACTGGACATATATCAATGAAAACTCTAAGAAACCTGAAATCGTTCAACTGATTTCTAACGGTGTGAAAAAACACAATAAAGCAGCAATCATGGTGACACACGATGAACGTATGCTTGAATACTGTGACCGCGTGTTCCAAATGAACGACGGTAAGCTTGAACCAGTGATAGATTATTAAAATATTAACTCTGCTACAGACAAAATGCAGCAGAATTTTTCTTTGTAAATCTATATACATATACGGGGTATATTCATTGAATAAAACGCTATATACGATATAATATGTAAGAAGATTTTTATTTTTCAGACAGCCTTAAAAAAATCAAAACGGAAGGATTTTTATCTTGTTCAACTACTTATTTACAAACAGGCAGGGGCAGTTTCTCGTTGCAGGGATTATCTTTATAATCCTCGGATTTGCATTGATGCCGGTAGAGGGTATCTACAGTTCCATTGCGTTTTACATCGCAATTTTCTTTCTCGGTTTCTATGCATCCAAGAATGCGGTCATCGAGACGATTAGAGAACGTTCACCAAACGTTGACTTACTGATGATTCTTGCTGCTATTGGTGCGGTCATCATCAATTATGAGTCAGAGGGTGCACTGTTACTTCTAATCTTTGCGGGTGCTGAAGTGCTTGAGAACTACGCGACTAGTAAATCCACAAAAGCCATTTCTGAACTGATGTCCCACCTTCCTTCAACAGCAAGTAGAATCGGGGCTGATGGAGAAATTACGGAAATTCCTACAGAAGAACTGATCCAAGGCGATATCGTCCTTGTTGCTAAAGGGGAACAAATCCCAATCGATGGACAGGCAGACCGTCAAGTATCGGTTAACGAAGCAGCGCTGACAGGGGAATCTGTTCCGGTTGTAAAAGAAAAGGATGAAGAAGTTTTTGCCGGTACGGTAAACGATGGCAACTCGTTTAGATTAACTGTAACGAAAACGAGTGATGATACGATCTTCTCGAATATCGTGCGTATGGTTGAAGAAGCACAGCAAAGACCATCGAAACTATCGAAAACCATCGATCGAATTGAATCGAAATATGTAATCTCTGTTTTAATCGGGGTACCGGTGTTTATCGCTATCCTTTACTTCTTTAATAATTTAGGATTTGAAGAATCATTCTACCGTGGAATGGTCATGCTGACAGTAGCAAGCCCGTGTGCGCTCGTTGCATCGGCAACACCAGCGACACTGAGTGCGATTAGTAACGGTGCGAAAAACGGTATTCTGTTTAAAGGCGGTGCCGCGATGGAGGCACTGAGCACGATGGACATTCTATATAGTGATAAGACAGGAACACTCACATACGGTGACTTCGTCGTTGAAGAATACGCAGCGGATGAAGATACATTAAAAGAAGTGGTAACGATTGAACAACACTCGAGTCACCCGATCGCAGAAGCGATTGTGAAGAAGTTTAAAACTTTAGATTTAGATAGTGTCGATGACAGTGAACCGGTAGAAGAAATCGTCGGCAGCGGAATGAAGAAAGGCGATATCATCGTCGGTAAACCCGATGCATTTAAAGACTACACAGACCCATCGAACTACAGAGATCAAATCATTGCTGGAAATACGAATATCTTTGTCGGAGAGAGTGGACAAATTACTGGATACTTCTCGCTGGCAGACCAAGTCCGTGATGAAGCAGTACATGCCGTTGAAAACTTCCAGAACTCTGACATTGAAGTCGTACTCTTAACAGGAGATAATGAAACTGTTGCAGAAAAAGTTGCTGGAGAAGTGGGCATCACAGACTACACCGCATCATGTCTCCCTGAGGACAAAGTACGCTTTGTAAATGAAAGTCAGAAGAAGAGTAAGATTGTCGGGATGATTGGAGATGGAATCAACGACGCACCCGCACTGGCAAACGCTGATATCGGTATTGCAATGGGAAGCGGATCATCCGTTGCGATGGAATCATCAGACGTCGTAATCGTTAAAAACAACTTACAAAAACTATTCTATAGTTTCATGTTAAGTAATCGACTCAATCGCATTATTTTAGCAAATATTATCTTCTCTATTAGTGTGATTGTTATACTTGTATTATTAAATATATTCGGACTCTTAAATCTACCAACAGCAGTGCTCTTCCACGAAGGATCAACGATACTCGTTATCCTAAACGGATTAAGACTATTAAGAGCGAAATAATAGTATATTTATCTACTGTAAAGAGGAATACACCTTGTATAAATCAATATTGCTCGCTGCAGACGGTTCGGAAAACAGCCTGAGAGCAGCAGAAGAATCAGTTTTCCTAGGCTCAGACGAATCGAGTTTCGTTAATGGACAGGTCTTGCAGTAGACGACGGAGGGACTGCATACTAAGGAAATTAAATGAGACATAAAATAAAGGAAGCCATTTCTGGCTTCCTTTTAATTTTAATTAAACTTCGCATCACTTATGATAACTCTCTGATTATCACACCCAAATTTAACTAAAAACCGCATCATCTACCGATAAGCAGAAGCGTATCACAAATAAAACTAAAAAATAGATTGTGTATAATAAAAGCTATTTCAAATACCGCATTACTACCCGATAAGCAGAAGCATATCATAAATGATGCGATTTTTTGATAAGGTTCCCGTTGTTAATAATATAGAAGAAAATGAACTCATTATTAAAGAAAATTTTAAATCACTATATTAACAAGTAGACAAACCCTACGTAAATTAATTTGCGTAGGGTTTGTCTCTTTTTATTTATGTCCTGTTAGCATATGCTTTTAGGAGTAAATTGTGTCAACTTTTGTGAGAAAACTATTAGACGAAGACTATAGACTAAGAAATTAGTCGCGGAAAAAGTGAGCACAAAAACTGTTAGAAAGTAGAAGTCTATAAATATAGTATTAGTTATAAAATATAATTAACCCAGCAGTAAATCAAATTTCAAAATATTCAAGTATTATTTGGTTCAATTGCTCTGAAACTTGAATAAAATCGCAATTTAGATCTAATGTTTTTACACTAATATGATTTCCACTCATTTGATAGTCATTGTCGGGAAATACTTTTTCATCAGTTTTAGCATAAAGTAACATTCCCGAAACTTTTGCTGACTTTTCTTTTAAATCAATATCTAGATTTTTAACATAGGTGAAAATTTGATACAGATTTCCAGAATGAATTTTATTAACACCATAGTTATTTTGTAGTGTTTTAGTATAATACTTAGTATCAATTATTAAATATTTATTATTATATGAAAGGATAATATCGGTCTTCATCACAGGTAACATATCCCTAACTCCATCATCCACCATCCAAGGAATATAGGACGCTGTAACTGTTAATTGCGGAAATTCTTTTTTGTAATATTCAAAGATAAATTTTTCAAATAAACGTGATAGTTGTTGCTCATCTGAGTAATCCATTAGTTGATTACTTCCATCTTTTTTTGACTGTAGTAATCCTTTAATAATTAGATGACATATAGACGTTAACATTTTATATGTTTGATTATTACGAGTAAATTGTAAATTCCAATTGATATTATGTTTTTCTAATGTATCTACTTTGTCAAAAAATAATAATAACTTTTTAATTTTTTTCTTTCTCTTATTTGAAATTTCAGTTTTAAGTAACAAAATCATAGTTGTTTTAATTATCTTATTCATATACATATTAATCGAAAACTCATCATATGAACAATTGAGCTTCTGATTCATGATATCTAGATTTTTAATAGATTCTGTGATATTAATTTTGCCTCGAACCATTTTCAAAGATTCTTTTTCTTCTACATATTCATGATGTAAGCCACGTTTTAGTTGAATAGATACACCCTTAATTAAAATAGCTGCATACAAATCAATTGCATTCTCGAAATCTTCCGTCGCGACTTTACGGTAACCTTTTTCATTTAGTACTTTATATGCATATGACAACATATAATATACATTCTTAATAGCTATCATTGAATAGCTCCTCTTAATTTTTCAGACCATGAGTCTACCTTATCTGGTTCATCAAACCAAAATTCATTTATTAACGGAATAATTTCATATTCTACTATATTCTCTAATTCATAGTCAGTAACATTTGATAAGTTGCAGAAATAACTATGGCCAATAATAAATCCTTCACCAAGTGATTCATCTCTTTTAATTTCAGAGTTCAAATTTAAAATACATTGAATAAGAGAATCAAATTTAGCACTAGCTAGCTTTTCTTGATATGACCTAAATCCTGTTGTCCTAAATCCTGTTGTCATATTATAAAAGGCAAATCGTCTACGCAATGCATAATCTAACATTGCTAAACTGCGATCAGCTGTATTCATCATTCCAAGAATATAAATATTTGGAGGGACAGAAAACTTTTCGTCTGCGTATAATAACTGAAGTTCTGTTCCGCGTTTATCATTCTCTATTAACATGAATAGTTCCCCTAAAATCTTACTTAGATTTCCACGATTAATTTCATCAATAATAAAGAAATAATCATTTTCTATATCATTTTCTGCTCGTTTACAAAAATTGTAGAATGTACCTTTACGGAGTTCGAATCCTGATTCTGTTGGTCTAAATCCCATAACAAAATCTTCATAAGAATAATTTTGATGAAATTGAACCATTTGAACACGTTTTTTATCCTTTACTCCCATCATTGAATAAGCTAGTCGTTTAGCTACAAAAGTCTTACCAACACCTGGAGCGCCTTGTAAAATAACATTTTTCTTTCTTCTAACTAAATTTACTAACTTAAGATAATCCTCTTCTTCCATAAATACATCATTTAAAAAATGATTTCTATCATAATTTGGTAAGACTACTTCTGTTTCATCTTCTATATCAATTTTATCTTCTTCAAATAATATTTTAAGATTTTCAAGAAAATCATTATATGGTGTAATATTGGTTAAAGTTTTAGGGGCTGGCTTTATAGAAGTGATCCATTCTCCTTTATCTTTCCAATCGACTGTACGAATATTTTTAAATTCTTGATTTGGATGATACTCATGTTCAGAAGTAACTATTCCCCAGCCAATTATTTGTTTTTGGCCCTTTTTAACATAAACAATATCTCCAATTTTCATTTCATTAGTAAATTGCCAAATAGCATTCGTAATATTAATATAGCTGTTTGTATTTCCATTAATTTCTTGTAACTTTTCTTTCATATCTCCTCTACTTGTATACATTGAAAAATCTTCTAATTCTTCCCAACCTATCGCCATAAGTCCTTTATTATAAAACGCATCCCAATTAATTGCTTGCGACCCTGGTGAAAATATCCAATAATTCATTGATTCAACATCTTTATCTGCATCTGTTGTTTCAATTTTATTCTTTTTTTGTAAATTAATTTTTTCAGAATAAAGCCAAGCATCGTAACTCAATTCAATAAAGTTATCAATTAAAATTTCTTCATTTGAAAGATAATCTTGCATGTTATCTATTATTTCTATGTACTCTTCACCTGATAATTTGCCATTTATTCTAGGTAACCTATTTATTGTTTCACCAGTAATTTCACCAGATTCATATATATACCATCTAGAACGAGAATCGAGATTGACAAATTTTTCTGGAGCAATCCAGTATAAACCACTTGTCAATTTACTATTATGAATTCCTTTTTTGGACATAACTTTATCAAAATATTCTATGAATTTTTCTTGAGAAGTAGATGTAGGATCATTAGCAAATTCTAATGCTGCGTTAAATAGCATCCAAAGTTCATCAATATCATTTGCATTGCGGTCACCTTTAAAATAATAAAATGTAGCTCCCATATTATTGATAGTTGGAATACTCTCAAAACTATTTGGTAATTCTGCCTTAATTTCGAAAAGTTCTGCTATTGCTTCCAATATTTTCACCTTATTTGCTAAAGTTAACCTGCTTTTATTAAATAAAGCAAACACTGTAAATGGATCAATATCTGTTAAATCATTATTTCTCTCTAAAGTTGGTAGTTTAATTTCAGTCATTTTATATATTTTTTTTACTTTTTCAATTAAATCCTTACGATTTTCATGATATTTCAATAGTTTTATAGCAAATTCTTTATAAAAATCAACCCACTTTATATCTATTTCATTTTTCATTAAATCCTCATCCTCCTATAAATACCGTTACGATAACTTTATAATTTATATTTTCTTTTATTAAATCAAATATAACATATGATTAGTATTAAAATTCTTTATCTTCTTTCGTGAGTGAAAGTATGTTCAAAGACTTAATACTTGTTTTTGATCTAAATTCTCAAAAAAGATTTCTTAAGATATAAAGAGTAATTTTATATTATTATTAACATACTCTAAGTGATTCTGTTGCAAAGTAAAAAAATATAGCTAACCACTAATTTATCATGTCAGCGTTCGCTTAACTTGCTAGCATGATGCTAATTTCGTGGCATTGGAAAATCCGTAGATCTGAAGAGACCAGCGGTTCTTTTTATATAGAGTGTAAATACATTCAATACCTTTTAAAGTATTCTTTGCCGTATTGATACTTTGATATCTTGTCTTTCTTACTTTAATATGACGGTGATCTTGCTCAATGAGGTTTTTCAGATATTTCGATGTACAATGACAGTCAAGTTTAAGTTTAAAAGCTTTAATTACTTTAGCGATTGCTACCTTCGTTGATGGTGCCTGATCTGTAATTACCTTTTGAGGTTTACCAAATTGCTTAATGAGACGTTTGATAAACGCATATGCTGAATGATTATCTCGTTGCTTATGCAACCAAATATCTAATGTATGTCCCTCTGCATCAATGGCACGATATAAATAGCTCAATTTTCCTATTATTTTGATGTACGTCTCATCAATACGCCATTTGTAATAAGCTTTTTTATGCTTTTTCTTCCAAATTTGATATAAAATAGGGGCATATTCTTGAACACAACGGTAGACCGTTGA
>NZ_JAESLS010000024.1:0-15815 GCF_017892745.1 Staphylococcus sp. GDY8P45P | reverse complement strand
AGGAGTCTGGACTTGACTTTTCAATTACCAACTACTAATATAAATTTATCTTATATCAGTAATTTTGATCAAACTAAAAAATTTTTATAAATTAGATAGTTAGTTATTTATAATACTCATATCTCAACAAACTATATACATAACTATCCAAAAATTCCCCTTGTAAACGTTCATTACTTCTTAGGATACCTTCTTGTGTGAATCCAAGTCTTACTGGTATAGTTCGACTTTTCTTATTTTTGGTAGACATTTCGATTAATATCATATTCTTCTTATACATAACAAATTAAAGTTTTAGTACATCTAGTCATGATAGCTTTCTTTTGAAAATCTTCAGCTAAATAATAATCAATCGAAGTTTTTTTAATTAACTAAATCTAAATAATGTAATCCAATAACTCCAATAAGTTCTTTATTGCTCCATATTCCACAATGAAAACCATTACCATTAATAAATTGTTGCAATGCTGAATGGATAAAATTCTTACTATCTTCAAGCTTCTTTGTATGTCCAACAAAAGGTAGAAATTCTGCTAGATACTTACGGTTACTTTCTACTAATTTAAATAACTGTTATGCTTCACGTTCTTCTAATATCTTTATCTACTTGGTAACCAAAGATCATAATTATTCCTCCTATTTACTTAATGATTAATAAATCCTGAAGATAAAAAAAACGCATCACTTGTGATAAGCTTCCCCTTATCAGTGATTTTGCTAAAATTTTTATATCGCTTAAAAAATAGGCAAGTTAGTATTTAAATAACTCGCCTATATGTTTGCAGAAATATCATTTAATTCAAAAATTATGTTATTTAAATTCTAAACTAATATTAAATGATAGGTTTCTGTTTACAATAGATTTATCAGCACCTTGCTTGGTTCCTCTATTTTTATGGGATGCTTTATATTCCTGAGACTCTTGCCAATGTTTGTAAGCTGCTTCGTCTTGCCAAAACGTAATGATAACATGATGTTCATGTGTACTATGTGGCTTTAGAAATAATAGATTTTCAAACCCTTCAGTATTCTCTAGATGTTTATCTCTATTTAAGAACACACGCTCGAAGTCTGCCTCTAAACCAGGATTAGCATATAAATGGTTTAAAACTGCATAACCATATTGTGGCAAATCATTAATTTGTTCTAATATAGTATAGTGATATGTCGCATTAAATCTATTAATAGTTACCTCATTATTATTTTTGTCTAAATAAATACGATGTATTTCATTTTTCAACAAATGAATCACTCCTTTTTATTGGATGATATGTCAAAATTGCTTAAATTTATCCATAACATAATCTCTACTATTTTTATGATTCACGATAGTCTGTGGATAATCTTTTCCAATTTCAATATGATAAATTTCTTGTAACTTGTCTTTATATTTAGTTGGATCATGAATGTATTTACTGCTCACATCATTAAATATTTCTAGCTGTGTTTTAATAAAATACCCTTGCGCATCAAAACGCTCACTTTGACGTATAGGATTAAACATTCTGAAATAAGGCACTGCATCTGTTCCAGTTGATGCTGACCACTGCCATCCATGTACATTAGATGCATTATCATAATCTATCAAATACTGTCTAAAGTACTCCTCCCCCCAAGTCCAATCAATAAATAAATTTTTCGTTAAAAATTGTGATACGACCATTCGTAAGCGATTATGCATATATCCTGTACGATTCAGCTTCTTCATTGCAGCATCAACGATTGGGTAACCAGTTTGACCTTTTTTCCATACTTCAAAATGTGTTTTATTATACGACCATTGCATGTTTCGATATTTTTCAGAAAAAGATTTAGTTGCCGTTTCTGAATACTGTGTCATTAACACATAATAAAATTCACGGAATATAACCTCTCTTATAAAAGCTTCATAATTTTTTTCATCGCTCTCATAATCTTCAAGTAAATCATTTATAATTTCACGAATATCGAGTAGTCCATATGCTAAATATTTACCTAATCCACTTACAAAATCCTGCGACACATCGTCAGTCAATTTATCATAATGAGCTATGTCACCATTTAAAAAATCATCCCAAGCTTTACGCGCTAACTTTTCTATATCTTTATTATTTTCAAATTTTAAGTCACTTTGATTTGAACCCTTTTCCGCAATTTGAGACAACTGCTTAAATTGATAACTTTTTTTAGGGGTGTGTACTAAGTCCTGACGATTTGCTTTATAAAAACTAGTAAATACTTTATAAGGCTGTTGCTGTTTATTAAAAGTCTTTGTTGGCTCAAAATAATGATTCACGCGCTGTCCAATTACTGTAACTTGGTGATTTTCAAAAGCCTTTTTTACATGAGGATAGTCATATATTTCTTTGTGATAACTCATAATATCTTTTGCTACTAATACGTGAGATAACGCCAATGTTTCTGCTAATTCACCTAGCTTTTCGTATGTGACAATATAAGGTTGTATATCATGCTTATCTAAAGCATTTACAAATCCTTTTACAACTTTATAGTAATAGTCACGTTTTACTTCTGATGCGTCAGTTAAATCTTCTAAAGGTAAGATAAAATACAATTTATTTATCTCATTTTGATGCTTCACTATATATTGAAAAAGTGGATTATCTTTCGTTCTAAAAACTCTGTTAAGTATGACTCCTAAATGCATTTTATTGCCTCCCAGCTTGTTTCATACAAATTCACTTTATAATTGTCCTTTAACTTAAGATTGTGTTTTCAATCATATACCCGTTTTAACTTTTGTATAATTCACTAAAAAATAAAATAAATTTTAATACCTTACATATTATAGGCAACTTCAGGGTATATTATTATCAGAGGTGATTAAATTATGAATAACGAACAATTACAAAATGAAATTGAAAATATATTAAATACATCAAAAATAGGTGTCCTATCTACTGCACATAACAATACACCTAATAGTAGATACATGGTATTTTATAATGATGGACACACACTTTATACTAAGACAAGCATTGAGTCTAAAAAAATTGCTGAATTTAAAGATAATCCCAAAGCTCATGTACTTATAGGTTACGATGAAACGAATAATCGTAGTTTTCTAGAAATTGATGCTAATGTTGAAATACTGAAAGATCAAGAGACTATTGATTGGATTTGGAACAAACAAGATAAGTCCTTTTTTGACTCTAAGGATGATCCAAACTTGTGTGTAATTAAAGTAATACCAAAATCCATAAAAATTATGAACGATAAAAAATTAGACGCACCACAAACCATTACGTTCGATTAGTTAAAAAGGCGAGCCTGGGACATAAATAGATGTCTCAGGCTCGTTTTCAATTTGGCAGTAGGTGACTGAATTGAAAATGCGATTATATCAAGCTTTTTTCAATCCTAGTCACCCTTGCCGGGGTGGGACTACGAAATCTATATTAGAAAATTTGATTTCTGTCCCACTCCCGTTTTTTATATACCATTATTAATATCTTCTAACATAGCATCAACTGTAATTTTAGCACTCGTCAGTACAATTGGCACTCCTGCCCCTGGATGAACACTAGCTCCAGCAAAATACAAATTTTTGTAATCTCTGCTCACATTAGGCGGTCTGTAATAGTTACTTTGCGCTAAAGTAGGCATTAAACCAAAGGCTGCTCCAAATTTAGCATTATAATCTCCTTCAAAATCCTTAGGCGTATAAATAATTTCTGTCACAACTTGCTTTTTCAAATCTTTTAACGCTTTAATCGTAGAAAGCTTATTGTAAATAATATCTTTCACTTGTGTGATTGTTGACTCATCAGACCAATCCGTATTACTTGTTTTCAATTCTGAAACGGGCATCAGCACATAAATACCTGTTTGACCTTCTGGCGCTAACGACTGATCTTCCACACTAGGAGCGTATACATATATTGATGGATCTTGGGATATTTCCCCGGAAAATATTTCATTGATGTTATTATCAAAATCCTTTGAAAATATAACATTATGTAACAAGATATCTTCAGATAAATCTTTATCAACCCCTATGTACATTAAAAAGGCTGAGCAAGAATAGTCCATATTATCAATTTTCTGTGTCGTATACTTCTTAGGATGATGTTCATTTTTAATTAAAGATGAAGTAGCATATGGAAAATCAGCAGTACAAATTATTTTGTCATACTTTTCTATATGTCCGTTTACTTTTAGTCCCTCCGCACGCTTATACCTACTATCAATGATAATTTCTTCAACGTTTGCGTTGGTATAAATTTGAGTACCTAATTCTTCATTTAGCGTTTGAAGCGCTCTGACAAAGCTATACATACCACCTTTTATAAAGTGAACGCCAAACATTAACTCTATCATGGGTATAATTGAATACAATGACGGGCTTCGTTTAGGGTCGATACCTATATATAATGTTTGAAACGCTAAAATCTTTTGGATTTTTTCATTATCAACATATTTTTCAATTAAATTATCTGCTTTATCAAATGTTTTGAGTTTCATACCTTGATATATAGTAAAAGGATTATAAAAATCCGTAGGTTTCCTAAACGTACGTTCTAGAAAATATTTTCGTGCTATTTCGTATCTTTCGTATATATCTGTTAAAAAGGACATAAAACCATATGTAGAGTTAGGTTCAATACTTTCAAGCATATCTCTTAATTGAGCAAGATCTGTAGGAACGCGAATTTGATCTGTTTCACTAAAATAAACATCATATATATGTGATAATTGTTTAATTTCCAAGTAATCATTCATATTTTTTTGAGCGTAATTAAAAACGTCTCGATAAATCTCAGGCATCATTACGATGGTTGGTCCCATATCAAATGTAAATCCATCTTGCTTGATCTGATTCATCCTGCCACCTATTTGTTGGTTCTTTTCATATAAATCTACTTGGTGACCGTTTGCTGCTAATCTTGAAGCTGCAGCTAAACCTGAAACACCGCCGCCTATAACTGCAATCTTCATAATGTTTCACTCCTATTATATTTCGCACTAAGTTCACGATAAATTTTCATTTTTTTCAATTTGCTTACATATACTTTCTTATGCAACGTATAGTTTGCCTTCCTTACTTCCACAAGTATTTCATGATAAGCTATCGCAGCTAATTCGATAATGTAACGTACCTCTTCGTCAAAATAATTAATACCGTTTAATGCAATATCATATAACCTAACTGACTCTGTAGCGTAACTTTCCCACAGTTCTATATAATTTGGCGTAACTCCTTCATAATATATAGAATGTAGATTAACTCGATATTGAGCTAATTTTTCTACACTTAGATAAATTCTTCCATTTTGAAAATCTTCGCCGACATCTCTTAAAATATTAGTTATTTGCATTGCCTTGCCTAAAGCAATCGCAGCTTCTTCAGCTTGCTCGAAATTATTTTCATTTGATGAAGTTAATATAGGAGTTAACAATTCACCGACAGTACCTGCCACACCATAGCAATACTCATATAAATCTGAATCAGTTTTCATTTCTTTTAAAACTAAATCTTCCTTCACATATTGAATTAAAGATTCAAAAGGTTTTTTAGGTATTGAATATGTATTCAATGTATTACTTAAAGCATTCATAATAGCTGCATCACTTTGATACGCTTGAATATAATCACAATCGCTATAAATCACATCTAAATCTCTAGCTATGCCGTTTAATTGCTCAAGGTCTTTGTATTTATCAATACTGTCATCTATAATTCTGCAAACTGCATAAATAGCCCAAATTGCTTTTTTCCTTTTTAAATCCAAAAAATCAAAGGCATATGAGAACGTTTTTGAATGTTCTTTCATTATATTGTGACAATGGTTATAATCTCTCTCTAATTGATTCATTTATTGGCCTCCTCAGTAAGCCTAGAACTTCGTGACATTTGTATAAAAAACTAAGCTATAAATCTATTCTACGGCCTTTCCAATATATACGTTTGAATACATTGATATCTAACCATGATTTAAAAAATATCACGACAAAGCATATGAAGAGCAGTGGATGACATAAACTCGCAACGATATTAAAATTTCCTGTTCTTCGAATAAATATATGAAATTGTATCGCATATATAAAATATAGAGTAATAGCTAATAATATATATAACGAGACTAAATTAATTGAAAAAATTATCGCTAAAACTGTTGTAAGTGAACCAAACAGCCATAAAAATACAAACGTAAGCGTAGACTTTTTAGTTACTTGAGAGCCAAGTGCAAAGTGTTTACTCCAACCCTCTAATAGCGCTTTATATCCTTGAGAATACATTCTAAAATTCACTACACCTTGGCCTTCATGCAAACTAACTGGCAAACCTTGCTGATTATATGCTTTACTTATTGCAAAGCCTTCAATGATTTGATTTTTAGCTTTCAAATGTCCTTGTGTCAATTTATAATCTTGCTTATTTGTCACAAGGACTGGTCCAAACGCGGCTTGCTCATTATTTGCTGATTTCGTGATTGAAAATTGATTCATACCTACGATTGTCATTAAATTAAAAATCGCCGATATATTTTCATATAGCTTTTTTATCTTGTGATAAGGTTGTATTGACAACAAACCTTTACCACCTTGTAAATCATATTGATTGGCTATATTTTGAATACTATCATCACAAGCAAACTGAACATCAGCATCAACAAACATTAATAAATCATGCGTTGCATATTTGCTACCTTGCCAACAAACATGTGACTTACCTTGCCATGTAGTATCATTTTCAACAGTATATACGCTCGCACCATAATATCTAGCGACAACTTGTGTCTCATCAGTTGAACCATCATCCATAACAATTACTTCTATTTCTTGCTCTTTACTTATACTGTTAAGTAATTTAGGTAAGTTCTCCGCTTCATTTCTAGCAGGTACAATAACACTGACGGCTGTCTGACCTCTTCCTTTTCCGGAGTTATTTATAATCGCTCGACGCGCATACATACACATTCCACTTATTAGTGATAGTATCGTCAATACTATTGCTATTATATAAAGTATCATTCAGCCTCAACTACTTTCTCCATTAATAATAGCTTCTGCTACTTGCATACCACTCAAAGTAACCATAGGCATACCAGCGCCAGGATTTACAGAACCACCTACAAAGTACAAATTTTTGAAGTACTGACTTTTTTTAGGAAATTTAAAACCTTTATTTTTCTTCTTATTGGATACTACGCCATATATAGCTCCTTTATTAGAATTGTATGTATTTTCTATATCATGTGGTGTCCATACGTCTTCATATACAATGTGCTTTCTCAAATCTTTCAAGCCCATGGACTCTAATTTATCCAATATACGTTCTTGGAATTGCAGATATTCTGCTTCACTAAATGACTTACTCTGAATGTACGGTATGTGTGGCAATATTTTTATATTCTCGTGTCCCTCTGGCGCCTGTGTCTTATCTGTTTTATTTGTATTCACTACATAAATAGTCGGATCTTCAGGCAAAACATACTGGTGAAAAACTTGATCATAATTAACTTTAGAATTACTTGAAAAGAAAAAGTTATGATGTTGAAGCTCTGGATAACTTTTGTCCACACCAAGATGCATGACATAACCTGAACTAGCTGGCTCAAATTTACGTTCCAATTTGTTTATTTGGTTTGCATCAAAATTCAATAAATACTTATAAACAGGGATTACTTCCATATTAGATATAATGTAATCTGCATATATTTCCTTATTACTTTCTATTGTTATCCCTGTCACTTTATTTTGACTATTATAATTGATACGTTTTACAGGGGTGTTAAAATGTATGCCCACACCTAATTTTCTCGCTAATTGTTCCATCGCTTCCGCTAACTTATGAATGCCACCATCTACGTACCACAAACCTTCCTCATGTTGCATTTGAGGTAATAAACTCAATACAGCCGGAGCATCATAAGATGAGGAGCCGACATATTTTATGAAATAACCTAGCATTTCTCTTAAATATGGGTTATCTACCCTTTTATTAATGGCTTGTTGCATTGTATGAAAATAATCGAATTGCTTTAAAGCTGAAAATGGACCATGATAACGAATGATTGCATACATCGTATCTAACCCCTTATCAAAGTAGCTTTTTTCAGCCACTTGATGTATCTTTTGTGCGTAACTAAAAAACGAAGAAAGTTGCTCTATATCTTTATTTGTTAACGATTCATTATTTGTTAACATATCTTCCATGGATTCATATAAATCTAAAATTTGGCCATCTGGATAAACGTTTCTAATCTGTAAACTTAACTTACGAATGCTAACATAATCTTCTAGCCTTTCATCACATCGTTGAAATAGGCGTTGAAATACTTTAGGCATGGTTAAAATTGATGGACCGAGATCAAATCCATAGTCATCTATGTCTAACCTATTTACCTTTCCACCGATATGCTTATTTTGTTCATATAAATCCACTTGATAGCCTGCTTGAGCCATACAAATTGCACTGGCAATCCCTCCCAAGCCACCTCCTATGACAACCACTTTCTTATTTCCCATTTAATCACCTTTTCTTTTTTGTAATTTATTATAAATACGTATTAACTTAGGGCGATTATAGCGCTGAACAATCATACAAGGCACATTAGCTATAATGACATATATAAAATTAATTATTTTAACACTTTTTGACGCTTTAAAAAACGCAATAACAGGAAATATGGATAGCAGATGAACCACCTCTGCACGTCTAGTTTCTAATATAAATCGCTGTATATCATTCATATTTTTAGATAAATCGAAAGTCGCTTTACTACTGATATTAGGGTTAAGATTTTGACCGTCTGGCAAATGATCTTTCCAATATTGCACTTTAACTAATTGTTGCCATAATTGACCCTCTTGTTCAAAATTCCAACTTCGAAAATACTTATTATCTTTTTCTAAGAACTTATAACTAATACGAGTACCAAGTTGAGCAATAATCATTTGAACTATAAACCAATATAGCGCAATATATATAATCTTTTTCATCAATTTAATGCTCAGATTTCGCTGTATAGCTTGGGTTATCTTTATTTAAATACCAATTACCAGCTGTTAAATAAGTAGCAAAAGCGCTCCAAAGCATATATGGAACTAGTAAAATGCCAGCAACTTTTTTTACATTGAAAAATTTTACAGTTGTTGTAACTACTGCGCCCAGTAATACAACACTCTCTATCAACGCACTAAAGCGTAATTTATATTTGAAGTATAATATCGACCATAGATAATTCAGGCTTAATTGTGAGTAATAAGCACCTTTCAAAGCCTTACTAGTAGATTTATTAGTCACTAATGCATAAGCTACGCCCATCGTTGTATAAAGTATTGGCCACACAATTGGAAAGACATAGCCGGGTGGTGAAAAAGGTGGTTTAACATTATTTTTATAATCTTTTCTCGCGTTTTTCACTGCAAATTTCCCTATAAATTTACCACCTGTAATTGGTGTTATAACTTTTATAATTGTTTTAATTATCTCGTTTGCTTTCATAGTTGATCCCCTCTTTTTTTGTAAAAGTAACTAGCTATTATATCTAATAGCTATAGTTCGGCATTAGACATGTTATTTTTTCTAGCTAAATACTTCTTCAATCCATATAATTTCAAGACAATAGCACCTGAAATAACAATTGGTAAAATAAATTTCTTCATATTAAAGTATTCTCCTTTATTAGTTTTTTGGCTATTAATCTTGAATTTAAAAAGATTCATTACACTTTTATGAACTTTTGCTTGGGTATACTTATATACCCACCAAGGTAACGTCGGTTCATATTCTTGTAACGCTATGATACATGCGTCACTATTAGGTAATCTTCTAAACTCTAATCTCGCATTACCACCATCTGAATCTAAAGCGAAATCTCCACCAACAATTCGATATAAAATTCTCTCATTATTAGAAGCTTTAAAATCTTTACTTAATAATAGTAAGTCCTTATTTAAACACGGCACACTAATCGTAAAGTTATCTTCGTTAAAATCACTATTAACGACATTTAATGTAATTCTATTTAAAAAATTTGCATATGATTCTGCCAATTGAATCATATTTACATCTTTAGGTAAGACTACCCTTGATATTGCTCTAACATCTTTAATATCGCCCTTACGTGATGACTTCCCTTTCTTTTGTGTCTTAGTTTCTTCTTCCAAGGCATTACGCACACTTTCCTTATAATCAATCTTGCCTATAGAAATGTCTTTCACAATATTTTCATCATTTCTAATCATATCATGAATTAAGCTATCCATTAACGGATAGACCATTTCTTTTGGAACACCTGAAATAAGTTTCACCCAATATTTACTTAGCCAAATGGGAATAATAGGCAAATCTATCGTAGGTAATCGTTTATCTAGTACCTCTGCAGTTTGCTTGAATAGATCTTTATAAGTCATATGACTAGGTCCACCAATATCTATCGATTCGTTCTCATTTGGATTACGCTCTACAATTTTATATAAACCGTCAATCACGTCGTCTATTGCAACTGGCAATGTTGTATTATAAGCCCATTTTGGTAGTAACAGGCCAGGTAATCTTTCTACTAATTTTTTTAATATAGGGTAAGAACTTCCTTTAGAGCCTATAATCAAACCAGCTCTTAAAGTACTTACTGGTACACCATATGATCCTAAAATCTGTTCGCACTCTAAACGGCTTCTTAAATGTGGTGATAATTCATTTGTATTAGGTATCAAACCACTCATAAATACAATATGCTGAACTTTGTTATAACTTGCGGCTTTAGCAAAATTATCAGCTAATAATGCATCCATATCTTCAAAGCTCGCCTGCGTCAACTTAGCTGAAGGCATCATAGAATGGACAAGATATATAGCGATATCAATATCCTCCATTACCTCAGTGATTTCATTTAAATCAAACAAGTCAGCTGCCTTCCAAGTAACATTGTGTTCATTTGATTTATTTTCTATATTTCTAGAAATAGCTATAATTTCATAGTTATCTTTTAATTTATTCATTAAGTGACTACCGATATATCCCGAAGCGCCTGTTAATAATATTTTTTTCATATATTTAGCCTCCAAATAGAAAAAGATGGCAGGTAAACTTTACCTCAGCTCATCTTTAACTTAACGAGCTCACTTGCTCATTATCTTAATTGACAAGAGCTCCAAGTCTCTTACTTAATATTATACCCTTCTTAAAGCTTTTCAATCTTTATTAGCAAGAATTATGAATTAAGTCTACGAATCATCACAATTATCTAAAAAAGGGAATAATCTTACTTGCTTTAATGATGTCACTAGTATAAAAAAACTCTTTCCCCTTTCCTGTATAAGCTGGAATTAGTACCATATTTACTTTGGTACTATATAATCAATTTCGATTTAATATATATTCCGATATTATTGAAAAGTATTTGAGCAATTTAAGTTTATTTTTACAATGTATCTACTACAACTTTATATTTTAAAAGTCATCATTTCCAATTTTATACATATATTCTTTGCCTCAGGCTGATGTAGATGTATACTTTGGTTCACCGTAATGATTCAATAATTCTTTTTTGCTCACTGACTTACCGTCTAATAAGAAGAAAACACCATTCGCTTTATGATTAGAAACCCCGTAATATGTTGGATCGTGTAAATCTTTATTATTTTTAGCTAATGCATTTTTAGTAATCTTGTAATTATTAATCTTGAAGTTATCAGCTTTTTGAGATGTTTTAAAATTCTTATCTAGAATAAAATTACTTTGATTTGCTGTATAACCACTGTAACGATAATAAGGTTTCACAGATTCTTGCGCATGTGCTTGAGTGATATTAAATAATTCGGGCGTTACGAAAAAGCCCAAAACTAAACTACTAGCTAAAATAAAGTTAGAAACTTTTTTCATAAAAACCCTCCTCATATTTGTCTTACAGGTCACGTTATTACATTAATGTTACAATGTTGCGATAGCATCACATGATAAAATACATTTTTTATTTCTTCTTACACTCATACACGCAAATTAACTTATGCTTTTCTTAATTTAGAAGCTTATCACTATAGAAAAATTGAAAAGTAAATGTCTGATATGAGCTTATTTAAACAAAGAGCACATAAGCGTTGTCAAGAGAATCATTTGATATACGTCGATTTTAAGTGTAAATATTAAAAAATCGCCTGGAACAAAAGTAATGTTCCAGGCGTGGCTATGATAAGTCTTATAATAGTTTCGCAAGTGCGACCATGACAAATTGTAATGGTAAACGAATGACATGCTGCTTAACACTATCTGTTTCATCTCTTTCATCTTTGTAAGAGATGTTCTTACGTGCAGCGTAAATATTTGCAGGAAATACGAGCCAAAGGAATCCTTGTACTACTTTTCTTACGCGTGATCTATTTTTAGCACCGAGTACATAAAAAGCAATTATAAATTCTAATATGCCCGAATACTTAACTATTGCGTGTTTGAAAGGTAAATAGGACGGCACGATTTTTAAAAACATATCTTTATTTTTAAAGTGTGCAACACCACTTTTATAAAACAGTAAACTAAATATGAATCTTACGATGATATTTTTCATAGTCTTCTCCTATTCTTCAGCGACTTTGACAACTTGTTTACCAAAATTCTCTCCTGTGAATAACTTTCTAAATGCAGAAGGTAAATTGTCAAAACCTTCATCTATCGTCACTTCAAATTTAATTTTACCTTCAGACACCCATTGTGCGAGTTGTTTGCTTGCTTCTTTAAAATGATCAGCGAATTGTGCTACTACAAAACCTTGCATCAATGCTTGATTTTTAATCAACGTTCCTTGGATACGTGGTCCAATATCGTCTTTTTCATTATTATATGCTGAAATTGCACCACATACCGGAACGCGTGCAAATCGATTTAAGTGTTTAAACACTTCATCAGAAATTGCGCCGCCTACATTTTCAAAATACACATCAATACCATCTGGTACAGCCGCTTCGAGTTGCTGTGCGAAATCATCTTGTTTATAGTCAATGGCCGCATCAAATCCTAATTCATCTGTTAAATATGTTGTTTTCTGCTTACCACCAGCAATACCGACAACTTTTGCGCCTTTAATCTTAGCAATTTGTCCTACGACAGAGCCTACTGCACCTGATGCAGCTGACACGACAACCGTCTCGCCAGATTGTGGTTGACCAATTTGAAGCAATCCTGTATAGGCCGTCATTCCCGGCATGCCTAAAACACTCAAATATAAATGTAATGGTACATCTTTTGATGGCACAGGGGTCACATCGTCTCCATTCACTGTATTTATCTTTTTCCATGGTAATATGCCTGTGACATAATCACCGACAGATAGACGTTCATCGTTCGATTGTGTGACTTTTCCAACAATATGACCTTGTAATGGCTCATTCACTTGGAAAGGTTGAACATAACTTTTTGTATCATTCATTCTGCCTCTCATGTAAGGATCTACAGATACATAAATGGATTCTACTTGAACCTCACCTGCATGTGGTTCTCGAGTTTCTATTGTTTCAAATCTAAATACATCGTCTTGAGGGATACTTTGTGGTCGTTTTGCAAGTACAACTTGTTGATTATTCATTTATTATTCCTCCAGATATTTAGTCGTGGCGTTTGATAATGACAAATCACCATTGATGATTTGGAATTCGTGACCTTGTAATGCTTCATCAGTTAATACAGAAACAAGCACTTCTGCTACATCTTCTCTTGTAATAGACGGATTTTGTACATTTTCAAATTGCGCACTCATATTGAATTGTTGCATTTCATGTTCGTTTGTTAAAGCGCCTGGATGCACAATGGTATATTTTAAATTTGCATGTCTTAAGTAGTCATCCGCATAATGTTTAGCAATGGTATATGGTTTCAAGTCGCCTGACGCATCAAACGCTTCTCGACGTGAGTCGTACGTTGATACCATAACAAAATGTTGACGACCGACGTGTTCACTTGCTTTAATTGCTTTCACTGCACCGTCTAAATCTACTATGATTGTTTGATCGTCACCTGTGCTTCCACCAGAACCGACGGAAAAAAGGATTTGATCATACGGTTTAAATAATTCTATTAATTCATCAATAGATTGTTTTGCAACATCAATGTAAGTTGCATCAATACCATCTGCTTTTAAAACTTCAACTTGTTCTTCTTTTCTAACACCGGCAGTAAAGTCAACGTTTCGTGCTTTGAGTTTGCGTACGAGATGTTGACCAACGCCACCATGAGCGCCAATTATTAATGATTTCATGTGTATCGCTCCTTTTTAAAATTATTGATTAGCTAAGATTTTTAAAGCATGTTCAGCAACTGCATGTCCTGATTGAGGATTTTGACCAGTGACAATGCGACCATCTACGACTGCGAAATCACTCCAGTCATCCTCTTTTTTAAAATGTGCACCGTTACTAATAAATTCGTCTTCTAATAAATATGGCATGTATTCAGTTGTACCATTTGCTTGTTCTTCACTATTTGTAAAACCAGTCACGTCTTTATGACGAACGAGGTAATCGCCATTTTCTTTAATGTCGAGTAGACCAGCCGCACCATGACATACAGAAGAGAGAACGCCTTGGTTATTGTAAATACTTAACGCAATGTCGTTAAGTTCTTTGTTATTTCTTAAATCCCAAATCGCACCATGTCCACCTGCAAAGTAAATGGCTTGATAGTCGCTAGGATTAACCTCTTTTGGAGATAACGTTTGTCCAAATTGATTCATATAATCGTGATCCGTATAATATTTCCAGTCCTCAACACTCATCATTTCAGGGCTAAGACTGACAGGATCAATAGGTACATATCCACCGTTCGGACTTACGAAATCAACATCATAACCTGCATCATAGAAGTCTTTCGCAAAATGCGTAACCTCTGAGAACCACGCACCTGTAGGTCTGTCTAAATTATCGTATTTCGCAATGTTTGTTACAACAATTAAAGCCTTTTTCATTGTCTTTCCTCCTCATTCATGTTTATATAGATTACAATATCAGTTAAACCTTGGTTTAAGAGAAAGGATATGCTTACATGAAACAATATTACATTGAATATGTCTCAGATTATTGCAATATACCTAAAAGCAAACTGCGTTATTACGAGAAAAAGAATATCTTGAAACACATCGACAGAGATAGCAATAACAAGCGTTTATACACAGACGACGATATCGAAATGATTAAATTTATCCAGTGCCTAAGCAATTTGAATATGCCATTAAAAGAAATCCGAAAAAACACAGACATGCTTTATCAAAACCAAATAGATGTCCCAAGCGTGTTACGCGCACACCTAGAATTCTTGAATGAACAAAGGAATTTGATCAGTAAACATATCGACTTAATTGAACAAGAAATACAAACTGCCATGACCGAGTGACGAAGGAAAAGGGCGATAGGTGGATAGGCAAAGCTAGAATGAGTCAGAAAATTGCGTCGGGTGGATAAGCTAGAATAGATGCTCGTAATTACGACCCAACAACAGAAGGTGTGACAAAAGATCACGGCACACCAACAACAGCAGACGATGTGACAGGAGCTGTAACAATTCCAGATTATCCAAGTGATAAAGAACAACCAGCAATCACAGTGGATGATGAGAGTCAATTACCGGACGGTAATACGCCAGGAACAACAGAAGTAGATGTGACAGTGACGTATCCAGATGGTACAACAGACCACATCAAAGTACCTGTAACAGTAGGAGAAGAAGCAGATAACGATGCTTACGACCCAACAACAGAAGGTGTGACAAAAGATCACGGTACACCAACAACAGCAGACGATGTGACAGGAGCTGTAACAATTCCAGAATATCCAAGTGATAAAGTACAACCAGAAATCACAGTGGATGATGAGAGTCAATTACC
>NZ_JAESLS010000023.1:0-4975 GCF_017892745.1 Staphylococcus sp. GDY8P45P | reverse complement strand
ACTGAATTGCTTCCATTTTAAGGCTATGATCATATTTTCTTTTAGACATAACGAACACTCCTGTAAATTGATTACTTTCATTATAGCTTAATTTATTATCAATTTACTGTGTCCGTTATTCAGTCTAGCATCATACCCTTTTAAAACATATTCATTTTTTTGGATTTGCTGAACAATCTGATATAAAAAGAATAAAAAATAAATTGAATGATATTGAAAGAAAACTAAAAGAAGAAGAAAGAAAGATTAACGATACTAGAAAAGGTTTAGAAAACATTACACCTAGAAAAGCTAAAATAATGTTTGAACAACAGAAAAAAACAATCCCATTATATTTAATTTATGATGAAGTTGTTAGTCATATAAACACTCATTTATTAAACTTTATTGAGATGATGAAAGAGTTTAATTGGAATGAAGGTTACAGACCTTTTATAGAATTATTTATTGAAGAATTTATACCTACTGAATATGATTATGAAGAATTAGTTTTATTCTCTAATGAACTTGATACACTTTTTTATAAAATAAATCAGAGAATTATTTCAAGAATTGGAGAACTTGAAGAAGAAGATTTTAATCAACTTATGGAGATCTTAAATAAATATAGAAAAGAAAGTGATGAATAATGTCTATTGTAAAAATTCAAGGAGTGAAAAGATTAGATAATGCAATAAATAATGAAGTTGACACAAAATTATGTCATCTTGGTAAAATAAGTGTCAAATAAGGAGCCATTTTTCTTTCTTTTTTGTAGATAGACATTGTTAAACCAACAAAAATTAGCAATCCATTTTATATGCTAATTGGATTGCTAAAAGGTTTGTTATTTTATGTTTTGTACTATTAAACTTAACCCGTTAGATAATGGCACGCTACCCTCTTATATTCATTCAGTATGAAGTAACAATTGATCTAAATCCATTATTTTAATTTTCTTTTTCGGTAACCGTTTGATCAATCCAAGTTCTTCTAGATTAGTAAATTTACGGCTGATTGTTTCTGGTGTGGTACCAAGATACGAGGCTAAATCCTTTTTGGACATTGGTAAGATAATCGTTGGACTATTGCCACTTCCCTTTTCAACATTCTCAGCTAAAAAGGATATAATGCGGGTTTCTACATTTTCAATCGCTACTTGTGTGGTTTGTTTTTCAGAATCCTTCAAACGCATCGTTACTTCTGACAGTATTTTTAATGAGATCTGCGGATATTTCACCAAATACTCTTGTAAATCCTCTCGTTTAATTAAACAAATGGATGTATTTTGTAGTGCTTCCGCATAGTTCTCATGAATACTTCCAGGTTGGAAAATAGCGACTTCACCTGTAAAATCACCGGGATTTAAAATGCGACCAAGTTGTTCTTTTCCAGAATCCGATAAGCGATAAATCCGAGCCTTACCCGAATTGATAATATATAAGGTATCATCTTCCTCATCTGCACGGAATAACATTTCCCCTTTTTGTAGATGAAGTGTCTTGGCAGATTCCGCAATCAAATCCATTTGTGAGTCTTTCAAATGGTTAAAAATAGGAACAATACGAATACATTCTGCATGTCCATGTTGGTGATGACAACATTGGTTTTGTTCCAAAATAACCTCTCCTTTTTATAAAAAGCCTAAGAGGGCATCTTAGGCTTCCTTTCTATTCACTCGATTAAGCAGGTTTTACCTTTGATTTGACAACAGGATATCCTAAGTCTTCAATTGCCTTTTCGATATCGTTAATAGCGACTGCTTCTGAATCAAAATCTACTTTTACTTTACTTGCATTGAACATTACTTTCAAGCTATCTTGATTCACACCGTTTATTCCTTTCACCGCATTTTCAATCTTTTGCATACAAGATGGGCAAGATAAGGTTTCTAATTGAATCGTTGCTTTTTGCATAAATCATTTCCCCCTTCATTTTTTAACGACCGTAAACCAATCTATTCTTTTGTTTTTGAGTTACTTTAAGCCTGATATGCTTTATCTACTTCTGATAACATCTCGAATGTGCCTGCATACGTTTCACATACATCTCCAGGAATGGTGTAGTTGTCTGTGATTTTTCGTAATTGAGCAAATTCAGCATCTAAGTCAGGTTTGTTCGTACCTGCGTCTTTTACTTTTCCACTAATTGTTTCAAACAATTCACGTACTTCAAAGGCTTCTGGGTGATTCTTACCATGGGCCCGTGTAATTGCAGTGGTGTATAAATCCAGTTTTTCAAAATGGTTTGTTATTACTTCGTTAAATGTTTGTTCAGACATTATTATTTCCCTCTTTCTATATATAATTTTTGTTATGTGTGTTTGTCTTAGGCAGATTTTACTTTTGATTTAACAACGGGATATCCTAAGTCTTCAATTGCCTTTTTGATATCGTTAACGGTGATCGTTTCTGAATCAAAATCTACTTTTACTTTACTGGCATTGAATAATACTTTTAAGCTATCTTGATTAATCCCATTTAATCCTTTCACCGCATTTTCAATCTTTTGCATACAAGATGGACAAGATAATGTTTCTAATTGAATAACTGCTTTTTGCATGAATTATTTCTCCTTTCATCTTATCTTTGACTTTTTTGTTTTCCCTCTTCTTCTTTACAATTTAAGTATAGCTGAGGTTCAACGAAATGAAATTGACGCAAATCAAGTTTCAAGAAAAAGTAGGGGAGTATTTTGTTCTTCCTACCTGAATACTTCCCCTTTATCATTCGTCAAGACCGCTTTCTATTAAATTTATCCTCTCAAACGGTATCGAAGCAATCTCATACCATTCAAGATGACTACTAAGATACTTGCTTCGTGAACCAACATCCCGATTGACATATTCATCCATTCACTAAATAGTAGGCTAGCAAGTAAGATTAATACCACACCAACTGCTATGGCGATGTTCTGTTTCATGTTTCTTGAAGTTGATTTTGTTAAGCCTAATGCGTGTGGTAAACGACTAAAGTCAGAATTCATTAAAACAACATCTGATGTTTCAATTGCAACATCTGTTCCACTTCCCATGGCGATTCCGATATCTGCTAAGGCTAATGAAGGACTATCATTCACTCCGTCACCGACAAAGGCAATGATCCCGCCTTCTGCTTGCATTTTTTCGATATAAGCAGATTTTCCTTCTGGAAGCATATGACCGTGTGCTTCTGTTAACCCAAGTTCTCGAGCAACTAAATCTACGGTTCCTTGGTTGTCCCCAGAAAGAACGACAAGGTTTTTGACCCCTAGTTTTTTCAGTTTTTGAAGATCTTTTTTAACACCTGGACGGATTTGATCCCGAATACCCATCAGAACGTTTAATTCTCCGTCGACCGCAGTTAACACAAGAGAATTCCCATTTTTCTCAAAGCGTTCGACGTCTTTTTTAGCTTTTTCGCTTAATTTCACATTTTCCTTTTCCATTAATGCTACGTTACCAACGGCTATACGATGAACACCTATTTTTGCTACAATTCCGCCACCTTTAACGACTTCGGTTTCTTCAACAGTAGAGAAAGTTGTCTCGCCAATATCCTGTAGGACAGCTTTCGCTAGTGGGTGGTCCGATTCACGCTCCACACTTGCTAAATATCCTAGAACCTCTTCAGTATTTTTTCCGTAAAATTCTTTTTCGGCAACTTCAGGGTTTCCTACTGTCAATGTTCCTGTTTTATCAAAAACGATAGTATCTACTCTGCTAAAGTCATTGATAACTTCACTACCTTTTAAGAGGACACCATTACGTGCACCGTTTCCGATACCGGCAACGTTGGATACAGGAACCCCGATAACTAATGCACCTGGACATCCTAAAACAAGAATCGTGATAGCTAGTTCAATATCTTTTGAGAAAAACCAAACAATAAAACCAAGGACTAACACAGCTGGTGTATAATATTTAGAGAATCGGTCAATGAAACGTTCTGCTTCTGATTTGGAATCCTGTGCCTCATCCACTAATTCGATAATTCTACCAAATGTTGTATCTTCTCCAACGCGATCAGCTCGAATTTGGATCGTTCCATTTTCTAAGATAGATCCTGCAAATACTTCAGAATCAACCTTTTTACTTACAGGTAAAGATTCTCCAGTAATACTTGCTTCATTAATGTGACCTTCACCAGTTAACACTGTTCCATCTACCGGAACTTTTGCACCCGTTTTAACTAATAAAATATCACCTTCGTCTACATCATTGACATCTACTTCTTCAAATTCTCCGTTTTCCATTTGCTTTAAAGCACTTTCTGGTGCCAGCTCTGTTAATTCTTTAATGGCAGAACGTGTTTTGTTCAAGGTACGTTGCTCCAAGTATGAACCAAATAAGAATAAGAAAGTAACGATGGCTGATTCCTCATAATTTTGAATCAATACTGCCCCAATAACTGCAATGGTAACTAAAACATCAATACTGACAACTTTTACTTTTAATGCCTGATAGGCTTGGATTGCAATCGGCGCCACACCAAGAATGGATGCAATGATGAGCGACCAATTGAAAATGGCCATGTTGTCTAAGGAAAATCGTCCGAAGAATGCAAGTGCAATCAAAATTGCACTGACCAGTGTAATGGAATTCTTTTTACTTAATATATATCTTTGCATGTTGATTCCCTCCAATTTCATTTGTATTCCTTGTTGATGACTCTAGTATAGGATGTTTCTATAAAATAAAAATTGATTAGTATCAAGTTCTATTGTAAAAGTGAAAAATTATAAAAGAACAGCAAAACAAATCTAACTGTTTTACTGAATAACTCTTATATATTATCGAACATACAATAAAGATGTCTTGGTTTTGAGTGTCCTGTTTTTGAGTGTCCTGTTTTTTAGGGAACGGTAGGATTGGCTTAATATCAATGATGCTAGACTGAATAACGGACACAGTAAATTGATAATAAATTAAGCTATAATGAAAGTAATCAATTTACAGGAGTGTTCGTTATGTCTAAAAGAAAATATGATCATAGCTTTAAAATGGAAGCAATTCAGT
>NZ_JAESLS010000022.1:0-108060 GCF_017892745.1 Staphylococcus sp. GDY8P45P | reverse complement strand
GAAGGTAGCCGACTTACGTTCTGTAAGAGAAAGGAAACGGAAATACATGGCATGAGCAAAAGCTCATGCATAAGTACCATTAGAACAATAAATTGAAAATGTTAAATTCGTATTGAACATAAAATAAAAAGTCTAGCATAAGCTAGACTTTTTTAAATTAATAGTGAATAAAGCATTTTATTCTCATTAATGTAGATATTTGAAGGGTCAAATTCATCTACATTTAACTTTAAGTTATCTAAATCTTGATGATTATTTAATTGGATACCGATGATAACAGTCCCTGTATTTTGAGAACTTTTCTTAAGATACTCAAATTTAGTAATGTCATCTTTTGGTCCAAGCACATCATTTACAAATTCTCTTAAAGCTCCAGGTCTTTGTGGGAAGTTGAGAATGAAATAATGTTTCATTTCCTCAAATAATAAAGAACGTTCTTCGATTTCTTTCATGCGGTTAATATCATTGTTACCACCACTTACAACACAAACAACTGTCTTACCTTTAATTTCTGAACGATATTGTTCTAATGCTGAAACACTCAAAGCACCAGCAGGTTCAGCTATAATTGCTTGTTTAGAATACATGTCTAAGATTGTTGAACATACAGCACCTTCATGGACTTGTACATAGTCATCAACTACATTTTTGGCGATATCATATGTGATTTCACCGACTTTTGCTACAGATGCACCATCCACAAATTTATCAATTTCAGGTAAAGTCACAATTTGATTTTCTAGCACAACCGAAGCATACATGCTACTAGCACCAGCAGGCTCTACGCCAATGATTGAAGTTTGTGGTGAATGTTCTTTAAAGTAAATACCTACCCCTGAAATTAATCCACCACCACCTATAGCTGCAAATAAATAATCAAATTGTACGTTATCCTCTTTAGATTGTTCTAAAATTTCTTTAGCTAGTGTACCTTGGCCAGCGATTGTATAAATATTATTAAATGGATCGATGAAATTCATTTTATGATCTTGTGTATACGTGAGCGCCTTTTTTAGACAATCATCAAATGTATCACCGGTGAGTACGACTTCAGTGTTACTTCCACCAAAAAATTTCACTTGATTTATCTTTTGAAGAGGCGTAGTCACAGGCATAAATATAACAGCATTTAAATTAAGTTTGTTAGCCGTGTATGCAACACCTTGTGCATGGTTACCTGCGCTTGCACATGTAATACCGTTTTGTCTATCACTTTCATTTAACGCTATAATTGCGTTATAAGCACCTCTTAATTTAAATGATCTAACCCATTGTAAGTCCTCTCTTTTTAAATAGACATCACAATCATATTTATGCGATAAGTAATGATCCTTTTGCAAAGGAGTTTCTTTAACAACATCTTTCAATTGTAAGAAAGCTTCATCTATATCTTTTGAAGAAACAGTTGTTTTAACAGCCATAAATTTCACACCTTTATTTAAGTTTCGTTAAAAAGTTTTTGACGTTTCATAAGCTTGAATTTCATCTTCGTATTGTAGTGTTACCGCAACATCATCAAGTCCATTAACAAGTTTATTTTTCCACGTTCCATCAATGTCAAAGTGAAATGATTTATTATTTGCAGTTACAGTTTGATTAGGTAAGTCAACAGTGACTTTGCCTGCATTGGCAATATATTGACGTTCATCTGCATTTAATACGATAGGTAACATCGCATTTTTAGTACAATTCATATAAAATATATCGCTATAACTACCAGCAATTATAATATCAAACCCATAATCTTTAATTGCCCAAGCTGCATGTTCACGGCTCGAGCCACAACCAAAATTATCACCCGTTACTAAAATAGTGGCATCTTGGTATTCTGGTTTATTTGGATTGAAATCTGGATTGTCGGATCCATCCTCTAAGTAGCGCCATTCATCAAAGGCAAAAGGTCCAAAACCGGATTTAGAAATTCGTTTTAGGTGCACTTTTGGAATGATTTGGTCAGTATCTATATTATCATGGAACAGTGGCACAACTTTACCAGTATAGGTTGTGATTGGTTGAATTTCCATATTATACAACCACCTTTCTTACGTCTACAAACTTACCGTTAATGGCTGCAGCAGCTGCCATAGCAGGGGAGACTAGATGTGTTCGTGCACCTTTGCCTTGACGTCCTTCAAAGTTACGATTACTTGTTGATGCACAATGCACACCAGCAGGTACTTGATCTGGGTTCATACCAAGACACATCGAACAACCAGGTTCTCTCCATTCAAATCCAGCATTTTTAAATACTTTATCAAGCCCTAGCTTTTCTGCTTCTATCTTTACAGTTCTAGACCCTGGAACAACGATTGCTGTAATATTAGGATGCACTTGATTTCCTTTTACAATATGGCTCGCTTCTATTAGGTCAGATAGTCGGGCGTTCGTACAAGAACCTAAAAATACATAACCTAAATCAATGTCTTCTGCTTTTTGTCCTGGTTTTAACCCCATATAGTTGTAGGCACGTTCATCATTAACGTCATTGATTTCGGGGAATGGTGTATTAAAGCTAACACCCATTTCAGGGCTAGTACCCCAAGTCACTTGTGGTTCTAAATCAGATACATCTAGTTGTATGATTTTATCAAAATTTGCATCTTCATCTGTGTATAATTCACGCCATTCATCCACAGAGTACGCATAGTTTGTTGCATAGGGTCTTCCTTTAACATATTCAAATGTAGTTTCATCAGGAGCCATCATGCCATATTTTGCACCTGCTTCGATTGCCATATTACAAATAGTCATTCTAGCTTCCATTGATAGACTACTTATAGTTTCACCTGAAAACTCAAGTGCATATCCAGTACCAAAGTCAACACCATGTTGGTTAATAAGATGTAAGATAATATCTTTTGCATATACACCTGTAGGTAATTTACCAGTTACATCAATTTTTAAATTTTTAGGCTTTGTTTGCCATAATGTTTGTGTTGCAAAAACATGTTCTACTTCACTAGTTCCAATACCAAATGCAATTGCACCAAAAGCACCGTGTGTGGCAGTATGTGAGTCTCCACATACGATTGTTTTTCCAGGTTGTGTAAGTCCGGTTTCAGGACCAACCATATGCACGATGCCTTGTTCATCAGAACCCATATCAAATATATGCACATCAAATTCTTTTGCATTTTTTTGAAGTGTTGTTATTTGTTTATTAGCAATTTCATCTTTGATATTAAAAATATCAATCGTAGGGACGTTATGATCTAGTGTTGCATATGTTAAATCTGGTCTGCGCAACTTTCTATTTTGTAGTCTGAGCCCTTCAAAAGCTTGAGGAGATGTGACTTCGTGTATAAGATGTAGGTCTATATATAATAATTGTGGGTCACCTTCTTTACCAGTTAAGACATGCTTATTCCAAACTTTGTCAAATAGTGTTTTACCCATATGACATCTCCTCCTTTTTAAAGATTTTGTTTAATAAATTTAAAAATATCTGTTGTTTTATATTTACCATTGAGATCTTGAGTCGTTTTTTCATCTTCGATAAGTTGGTATATGACTGATTCTAATTTTTGAGCTGCTTCAGGTGCATTAAGACTTTCTCTTAAACACATAACCACTGATAAAAGCATGCCGAATGGATTTGCAATATCTTTATTTGCAATATCCGGTGCAGAACCATGAATTGGTTCATAGAGTCTTGGTCCTTTTTCACTAAAACTCGCTGATGGCGAAAGACCGAGTGAACCAGGAATTACAGATGCCTCATCACTTAAAATATCTCCAAATAAATTTTCAGTTACAATGACGTCAAATTGAGAAGGATTTGTAATGATGTGCATTGCGCAAGCATCTACAAGTAAATGATTAACCTCAACCTCTGGATATTCTTTAGATACATCATTTATAACTTTTCTCCATAATTTACTAGAAGATAGTACATTTTCCTTATCTACTGAAGTTAATTTTTTATGACGATTTTGGGCTAAATCAAAAGCAACCCTTGCAATTCGTTCTATTTCTGTGCGTGTATAAGTTAAGGAATCTAAAGCTTTATCTTCATCCCAATGTTTTGGTTCGCCAAAGTAAATACCACCTGTTAACTCTCTCACTAAAATAAAATCTGTACCAGCTACACGTTCTTTTTTAATAGGTGATAAATGGCTGGTACCGCTTGTTACAATAGTGGGGCGAATATTAGCAAATAGACCTAATGCTTTTCGAATACCTAATAGACCTTGTTCAGGTCTATTGTTAGGGTCTGTCCATTTTGGGCCACCAACAGCACCTAATAGAATTGCATCGGCTTGTTTACAAGCATTTAGCGTCGTATCTGGTAGTGGTGTACCATGATTATCAATAGCGATACCGCCAAAATCATGTGTTTCTATTTCATAGTTAAAATTATAGATATCACTTAGTTGTGAAAGAATTTCTAGTGAACCATTTAAAATTTCTGGCCCAATCCCATCCCCGGGAAGTGCTACAATCTTATAACTCATGAGTGAATACCTTCTTTCACTTCTGAATTAGAAACGTATTTAGCATGTGCTTCAACATAAGATTTACATGACGCTAATAAGATGTCATGGTCAATACCTACACCTGTAACAATTTGATCTCCTATTTTAATTTGCACGTGAACTTCTGCTTGTGCATCAGTACCTTCAGTTACAGAGTCAATGCGATAATCTATAAGTTCAGTTTTGCGATCAAAAATTCGATCTACCGCATTGTATACAGAAACAATTGAGCCAGTACCAATACTTGAGTCTTGATACGTATTTCCATCTCTATCTTGAATAACTACGACAGCACTTTGTAGTCCATTTGAGACGAATTGTAGTTGTAGTGCTTCTACTTTATAGATTGCATTTTGTTCGTGTTCAGTACCTTGAATGAGCGCATGTATATCTCTGTCAGTAACTGCTTTTTTCTTATCAGCGATTGTTTTAAATTGCTTAAATAGTTCTTTTTGTTCTTCTGAATCTACATCATATCCCAATGCGACTAACTTTTCTGAAAAGGCATGTTTACCTGATAATTTACCAAGTGGTAGTTCAGTTGTTTTGACGCCTACTAATTGTGGTGTCATAATCTCATAAGTTTCAGGGTTTTTAAGAACACCATCTTGATGAATACCTGATTCGTGACTAAAAGCATTTTGTCCGACAATAGCTTTGTTTCTTGGGACTCGAATACCTGCATATCGTGCTATTAAATCAGATGTATTTTTAGTTTCTTCAAGATTTATTTGTGATTGATTACCATAATGATCTTGTCGAACGTATAGGCCAAGTGCAACTTCCTCTAGGGCTGTGTTACCTGCACGTTCGCCAATACCATTTAAGGTGCCTTCAATGCGTTTGGCGCCATTTTCAATTGCGGCCATACTATTTGCAACTGCCAAGCCTAAGTCATCGTGACAGTGTGCACTATAAATAACTTCGTGATTCGTATTAACGTTTTCTTGGAGTGTTTTAAAAATTTTGCCATATTCTGTAGGATAACTAAATCCAACAGTATCAGGTATATTGATTACACTTGCTCCCGCATCAACTGCAGTTTGCACACATTCGATTAAGAAGGGCAGTTCCGTTCTTGTAGCATCTTCTGGTGAAAATTGAACTACGTCAAAATACTTTGTAGCATAAGCAACATGCTCTTTGATTGATGTTAACACTTCTTCTTTAGACATCATGAGTTTTGAGTCACGATGTATAGGGCTAGTTGCTAAGAATACATGTATTCTAGGTTTTACAGCCTCTTTAGTTGATTGGTACACTGCGTCAATATCTTTTTTTACACAGCGTGCTAAGCCACAAACAGCAGTGGTTGTTAATGCTTTAGAAATAGCTTCCACAGATTTAAAGCTACCTGAACTTGAAGCAGGAAAACCAGCTTCGATGATATCAACGCCCCATTTTTCAAGTTGCTTCGCAATTTTCAAGCGTTCATCGAATGAAAAGTTTACGCTGGGCGTTTGTTCTCCGTCTCTTAGTGTTGTATCAAAAATTTGAATATGGCTAGTCATTTTAAACATCTCCTAATAAATAGATTTAGTTGAATATGATGTGTCGGCTGAAGAATCTTAACTTGTCCTTAAAATAAAAGGGGGACTTCGCTTGATTCTTCAGACATCATCATATAACTAGTTATTTTTCAATACTCTTGGATTTAATGAACGGCATCATTTCCCGTAAGTCTCTACCTACCGCTTCAATTTGATGTCCGTGTTGTTCTTCACGTAGTTTATGGAATTCTTCGAAATTATTTTCATTATCTTTGATGAAACGATCACTGAAGTTTCCTTGTTGGATATCGTTAAGTACTGCTTTCATATTATCTTTAACATCTGGAGTGATTACGCGTGGTCCTGATACATAGTCACCAAATTCAGCTGTGTTTGAGATGGAATAACGCATGTTTTCCATGCCACCTTCATACATTAAATCAACAATTAATTTCATTTCATGTAATACTTCGAAGTAAGCAATTTCTGGTTGATAACCAGCTTCAACTAAAGTTTCAAAACCAGTTTGAATTAGTTTTGTTGTACCACCACAAAGTACAGCTTGTTCACCAAATAAGTCAGTTTCAGTTTCTTCTTTAAATGATGTTTCTAAAACGCCAGCACGTGTTGCGCCAATGCCTTTTGCATAACTTAATGCTAAATCAGTAGCTTCTCCACTAGCATCTTGTTCAACTGCAAATAGGGCAGGTACAGCGCTTCCTTCGGTAAAGGTACGTCTAACTAAATGTCCAGGTCCTTTTGGTGCTACTAAGAATACATCTACTGTTTCAGGTGGTTGAATAACATTAAAGTGAATATTAAATCCATGTGCGAAAACAAGTGCATTATTTGGTTCTAAATTAGGTTCAATTTCTTCTTTATATACTTGTCCTTGAATTTCATCTGGTAATAATACCATGATGACATCAGCTTGTTTTGCTGCTTCATTTACAGGATATACTTCGAAACCATCATC
This sequence comes from Staphylococcus sp. GDY8P45P, assembly GCF_017892745.1. NCBI lineage: Bacteria > Bacillati > Bacillota > Bacilli > Caryophanales > Staphylococcaceae > Staphylococcus > Staphylococcus sp. GDY8P45P. The sequence continues at coordinate 101,119 of NZ_JAESLS010000022.1, read as the reverse complement.
TTTTGCTTTATCAAATGAACGCCCTGGTCTGATGCCAATAATCACGTCATAGCCGTTATCTTTTAAGTTTTGAGCATGGGCATGTCCTTGTGAACCATAGCCAATGATAGCTACTTTTTTACCTTGTAATGCATCTTTCGTTACTGATTGGTCATAATAAACTGTTGTCATAATAAAATCCTCCATGTTTTTAAATTATAGTTTGGTGACTTGTGTTTTAAACTAAACCGGCTGAACCAGTTCTTGAAACTTGTTCAATGTTATATGATGATAGATCGTCTAATAAATTATCCATTGTATATTGTGGACCTGATGCTTGTAGATAGGTATAAGGATCTTCATTTTTTAAAATAGAGACTAGCGCATCATAAGGTTTAATTACTTTTTGTAAATCTTGATGGTTGCTTGGTGTTTCTAATTTCACAAGCACCAATTCTCTGTTGTAAGTGTTAGTATCAGTGATATCTTCTACATCAATGATATTTATTTGTTTTTCTAATTGACTAATTAGGTTTCTTAGAACATCTGAATCTGGAATTTCTGCTACGAATGTTATGTTGGAAACGCCATCTTCTCTAGTAGGTGTAACTGATAACGTGACAATGTTAAATTGTCTGCGAACAAAGATGCTCGTTAATCTATTTAAAGTACCAGCTTTATCTAAAACTCTTGTTCTAAATGTGCGTCTCATAATAATCCCTCCATCTCATAATTAGCTTTACCGCTAGGAACCATTGGGTTAACTGGTTCGATAGGTGAGATACGAACATCAATTAATGCAGGACCATCATGTTTGAAAGCAGCATCTAGTTGTTCTTCTAAATGTGTTGGATCATCGATAAGGAAACCTTTAACATTGTATGCTTCACCCAATTTTAAGAAATCGGGTTGTCCATTAAAGACAGAATGAGAGAAACGTTTGTTAAAGAATTTATCTTGCCATTGCTTAACCATACCTAACGTACCATTATTGATAATTACAACTTTTATATCTAAACCGTATTCTTCTAGTATTGCTAATTCTTGATTGGTCATTTGGAAACCGCCATCGCCGACAAAGGCCACAACTGTTTTATCAGGTTGAGCTAACTTTGCACCGATTGCTGCAGGTATGCCAAATCCCATTGTTCCTAAGCCACCACTCGTAACTAATTGGCCATGATTTTTAAATGGATAGTACTGGGCAACCCACATTTGATGTTGACCAACATCAGTAGTAACTACTGCATCACCTTGTGTAATTTCTCCTATATACTCAATTGTGCGTTGTGGTTTTGAAAACGTACCATCAGGGTCTTCACTGTATGCAAAAGGTTGTTCTGCTTTATTGTTAAAGCATTTTTCTAACCAGTCATCATGGTTGATTGAATAGCTATCGAATTCTAGTAAAGCTTCTAATGTTGCCTTACAATCCGCAATGATGCCTAGATCAACCTTGATTATTTTATTAATTTCTGATGGATCAATATCGATATGAACAATTTTTGCATTAGGTGCAAATTCATCCGGTTTGCTAGCAAGTCTGTCATCAAAACGACTACCAAAGTTTATGAGTAAATCGCACTCAGTTAATGCCATATTGCTGGCATATGATCCGTGCATACCTCCCATGCCTAAAAATAGGGGATTTTCATATGGTATGGCACCTAAACCTAATAAAGTGCTAACTACAGGCAATTGATGTCGTGTAACAAATTCAGTGAAAACTTCATTTGCTTTAGCGTGATTTATACCAGCTCCTGATAAAACAACAGGTTTCTTAGAAGTTTTTAAATAATCACGTAATTTTTGAATTTCTGTTTTGTCTGGTTGATTAGGTACTGAATAGCCAGGTAGATTTAATTCGTTTGAAATTTCTGCGTTAGTAGATAAGATTCCCATATCTTTAGGAAAATCAATAACTACTGGTCCTTTTCTTCCTGTGTTAGCCACGTGAAATGCCTCGTGGATTATTTTTGGAATTTCATTTACATTTTTAATCTGATAGTTATGTTTAGTTATCGGCGTGGTCATTGAAAGCAAGTCTGCTTCTTGGAAAGCATCTTTACCTATACCAGCTGTAGCAACTTGACCTGTGATAACGACAAGCGGTAATGAATCACTATAAGCATCTGCAATACCAGTGATTGCATTTGTTGCTCCTGGTCCACTTGTAACTACAACAACACCAGTTTTTCCAGAAACACGGGCATAACCTTCAGCAGCATGTGAAGCGCCTTGTTCATGTCTTGCTAGAATATGTTTAATTTTCCCGTCATAAAATGTGTCATATAGTGGAAGTACAGCGCCACCCGGGTAACCAAATATAAAATCTACATCCTCATTTACAAGTGAATCTACTAATAATTCTGAACCAGATTTCATTTCATCAATTGTTTCTTTTTCTAATTCAACTTCGGGTTCAATTGTCTCTGCTGTTTCAAAATAATCTAAATTTTCTGATTTTTCATATTCAAGTATTTCAGTTTGTTTAGACATCATACTCACTCCTTAAATGAGATCTTCAGGTACTTGCATAATACCACCAGTGTTAGCACTCGTTACTAACGCTGTATAGCGTGCAAGATAACCTGTTTTCACTTTTGCTTTAAATGGTTTCAAGTTTTGCTTTCTAGATTCTAACACTTCTTCTGTAACTTCTACATTTAATGTTCTGTTTGTTAAATCAATTGTAATATCGTCGTTGTTTTCAATTAAAGCGATAGGGCCACCTGCTGCAGCTTCTGGTGAAATATGTCCAACAGCAATACCTCGTGTTGCCCCGGAAAATCTACCATCAGTGATTAATGCAACGTCTTTACCTAATCCTCTTCCTACAATAGATGATGTAGGGGCCAACATTTCTGGCATTCCAGGACCACCTTTAGGGCCTTCATACCTAATCACAACTACATGACCTTCACGTACTACGTGATTATCAATTGCTTCAACGGCTTCATCATGTGAATTAAAACAAATCGCTTTTCCTTTAAAGACTTTAATTGAAGGATCTACACCGCCGACTTTTATGACTGCACCTTTAGGAGCTAAGTTACCATATAGGATTGAAAGGCCACCTTGTTTATCGTAAGGATTATCAAGGTGTCTGATAACATCACTATTTAATATCTCTTTTTGTTCGTTATTTTCACGAAGTGTTTTACCTGTAGCTGTGATTCTGTCTGGATGAAGTGTACCTTCTTTTTTAAATAATTCATTAATGATTGCTGGAACGCCACCAGCTTCATGTACATCATGCATAGAGTAGGAAGAACTAGGTGCTATTTTTGACAAATAGGGCGTTTTTTTCGCAATTTCGTTAATCCTTGATAAGTCATAATCAATACCTGCTTCATTTGCAATTGCTAATGTGTGTAATACTGTATTGGTAGAACCCCCCATAGCCATATCTAAAGCAAATGCGTCATCAATTGCTTCTTTAGTTACAATGTCTCTTGGTTTAATGTCATTTTTGATATTATCGACTAGTTTAAATGCTGCTTCTCTAATCATTTCTCTACGTTGTTCACTTACTGCAAGAGCTGTACCATTATATGGGAGAGCTAACCCTAAAACCTCCATTAAACAATTCATTGAATTTGCTGTAAACATACCAGAACATGAGCCACAAGTAGGGCAAGCATTTTGTTCCATATCCAAAAATTCATCTTTTGAAATTGAACCATCTTTAAATGCTCCGACAGCTTCAAACATTGAAGAAAGTGTTAAAGCTTTGCCTTGTGATGATAAACCTGCTTTCATAGGTCCACCTGAACAAAAAATAGCAGGAACATTGGTTCTTACAGCAGCTAATAACATGCCAGGTGTAATCTTGTCACAGTTTGGTATGTAAAACACACCATCAAACCAGTGTGCATTGATGACTGTTTCTGCTGCATCAGCGATAACCTCTCTAGATGGCAGTGAATATCTCATTCCAATATGTCCCATTGCAATACCATCATCTACACCGATTGTGTCAAATTCAAAGGGGATGGCACCTGCTTCGCGAATTGCTTCTTTAGCAATATCAGCTAATTCTCTTAGGTGAACGTGCCCTGGAACAATGTCGATATATGAATTACATATAGCTACGAAAGGCTTATTCATATCTGTTGGTTTTTCTAAAGCACCTGTTGCATGCAAAAGGCTTCTTGCTGGAGCTTGATGATCTCCTTTTTTGATCATATCGCTTCTCATATTAATTCCCCCATAAATTTGAAAATAAAAAAGCGTCCCAATAAATAATTGGGACGCTTTCAAGTCCCATTCAACTAGAAATAGGACTTAAACATTTAGTAGATTCTTTACTAAAGTTCCAGTCCTAATAGCATAATAAAATGACTAAAATATTTGAAGTTGTTGGTTGGTATTGCATTGTATATTTGGTCATCTCATTATGCTCCTTTCCGTTAGAATGGTTTATCTTTTAATGTGTTAAATTGAATTGTCTAAAAATTCGATAAATTAAATTTACTATACTGAACTTCTACTGTCAATGATTTTTTTAAATTTTCTATCAATTCAAATAATTCCAAAATGTTGGAACTTGTTTTAGTTTGAAGTAAAATAAGAAAAAATTTGTTAAACTATAATAGTTAATTTAATGATAATAAAGTTTTTAAAGAAGCAGATAATCATTAAGCGCTGATGTAATTATTAAATATATTAGTCATTTTTATCCATCAACAATATTTTGAAAGTAAATAGAAATACTTGTGCGAAGCTCAAGTATAAGCGATCCTAACTAAATTAATTTGGAACTGTTGCTAAAAAAGGAGAGGCATATGATTAAAATAAATGATTTAGAAAGTATGGCACATTTTGCAGAAGTGTTAGCGAAACATTTATCTACAGGGGACATTATTTTATTAAATGGTGATTTAGGCGCTGGTAAAACTACATTAACGCAATTTATTGGTAAAGCTATAGGTGTAAAACGAAATATAAATTCACCGACGTTTAATATCATTAAATCTTATCAAGGTAATGCATTTAAATTACATCATATGGATTGCTATAGATTAGAAGATAGTGAAGAAGACTTGGGATTTGATGAATATTTTGAAGATGAAGCTGTTACATTGATTGAGTGGAGTGAATTTATTGAATCATTTTTACCAAATAATCACCTAACTATAAATATTAAAACTATAAATGAAACGAAAAGACAAATAGAGATAAAAGCAGTCGGTGAACATTACCAAAAGTTAAAGGAGGTTGTTGAACATGATATATCTGTTGATTGATACATCGAATCAACCGTTGTCTGTTGCAGTAATGCAAAATAATGTAGTATTAGGTGAAATCAATACTAACGTGAAGCAAAATCATTCTACTCAGTTAATGCCAGCCATTCAACAGTTGATAAATGAGAGTGAAATAGCAAAAGAAGAAATAAATGCTATTATTGTTGCACAAGGACCTGGTTCATATACTGGTCTTAGAATTGGCGTAACCGTTGCTAAAACTTTAGCTTATGCATTGAATGCTGAACTATACGGTGTATCTTCATTAAAAGCACTTGCTGCAACTGTTCAAGATGACGAACGACTATTGGTTCCAATATTTGATGCACGTAGAGAAGCGGTTTACACTGGCGTTTATCAATATAATGAAAATCAATTGGTTCAAATAGAAGAAGATCAATATTTACCAATACAAGAACTTCTCAACTTATTACATAGATTGGGGAAACCCTATGTATTTGTGGGCATAGATACTGAAAAAGTAAAAGATTTATTAGATAGTGATTGCATACCCAACTTACCAAAAGCAAAATATATGAAACATTTAATTGAAACTACTGACGATATACATCAATTTAAACCAAACTATATTAAATTATCAGAGGCTGAACGAAATTGGTTAAACCAACAGAAAAAGAGTTAAATATACGTTTGATGACTTTGAGCGATGTACCTCAAGTATTTGATATTGAAAGAAATAGTTTTAACGACAGTAGTTGGACGATTGATGCTTTTTATCATGAAATAGAACAAAATGAGTTTGCACATTATTTTATTATTGAATATAATCGTATGATTATTGGGTATATTGGTATTTGGATAGTGATAGATCAAGCTCAGGTTACAACAGTTGCCATAGATGAAACATATAGAGGTTATGGTTTAGGACAGTTATTATTAAAATATGCGATGAATTATGTACAAACCAAATGTGAAATAATGAGCTTAGAAGTTCGTGTAGACAATGAGGTTGCACAACATGTGTATACAAATTTAGGCTTTCAATTTGGTGGTAAACGTAAAAATTATTATGGTGAAGGTGAGGATGCGATAGTGATGTGGGTGAATTTAAATGAGTGAGCAAACATTGATTTTAGCAGTTGAATCAAGCTGTGATGAAACGAGTGTTAGTATTATTAAACAGGGCACAGAGGTTTTAAGTAATATTGTATTAAGTCAGATTGAAAGTCATAAACGCTTTGGAGGTGTGGTACCTGAGGTCGCTAGCAGGCACCACGTGGAAGGCATTACAACGACAATTGACCAAGCATTAAATGAAGCAAAAGTAACAATGGAAGATATAGATGCAGTTGCTGTAACACAAGGCCCTGGGCTCATAGGTGCATTACTAGTAGGAATCAATGCAGCTAAAGCGTTAGCTTTTGCTTATGATAAACCATTGATACCTGTACACCATATTGCAGGGCATATTTATGCGAATCATTTAGAACAACCATTACAATTTCCTTTAATAGCTTTAATCGTTTCAGGAGGCCATACAGAACTTGTATACATGAAAGATCATTTGAATTTTGAAGTTATAGGAGAAACTAGAGATGATGCTGTTGGTGAAGCCTATGATAAAGTTGCAAGAACGATTGGCTTAGGTTATCCAGGTGGTCCGCAAGTTGATCAATTAGCAGCAAATGGTCAAGATTGTTATAACTTTCCAAGAGTTTGGTTAGAGGCAAATAGTTACGACTTTAGTTTTAGCGGGTTGAAAAGTGCAGTGATAAATAAATTGCATAATTTACGACAAAAAGGGTCTGAAATAAAACCTGAAGATGTTGCAACGAGTTTTCAAAATAGTGTTGTAGAAGTATTAGTTGGAAAAGCAGTGTCAGCTTGTGAGGCTTATGATGTGAAACAGTTAATTGTAGCTGGTGGTGTCGCGAGTAATAAAGGTTTAAGGGCAGCGCTTAATAAAGCATGTAAGGATTATGATATCAATTTGCGTATACCAAGCCCAAACCTTTGTACAGATAATGCTGCAATGATTGGTGCTGCAGCACATTATTTATATCAAGCAGGGTTAGTTGGAGATATGTCATTAAATGGATTTAACGATATGGATATTGAACAATTTTCATTAAATAATTAAAATTGGTATTGTAAATATTTAAATATGTAATAACAAATCATAGTGTAGTTTTAACTGAGTATCACAATGTACTTATTAAATGCGCACAAAGTATGTTAATTACTAATACTGGAAATGTTGGAGTAGGAATTTTAAATCAAACAGTGATTTGATTTATGTTTCTACTTTTTTTGAAATTTACTACTATGACTTTCAGAAAAAGATAAAGGATTGATTTTATCAATTTAATCAAGCTCAAATGTTTAAATATTAAAAAATGGGTATATATTTTAATATATAGTCATACTATATAGAATAATGTAAATAAGCATTACATTATTAGGAGGCGTCTTATAAATGAAATCAGTTCAGTATTTTAATTTTGAAAATAGTTTAGCAGCATTAGACTTTTATGAAAAAAATTTAGGTGCCACAGATATTCAACGTATTGGTGGTGACCATGAAATGTTTACAGATATGCCAGAAGAATTCCAAGTAGATAAAAACTTTACAATGAATGCTTCATTTAAAGTCTTAGGTGAAACATTTTATTGCAGTGACACATGGAAAAATAAAAAAATCGATAATAGTGGTGCGATTGTAACATTTACATTCGATCATAGTAATGAAGCGGATAAACAACAAGCTATTGATTTTTTTAATAATGCTATAGCAGCTGGATGTGAAGAGGCAATGCCGTTAGGTAAAACGGAGTGGTCAGAATTATATGGTATGTTTAATGATACTTTTGGTGTTACTTGGATGATTAATGCTGAATAAAATATTTAAACTAAATAAAGGAACAATGAAGTAAATGCAAACTTCATTGTTCTTTTTTTTTTGCATTCATAAACGCATTTATGATTATGTTATTAGGTTTAAGATTTCAAAGACTTAAGTGGAAGATGCTTTAGCTCGCGTATAAACTTGATTAGGGAATTTTAAGATTCTTAATAATTCAATAGCATTTCTTGTATCTGCTTTTCCAGCTTTAATTTTATAATCAAAAGCGATCTCATTTTCATAAATAATCTCATTAAAATGAAAGTTTTTGAAATTATCTTCTAATAACGTGGCTAATTCTATATCATGAGTCGCAGCTATGATTTCGTAATTTTGGCTATTACCTAAATAATTTAACACGGATTCAGAAGCAGCGATACGTTCAGTTGTATTGGTTCCTTTAAATATTTCGTCTATAAAGCAATAAATTTTATCCTCTGTTTTTAAATCAAATAATCGCTTAATAGATTTGATTTCTGTCATAAAATAACTATCACCAGACAAGATATCATCTTGGTTCACCATAGAAGTGAAAATTAAACCAGGTTTATACTTGAAGTAATTTGCAGTAACTGTATTTATCGTTTGAGCTAATAAAAGATTTAAGGCGATTGCTTTCATAAAAGTTGATTTGCCTGACGCGTTTGACCCAGTTAATAATATATGGCTATTGATTTCTAAATCATTAGAAATAGCATTGACAAGTAATGGATGCGTAAGTGCTTCAAATTCTACTGAATCATCATTACTTGCTTGAGGCAATGCATATTGTGATAGCGTTTCTCTCCACAATGCTATTGCATAATGATTGTCTATGCTACCTATATATTCATAACAAGCCATAACTTCAGATTCATATTTTTTAAAGCTATGTTGTATTAAATGGAAGATATGATAGTCCAACATAAATATTGCTTTAAATAAAAATGCAAATATCATAGAATCTTCTGCTGTATTTACTCTTCCTAGAAGACCGCTTAGCCTACGAGCAGCCTTAAAATGATTAAAGTCAACATCTATGGTAGGCGCACCATCTATTTTATGAATTGCATAAGCTTTTTTAATAACATTTGACGTATAAAATAAAGAGTTCAAATCTTGATCAAACGTTTTTCTAAGTATGCCACTCAAAATCATATTGAATATAGCAGCAAGTATAGTTAAAAGTATACCGATTTCAGGTTTTAAAAATGTAAATAGCAAAAAGGCTAACGGAAAATACGTAGTCAACATAAAAAAATGATTACGTTTCACTGTAGTCAATTGATCAGGGAACGTTGGATAAATCGCTTTACCTATTTTAGCAAGGTGGGTTGATATTTTAAGACGAAAAATATCATCATTTTTAAATTTTTGAATTAAAGCTTGATTATGAATCGTAAACATCTTTCTTAAGGTTGCATACAAGCGCATTTCGCCAATTGCAGAAAAATTAAAATTCATGTTGTCGAAAAGGGCATTTAAATTCAAATCAGCGTAAGTTTTATCATCTATAAGATTTGTTTCATCAAATTGGTGTTTATATGTATCAAATTGATAACTATACCTATGATTAGGTCGAACAAAAGATTCTAAAGGTTTTCTTAGTGACCATAAAGGTTTGATATCATGTTTTAATTTTTTATTGGCAATGATTGTCGTGATAATAAATAACAGTGTTGTTCCAATTATTAATGCGATTAGGAACCAAAAAATAGGATACATAAGTTTCACCTCATACTAAATTAATATGTTTTATTATGTCATGAAATAAATGGATTCACAAATAGCTGGATATGTTAAGTGGTGATATATGTCAATAGAGAACGTGCGTACTTATCAACAATTAGTGTATAACTTGTTGATAAGTCGTGGGCAAATGTGTGGATATGCATTGTTTTCTGAATATTCAACGGTTGAAAAGTTACATTTTACTTGTGGATAAATAGGATAACTCTGTGGATAGCTTTGATGATAGGGTTAAAGCTGTGAATAGTTAATGTGTAAAATAATAATAAAAAGTACGAAAAATGAAAAAATCATTTTTCGTACTTATAGTTAAAATTAGTTTTAAATTAACTTTTCTTGTAATTCTGCCCATTTTGACATGACTTGTTCTAATGCTTGTTCGCTATTTTCTTTCTCTTTGGCTAAACGATTTGCTTCCTCTGGATCACTATATATATCTGGTAAAGTAAGCAATTCATTGATTTCACTAATTTTAGTTTCAAAGTTATCTATCTCGGTTTCACATTCATCAATTTGGCGTTCAATTTGACGTTGTTCGCGTTTTTGAAGTTTTTGATCAATATAATTATCGTTTTGGGTCACTATCGGTTTTGTCTGATGTGAAGCTTCATATTCTTTTTTAGATTGAATCGCTTCGTTTTCTTCTTTCTTCTCTATAAAATATTGATAATTACCTAAATACATTGTGCCACCATGAGTGTCTAGATCATAAACTTTGTTTGCAAGTTGATTAATAAAATAACGGTCGTGAGAAACAAATAAAATCGTTCCTTCGAAGTTATCCAATGCTTGTTCTAACATTTCTTTTGAATCTATATCAAGATGATTTGTAGGTTCATCTAAAATAAGTACATTGTTACGTTCAAGCATTAACAAAGCTAATTGTAATCTAGCTTTTTCGCCACCAGAAAGGTCATTAATGATTTTTTTAACATCTTCTTGTACAAATAAAAATCTACCTAATACTGCACGTATATCTTTTTCATTCATTGATGGGTATTGGTCCCAAAGGTAGTCTAGTATTGTTTTACTAGATTTAAATTCAGCTTGTTTTTGATCATAGTAACCGATTTTTAAATTCGCACCAGTAGTAATTTCGCCGTTTAATTTTGGTTGAATACCTGCAACTGTCTTGATTAAAGTAGATTTACCGATACCGTTAGGCCCGATAATAGCGATATGGTCTCCTTTAGTTACTTCAATGTTGATACCTTTGGTAACTGCCTGTTCATAACCAATATCTAAATCTTTGATATGAAAAACATCATTACCTGTATTTCGATCAAAATCAAATTGGATATTAGCACTTTTGGCATCAACCATTGGTTTATTGATTCTTTCCATTTTTTCAAGCATTTTCCTACGGCTTTTAGCCATGCCAGTAGTTGAAGCCCGCGCTATATTTTTATCAACAAATGTTTCTAAGCGTTTAATTTCATCTTGTTGACGTTCATATTCTTGCATGCGTTTTTCATAATACTTATCTCTTTTTTCAATAAATTGTTTATAATTACCTATATAATGTTGTACATCTCCAAGTGCTACATCATAGATTTGATTTACTATTTTATCTAAAAAATATCTGTCGTGGCTAATGATAACAATAGCCCCTTTAAAATAGTTTAAATAACTTTCTAACCATTGCGTTGTTTCCATATCCAAATGGTTAGTTGGTTCATCTAGCAATAATAAATCAGGTTCACTTAGTAACATTTGGGCTAATGAAAGCCTTGTTTTTTGACCGCCACTAAAGTCATTAATAGGGCGACTGAAATCTGATTCAGTGAAATTTAGACCGTGGAGTACGGTTTTTATCTTACTTTCATATTGATATCCATCTTGTTGTTCGAATTCATTGGATAAGTATTCATAACGATCAATATGATTTTTATATTCATCTGTATCATATTCATTTGCATGCTGTGCTAACCAATCTGTTTCTTTTTTCATTTCAGATTCAAGTTTTTTCATATTTTCAAAAGGTTTGGACATTTCTTCAATCACAGTTTGGTTTGTGTTGAGAGTCATTTGTTGTGTTAAATAACCAAGTTTTAAATTTTTACTTTTTGAAATATGACCACTATCATAACCTTCGACGCCAGCGATAATTTTCATTAATGTAGATTTACCAGCTCCGTTACGTCCAACGATACCGATACGTTCGCCAGTTTTAACTTCAAAATTTACATTGTTAAAAATATCTTCTCCGTCGAATGATTTTGTAATGTCGTTTAATTGTAATAATATCATCCGATTTTGCACCTCTCTATTCATTATCATTCTACCGTATTCTGCGTGTTGTTAAAACTACCAGTGTTTATTTTTATAATGTATTAATGTATAATGTTGAAGTAATTATAAGATTAATAAGAGATTATAGTATAGGAGGACAAGATCTTGGCTAACCAAAGCGAAAAGATTCCTCGTGCCACGTTAAAACGGTTACCGTTATATTATAGATTCGTCAATACTTTGAAATCTAAAGGGATAGACAGAGTTAATTCTAAAACAATTAGTGAAGGTTTGAACATTGATTCTGCAACAATTCGTCGTGATTTTTCTTATTTTGGTGAATTAGGCAAAAAAGGGTATGGCTATAATATTGATAGCTTGTTACATTTTTTTAAAAATGAGATAAGTGAAAATGATGAAATTAAAATAGCCATCGTAGGTGTAGGGAACCTAGGTAAAGCATTACTAACATATAATTTTTCTATTCATGATGAAATGACCATCACAGAAGCGTTCGATATACGTGATGATGTAATAGGAACACAAATAGGCAATGTGGTTGTAAGCCCGTTTTTAAAAATCACTGATGTATTAAAGCAAGAGCAAATTGATGTCGTGATATTAACAACGCCTGAAAACGCAGCACAACAAGTTGCAGATACATTAGTTGAAGCAGGAATTAAAGGGATTCTAAATTTCACACCAACCCGTGTTTATACACCGTCAGATGTACAAGTTCATCACATTGATTTAGGGATTGAATTACAGTCTTTACTTTTCTTTATGAAAAATTATAGTAATAAATAATGATTTTTAAATATTAACTTTGCAGAGACACAAACATTATTGATGTTTAGTTGTCTTTACAAAGTTTTTTTATTGCTCGCTAGCTCCGCTTCATCTTATACATATACCTATGAATAACCCTGAAAACATAAAGGTTGAAATTTCAGTACAAATCTAATATGATAATTCTTATTGATTTTATCGGAAAGAGGTAATGTTATGACGTGGTTAATAATCAGTGGCTTAATCGTAGGTGGACTTTTGGGATTTGTCATGCAACGTACACGATTTTGTCTTGCTGGTGGATTTCGGGATATGTATATTCAAAAAAGTAATAAAATGTTTTATGCCTTGTTAATAGCAATATCAGTGCAAAGTATTGGACTGCTAATTCTAACTTCGACAGGGTTAGTAGAAATACCAGAGTCAACATATCCAATCATAGGTACGGTTATTGGCTCATTTATTTTTGGTATTGGAATTATATTAGCTGGTGGTTGTGCAACTGGTACATGGTATAGAGCTGGAGAAGGATTGATAGGTAGCTGGATAGCACTTATTGCATATGCATTTACATCAGCTGCTACTAAATTTGGTTTATTATTACCTTTAATGAACGGTATCAATAAACCTACTAATGTAAATACAAGTATGGCTCAAACAACTGGTATTCCAACATGGGTATGGGTCGCATTATTAACAATTATAACGGTTATATTTGCTGTTAAAACACTACGTAAACCAAAGCCCAAATTTGCGGTACCCAAATTAAAACAAAAGTTTACAGGGATTCGTTATTATTTATTTGAAAAAAAATACCATCCTTTTGTTGCAGCTATTGCAGTTGGGCTAATTGCATTATTGGCTTGGCCAGTGAGTGAATCTACTGGCAGAATGTACGGTTTAGGAATTACAACGCCTTCTGCAAATATCGTTCAATTTTTTGTAACTGGTGATCTTCAACTATTAGATTGGGGTGTATTCCTTGTTTTAGGTATCTTTGCTGGTTCTTATATTGCAGCAAAAGGAGCTAGAGAATTTAAGTGGAGACTACCTGATAAAAAGACAATCCGCAATAGTGTTATTGGTGGCGTATGCATGGGATTTGGTGCATCAGTAGCAGGTGGTTGTTCTATCGGAAATGGTTTAGTTGAAACAGCTACAATGTCTTGGAAAGGCTGGATTGCGCTTGCATCAATGATACTAGGTGCTTGGTTTATGAGTTATTTCATATTTATTAAGCCAATGAAAAAAGCACAAAAATCTACAACTCAAACAGTTTCCCCACAAACACAAACGACATAAATTTTATTTTTAGGAGGATTTCATTATGGTATATGAATTAGGTACAGTAGGTATGGTTTGTCCTTTTCCTTTAATTGAAGCACAAAAGAAAATGACTACTTTAGAGAATGGTGACGAATTAAAAATTGATTTCGATTGTACTCAAGCAACTGAAGCAATTCCAAATTGGGCAGCTGAAGAAGGTTATCCAGTTACTAATTATGAACAACTTGATGATGCTTCATGGACAATCACTGTTCAGAAAGCTTAATGATATAAAATTAAATTTAAATAACGGGGTAAGATGAAAGTTAATATTATATTAAAAAATATTATTTTGTTATATGCTGCTCACTGAGAGAAAGTCCGAGACATATTCTATGATGTTTCGGGCTTTATTTTGATTTATAAAAATGTCTTATATTGAGTGACACATGTTGTAATTGTAAATGAGATTAGTCGTTTTTGAATGATATATATTTTTTTATACTAATAATGTGTATAGTTGCTTCTTGAAGTCAGTATTATTTTTGTGTTTACAAAGTAGTTTGAGTTTGACTTTTAACAGTATTTAAAGGGAATACAATATGATAAAATAGATGATGTTTACAATGCCAAGTAATGAGAGTGAAAATAAAATATGATTGGCATATCAAAGTATAATATTTTTTAGATAATTGATGATAAATTCAGTTACTGGCAATATGTGCAATTATGGCGTCAAAATAATATGCGATAAGTTAAATTATGGACGTTAACAAATCTATACAAATTTAAATAGTAATTTAAAATTGATGTGTGAGGAACTTTTTATATGAATAAAGTCGATGCCATTTTAAGTATCATTGGTTGATGGCGCCCTTGTTACAGGAATCACATTTCGATTAATACATCATACCGCGTGTGCAATTGTTTTGTAGTAGTGGAAGCCATAGCTTTGTATCAATGAATCGGATAAATCTAATATAATGATAATGAAATACATAGATATTATGATGCACTGAATTGCGACAGAACAAATATCAGAAAGTAGTAGTTTGTAATAGGAGGAAATAAAGTGAGTGAATGGACAAGAGATGAACGTTATCAACATTATGAAGATATTAATCAAGAAACAATGGACGAATTAACTGAGCGTGTGAATCAATCTAAATATAGACAATTGTTTCATATCCAGCCGAAAACAGGATTGTTAAATGATCCTAATGGTCTAATTTATTATAAAGGATATTACTATATCTCACATCAATGGTTTCCTTTAGGAGCCGTCCATGGTTTGAAATATTGGTATACATATAAAAGTAAAGATTTAATAAATTTTGATGATCAAGGAATTTCACTAAAACCAGATACGAAAGATGACAGTCATGGTGTATATAGTGGCAGCGCATTTACATATAACAACAACTTGTATTATATGTATACAGGAAATCATAGAGATGAAAATTGGAATAGAAAGTCTACACAACATATAGCTAAGGTACATGACAATGGTGAGGTTCAAAAATTTCCTAAAGCAGTAATAGCAGCACCACCGTCAGGCTATACGCAACATTTTAGAGATCCTAAAGTATTTGTGAAAGATGAAATTTACTATGCAGTAATTGCTGCACAAAATGAAGAAGGATATGGAAGAATACTTCAATATCAATCAACAGACATTGTGAATTGGACATTTCAAGGTGAAATAAAAACAAAACTTGAGGCGTTTGGTTTTATGTGGGAATGCCCAGATTATTTTAATTTAGATGGTTTCGATTTACTGCTATTTTGTCCTCAAGGTATTGAACCAGAAGGTGAAAAATTTAGGAATATTTATCAATCTGGTTATATTATGGGGCAATACGACATAGATCACCTCGTTATGGATCATGGTGATTTTCATGAATTAGATCATGGTTTTGATTTTTATGCGCCTCAAACTTTTACAGATGAATATGGCAAAAGAATACTCATTGGTTGGATGGGTTTACCAGAAGTGAACTATCCTACAGATTCAGATGGTTGGGCGCACTGTTTAACAATTCCTCGTATTTTGACAATTGAACAAGGTAATTTAAAACAGCGTCCTATTAAAGCACTTCAACAATTAAGAACGAATAAAGAAACAGCATTAGGTTATGCTAATAAGTTTACGCGATTTTTAAATCCATATGAAGGTAAACAATTTGAATTGATTATTGATATTTTGGAAAATGACGCTACTGAAATTTATTTTGAAATCAGAGCTTCAAAATCACAGTCTTTACTTATTGCTTATAATACAAAAACAAGAAAAATTACATTGGATCGTAGTGAAAGTGGCTTATTACCAGAACCAGTCGATGGTAATACACGTAGCACGTATTTAGATACGCCATTATCTCAACTACAAATGTTCGTAGATACATCGAGTATTGAACTATTTTGTAATGATGGTGAACGTGTGATGACTTCAAGAATTTTCACAGATGATGATGCCATAGGAATTAAAGCTTCTACCGAATCTGGCCAAGTCTTTCTTAATTTTACAAAATATGACATAAAGGATGATCAATAAATGAAACGTTTACTTGCAATAGGGGAAGCACTTATCGATTTTATCCCTAATCAAAAAGATTCAAAATTAAAAGACGTTGAAGGGTTCACAAGACAAGTCGGTGGTGCGCCTTGTAACGTTGCCTGTACTACGACAAAATTAGGTGGGCAAGCAGAAATGATTACCCAGTTAGGTAATGATGCATTTGGTGATTTGATTGTTGAAACCATAAGTAATATTGGTGTGCATACAAACTATATTCGACGTACAGATGAAGCGAATACTGCTTTAGCATTTGTAAGTTTAACCAAAGAAGGGGAACGTGATTTTTCATTCTATCGTAAACCATCAGCAGATATGTTATACCAGCCTAGCAATATAGATGCAATTACTGTAACAGAAAATGATATGTTACATTTTTGTTCTGTTGATTTAGTAGATAGTCCAATGAAACAGGCGCATAAAGCGTTAATAAATAAGGTGAAATCGGCAAATGGTACGATTATCTTTGATCCTAACGTACGCTTACCGTTATGGACTAGTGAAGCGGAATGTAAAAATGCAATTCGTGAATTTTTACCATTAGCGCATGTGCTTAAAATTTCAGACGAAGAGCTGACATTTGTGACTGGAAAAAAAGTTGAAAAAGAGGCCATCGCGTGGCTATTCCAAGGTAGCGTGGAGGCAGTTATTTATACTAAAGGCAAAGAAGGTGCAGAAATTCATTTTAAAGATGGCACAGTGATTGATCACCCTGGTTATAAAGTGAAAGTGATAGATACTACTGGCGCTGGCGATGCTTTTATAGGAGCATTAATTAATAGATTGGCAGTATCTGATATTGTGAATCCAATAGAAGCATTAAAACTCCAAGGTGAAGATATACTTCAATTTAGTAACATAGTTGCTGCAAAAGTTACTACTAAATATGGCGCGATTGAGAGTATACCTAGTTTAGATGAAGTTAATGAGGTACTTGAATATTAAAAGAGTGAACGTGGAAAGCAATCTTATTCAATGAATCCAATTTCGTTAAGATGAGTGTGGGGATAATAGGGATTAAGGATTATTTGAGCATTAGCGCATGTATAAGTCCCACTAACTCAATAAATTGAGAAGTGTGCTTTAATGATAATAGGCAGAGACAATGAATTGTCTCTGCCTATTAATTTATGTATTAAATTTTTTTGACATTACGTACGGACGCGTAGCAGTGTTCATTATTTTTGAAGTAAACAATACGAGACTTAGAATCAATGGATTCTATATTGTGTCTATTAACAACAAAACTATTATGACATCTAAAAAATCGTTCATCTAAATTATCGATTTCTTTTAAATTACCATAAAATTCAATTTGCCTATTGTCTAGATGAGCAATCAAACGATGTGAATTCGAAGAAGATTCAAAAAACATTACATCATCATATTGTACATAAATAGAATTACTGCCACGTTTGAGCTCGATTGTTTCAACTGTGTTTTCTTTTGAAAGTAGCTTCAATCGAGTTTCTGATGTTTCGAGACAATCAATTACTCTTGATTTTAATTCATCAGGATCATCTTTGAAAATAAAATCCATAGCAGCAACTTTATATACAAAAGTTAAATAAGTGAGCTCACTGTGACTTGTGACAAATATAATATTGCTCACTGGATCGTATTTTCTAATCTCACTTGCTAATTTAATGCCATTAATATCAGCTTCTAATTGTATATCAAGAAAATAACAACCAATATCCTTAAGTTCTTTTGCACGTTCTAATACCTCATAAGGATCTGACGTAGCTACTTCAATTTCCATTGGCTTTTCTTCTATCATGATGTAATTATTGATAATTGAAACTATATTTTCACGTTGTCTTACATCATCTTCACAAATGAATATTTTCATATTTACACATCCTTATGAATTAGAATTTAATATTTCTACTTTTTGGATAAAGTAATTATTATCAATAGTTGTATCTAATAAAACATTGGAAGTTGCATCGGTTATTTCCTTTAAGTTAGATAATCCTAAACCACGATTTTTTCCTTTTGTTGAGTAGTTTTCTTGGAATAAAGTATGCACTCTAGGCATATCAGGTTTACATTTATTCATGATGATAAACATCACTGAATCATCTTCATTTTTGATAAAAGCAATGCGAATTAAAGGGTCATCTTCAATTTTTTCTGATGCTTCTATGGCATTGTCTAATAAAATACCAATAACTCTACTTAAATTGATAATAGGCATATCAATTTTTTCAATTGGTTCTGGAACTTCAATGCTCAATCTTATATTTTTTTCTTGAGCTTGTAATATTTTAGTTGTTAATAAACCTTTAATTTCACGAACTTTTAAATTTTCAATGCCATTAATTTTAAGTGTTTTCATTTGCATATTATCTTGCATTGGTATGATTTCTTCATTAAAATACTTACGTAAACCTTCCATATCGTCTTCTCGGATATAATCAGATAATGTTGAAAGTATATTAACATAGTCATGTCGAAATTTACGCATCTCATTATTAATTTTTTCAATTTGCAACGTATATTTATAATAATTTTCTATTTCTTTGATATTACGTTTATATTGAATTTGTCGTATAATGCTGAAGGAAATAGTAATGATTAAAATAGCAGTAGTAATAATGACCACTGCATACATGATTACAACAAATTTAATATCTGAAAATGATAAAATGGAATTTGGTAAATAAAAATAAATTAACAGTAAAACTGTGAGTAAAAACAAGCATACAATTGAAAGATATATTTTATTTAAAGATAAAAATGAAGTTGACATTTTTATAAAAAAATACTTTATTATGTATCCTAAACTTATTGCAATTAAGATAAAACTTACTGCATAGAATGAACTAAAAATATAATTTAATGTGATAACTTCTATTAATTGAGTAGCTAGCCAAATAGAAATGAAGTTAGCCATATATAAGATGAAAAAACTGATCAATGCTGCAACGACACCTATGGTTTGCTTTCTTCTATACATAAATATAACGATAGCTATCAATAAAAAAATGGTTGCTTTTTCATTGAAAAAGTAATAAAGAACAGTTGAAGGGATTATAATGCAAATCATTGCGATATAATCCCTAAAAACATATTTTATATTTGTTAAAGTCTTAATATTAAAAAATAATAGTACTGCTTGAATCGATGCTAATACTACGGAATTAAAAACTACCATACTTATACACTCTTTCTAATGAATAGATTATTTGTATAAATCTGTTATTTCTTTCGGAACTTCTGGTTCATCAAAAAAAGCACTACAAACTTTTCCACCTGAAACTGCTCCTAAAACACTAAAAAATTTAACGAATAAGTTTACAATAGATTCAAAAATATGCATATCTAAACATCCTCCTTAGGAAAAAATATCGGGAGTTGTGCAAACGCAATAAGTGTAATGCCTAAAAGCACAAATTGTGAATACGGCTCCTTAAAGATTAATGAAACACACAATAATAATAAAGTTACAACGATTGTTTTAATTTTTTTACCTTTTCTAAGTTTTATTGGAATCGGTTGTTTTTTAGTTGCTGAAGGTGCATAAATAACTAAAATAATAAAACCTAATAAAGCAAGTATATACATTAGTATAATATCCACTTTTATATACCCAATAAACCATGGCAGTAAAACAAATAAAACAATGTTTTGAATATGACACGAAAGCGATGACTTCGCATGTGCACCGTGTGCATACTGTCTAATCAAATAATAAGATAAGTGTACAGTTAGAGTGTATAAAAATATATGGCAAAGGATTGAAATGCCATAAACTACAATAGTTTTCGCAAGATTGCTAACAAAAACTTGCATGCCTAAACGGAGTTTTAGGAACTCAAGATGATCAAGATTATTTCTTTGTTGAAGATATCGTGCTAAGTTTTCAATTTTGTTATCAATTCCCCTTGACATGGCTATTCTCTCCTCACCCGTATTATACAATTTTAATTATATTTTAGGCGTCTCATTGCTTAACTGTAAGTTTTGTATTCCTAACTGTTTGAATTTCTTATCTTTTTAATTTTAACATATAATTCTTAACAAATAAGTATGAAATATAACGAGTTAGGAATTATTAAACGCAATTCTAGAAATCCATGGTTTAATATACTTGTATCACAAAGAAGTGATAAAATTATTTAGACTTAACCGTTTAAATGAAGATGTTAATTAGGCTTTTGAGCAGGAGTCTAATTGACTTTACTAAATTGTAACTGTATCTTCGTATAGTTATTGGAGTTACAAGTTTAGTTGTCGGTTTCATTTCTTTGAATACGGACAAGAGGAGGCTGATGTTGTGACAAGAACCTTTTCAGTAATAGCTAGTGGTTTCGTAAAATAGTACTAGATTAGTACACAACTCGCTTAATACGTTAAGCAAATCCCTTAAATTTGTATTTGTAGACCTTTCCCAGTCTCAAATCAAATCTATTTTAACTTTGTCTATAACAGAGACAATTTAAAATTTAAACATGTAAGCTATCGTAAACATCATTCAATTTATCATTTTAATCGGTAAATTCACTAATTTTTTTCATAATTAATAACATCCCCAAAAAATAGATAGAGAAATAACTGTATAAAACATTCCCTTAATAATAAGTTACAAAAAACCGTGAGTCCCTCCCAAGCTCACGGTTTTTTTATGTTTATTTATAAAGGTGTGGTCTCAAATTTTTAAAGACTGGTATTGCTTCACGTTGTTTGACAACCTCATCTAAATTTAGTGAACAACTTAATCTTCCTTCTTTGTCATTGAGTTGATCTATAATTTCACCATTTGGATTAATAATCATTGAGTTACCAGCATACTCAGTTTTACCATCATCACCACAGGTGTTACAACCGACGACAAACATATCATTTTCTATCGCACGTGCTTTTAGTAAAGCAATCCAATGGTCTAATCTAACACTTGGCCACTGCGCTACATAAAATGCGATTTCTGCACCTTTACGTGCTGGATAACGTAATATTTCAGGAAAACGTAAGTCATAACAAATATTTTGTGCAATTTTCACTCCGTTAGAAAGTGAAAAAGGCTCAGGCACAGCGTTACCTGGACTCATAAAGAGTGGCTCATCTAGCATCGGGACGAGGTGTACCTTATCGTAACTATTGATTAAATAGCCTTGTTTCGATACTGCAAAGGCAGTGTTATATACATTTTCTTTCATAATATTAGACACAGAACCTGCTACAATATCTACTTGATATTGTATAGCTAATTTTGAAATAAATTCAAAACTTCGTGATAACTGTTGATCAGCTAGTTTGTTTAATTGGGGTAAGGCATATCCGTTATTCCACATTTCTGGCAATACAACAACATCTGTTTCAGTTGTTACATAATTAGAGAACCAATTTTTAATGGTTGTTTCATTAAATGAAACATTTGCTGGTTCAATTTTAAGTTGAAAGATTTCTATATTCATCAATTTCACCCCTTGTATTAGTGTTAGACTAAATATACTAAATATATTTAGAAAATTCAAAATTTGGTTAATAGTATTATAAAGCAAGTATAAAAAAGAGGCGAAGACATGAAAGTCTTTGCCTCATATAATGATAGTTATATAAACGTATATAAATAAATTTATTTTTGTCTATGTTTTTTGATGGTGGATGTAAAATATCTTGTCATTCTGTAGATATTTAATTTTTTACTTTTTTATAAGGAAGCGTTTATCTATATCATTAAATTCTTTTTCGCTAGCTTCTTCACGAATATTACCGAAAGGCATTTGTGCCATAAGTTTCCAAGTTTTAGGAATATCAAAAGCTTCAGATACTGCTACGTCTACAAGTGGGTTATAATGTTGTAATGAAGCACCGATACCTTCAGTACTTAGTGCTGTCCAAATAGCGAATTGATGCATAGCGTTTGTTTGGCTTGACCAGATTGCAAAGTTTTCTGCATAGTTAGGCATTTGATTTTGTAAACTTTCGATGACTTCTTCATCTTCAAAGTATAAAACTGTACCGTATGAATGTTTAAAATTATCAATTTTATCAGCGGTAGGTTGGAAATCGCGATCAGGTCCCATTGTATTTTTTAGTTCTTCTTTTGTGATTTCCCAGAATTTATCATGATTATCATTTAATAATAAAACAATACGTGTAGATTGTGAGTTAAATGAAGAGGGTACATGTTTAATTGCATGTTCAATTATATTTTCAACTTCTTTATCAGAAATTGAAATTTCTTTATTTAAACTATAAATTGTACGTCTCGTTTCTATTGCTTTTTGAAATGCATCTAAATCTTTTGATTTTTTAGTGAATAATCCCATTATAGTAGCTCCTTTATTAATTCAAAATATATATCTAGTATAATAATTATATCAGATTTTGTAAATAGGCTTTTTACAAAAAATTTCAGATTTATTACTTTTTCCTTTCAATAACCATCTATTTAATGAAAAAAAGTGAGCTTTCTAATATAATTATAATGAATATAAGGTTTATTACTATGGAGGTGAGAAAATGAAAGGGTATAAAATGAATAAAATATTAGTTTCTAGCTTCGCTTTTGCTATAAGTGCTTCTTTATTATCAAAACCGATTCAGGCAGCTGAAGATCAAAATAATAATATATCAACTGATACAAAAGATGTTTTAGCTGGAAATGATGACATGGGACGTTCAAATTTTGTACCTTCAATTTCCGACCTTTATAGCACAGATGGTAAAGAAAATTTTGACACTAACGTTGAAAACAATAATACAATAAAAAATGAGTTGTCAGCTGATAAATTAAATTCAGGTGAAAAAGAAAAATCAGTAGACGATGACGTATTTAATAATGAAGGTACTGATACACCAGTTCAACCAGATGAACCAAACGATGGAGACACGTCTGATTTAAGTGAAGACGATAATACAGGAGAGCCAACAACACCAGATGAACCAAACGAAGATGAAAGCACACCATCAGAACCAGACAATCCAAGTGATGAAGACACGTCTGATTCAAGTGATGGAGATAATTCTGGTACAAATGAAGGGACAGATGAACCGAGCGATGGTGACACGTCTGATTCAAGTGAAGACGATAATACAGGAGAGCCATCAACACCAGATCAACCAAACGAAGATGAAAGTACGCCATCAGAACCAGACAATCCAAGTGATGGAGACACATCAGGTTCAAGTGAAGACGATAATACAGAGGAGCCATCAACACCAGATCAACCAAATGAAGATGAGAGTACACCATCAGAACCAGATGAACCAAGTGATGAAGATACGTCTGATTCAAATGATGGAGATAACACTGGTACAAATGAAGGGACAGACGAACCAAGCGATGGAGACACGTCTGATTCAAGTGAAGACGATAATACAGGAGAGCCATCAAAACCAGACAAACCAAACGAAGATGATGAGAGTACACCATCAGAACCAGATGGATCAAGTGATGAAGGCACGTCTGATTCAAACGATGGAGATAACTCTGGTACAAATGAAGGGACAGACGAACCAACGAACCCAGGCCGACCAAATGGAGGTGGAGGCACGTCGCCAAAACCAGACAAACCAAGTAATGGAGATACGTCTGGTTCAAATGGAGGAACAGGTGTACCGACGACTCCTGATCGACCTAATGATGGGGGAGGCACGTCATCAAAACCAGATAATCCAAGTGAAGGAAGTACATCTGGTTCCAATGGAGGAACAGGCGTACCGACAAATCCAGACCGACCGAATTTGACACCTCCACAAACACATTACCCAAATAAACCAAGTAATGGAAACCATAGAAGTGGTAATGGCGATGCGTATCAGCCAACACAACCAGTCAAACCTTCAAACCCTACACGACCAAACTTAAAAAGACCAAGTGAAAATACGCAACCAAACAAAAATCAAAATGAAATAAATTATGGAGACTTGTCAGTTAAACAAGATACAAGTCAAACGTCGAGCAGTACAAATAGTGATCGTCAAATTTTAAATAGATTTAATCAAATGTCTACCGGTTCGTTTAAATATAATCCTTTTGTCGTAAACCAAGTAAAACAATTAAATAATGGTGAACAAAAAATCTCTAACAGAGATATTTTATCCATTCTTAGACCACAACGATTTGATGATAATGCTTTTTTAAATGAGTTACAGAAAGGAACGAATTATTTTAAATTTCAGTATTTTAATCCTTTGAAATCACAAGATTATTATCAAAATTTGGATAATCAAGTATTAGCTTTGATTACTGGTGAAATTGGATCAATGCCAGATTTAAAAAATCCAAAAACGGAAAGTGCTTCAGGTAAATATGAGTATCACTCTAGCAGCGATGAAGAAATGACTGAAACTGCAGACAAAAATTCAAAAAATACTATCGATATAAAATTTGAACGTACTTTATTCGCTTTAATAACAGCTATTTTTATGATATTTATTGGTGTCGTAGTTGGTTACTTTGTTCATCGTAAAAATAAAAATAATGAATAATTGAAATATAAAAAGGACTAATCCATTCAATAGTATGGATTAGTCCTTTATTTTGAGCATAGAAGTTATTTCCAAATTTGTTAAATAATAAGACTGAAAATAAAAGAAGTAGTTTCTTGTAATTCTTTTATTTTTTCTGGGCCAATTAAAACTTGAATTATTACCACAAAACCATTTTGCATCATATGTACAGCAATAGGTACCCATATGCGTTTTGTAAAAGCGTATAACCCTGAAAAAATCATTCCCATACCAAAGTAAATGATGAAGAAGGCTGGATCACCATGTGCAGCACTAAATATAATAGAACTTACTACTGAAGCTACTATGAATTTTAGGGTTTTATTACCTTTCATAAGTTGATATAACTCACCAAAAATAACTTTTCTAAATACATATTCCTCGAGGATTGGACCTACGACTGAAATTAAAATAATGAAGACGGGAATATCCTGAGCTACTTTCATTAACCTTTCAGTATTTGGACTTGATTGTGGACCACCTAATACGAACATATTAATTAAATTAGCAATAATTTGATAGACCATAACACAAACATATCCAACGAGCGCCCATAATATTGCGTAGCGTTTCTTTTCTTTTGTTCGTTGTTCTAATTGTGTTGGATTAGCAATGAAATTATTGATTATAATGATAATGATTGATGCGATTATAAATAAAATAACTTGTGTATAAATATTGGTAAACATTAACGATTTACCACTTAAATTGTTGAAAAAACCTGCCATATGTAAAAATATAACACCATATTGCGCTAGACCATAAATAATTAATGTCAATATGGATACCCACAAACGAGACATAATGAACCTCCAAAAAATAGTTTATATCTTATTTTAGCGTAAATTATCGTCACACACAAAATATACAACGATGGTTTTAACTTGAAATGTTGACCAACTTTGATTATTATAGAAATTAGATTAGCACTCAAGGTAATGAAGTGCTAAAGATTTCCAATTCTAAGGAGGAACAATCAATGTTAAAACCATTAGGTAACCGAGTAATTATTCAAAAAATAGAACAAGAGCAAACAACAAAAAGTGGTATTGTATTAACAGATAGCGCTAAAGAGAAGTCAAATGAAGGTACGATAATTGCAGTAGGTGCAGGACGTATTTTAAAAGATGGTTCTCGAGTTGCTCCTGAAGTGAACGAAGGCGATAACGTTGTTTTTCAACAATATGCTGGCACAGAAGTTAAACGTGGAGACGAAACATATTTAATCCTTAACGAAGATGATATTTTAGCAATTATTGAATAATAAATTATAAAACGATAAATCATACTAACAACATGGAGGTTAAGAAATATGGCTAAAGATTTAAAATTCTCTGAAGATGCACGTCAATCTATGCTAAGAGGTGTAGATAAATTAGCAAATGCTGTTAAAGTTACAATTGGTCCTAAAGGGCGTAATGTTGTATTAGATAA
This sequence comes from Staphylococcus sp. GDY8P45P, assembly GCF_017892745.1. NCBI lineage: Bacteria > Bacillati > Bacillota > Bacilli > Caryophanales > Staphylococcaceae > Staphylococcus > Staphylococcus sp. GDY8P45P. Next base: position 74,541 of record NZ_JAESLS010000022.1, on the reverse strand, counting down.
AGAGTACACTTCACCATTAATTACTAATGATGGTGTAACGATTGCAAAAGAAATTGAATTAGAAGATCCTTATGAAAATATGGGTGCTAAATTAGTACAAGAAGTAGCAAATAAAACAAATGAAATCGCTGGTGATGGTACAACAACAGCTACTGTATTAGCACAAGCAATGATTCAAGAAGGTTTAAAAAATGTTACAAGTGGTGCTAATCCAGTTGGATTACGTCAAGGTATCGACAAAGCTGTAGAAGTAGCGATTGAAGCTTTACATGAAATTTCACAAAATGTAGATAATAAAAATGAAATCGCTCAAGTTGGTTCTATTTCAGCAGCTGATGAAGAAATTGGTAAATATATTTCTGAAGCAATGGAAAAAGTTGGAAATGACGGTGTTATTACAATTGAAGAGTCAAGTGGCTTTAATACTGAATTAGAAGTTGTAGAGGGTATGCAATTCGACAGAGGTTATCAATCTCCATATATGGTCACAGATTCAGATAAGATGGTTGCAGAGTTAGAAAGACCGTATATTTTAATTACAGATAAAAAGATTTCATCTTTCCAAGATATTTTACCGTTATTAGAACAAGTGGTTCAAGCTAATCGTCCAATTTTAATTGTAGCTGATGACGTTGAAGGCGACGCATTAACAAATATAGTCTTAAACCGTATGCGTGGTACATTCACAGCAGTAGCAGTAAAAGCGCCTGGATTTGGTGATCGTCGTAAAGCTATGTTAGAAGATTTAGCAATTTTAACAGGTGCACAAGTGATTACTGACGATTTAGGCCTAGAACTTAAAGATGCATCAATTGATATGCTTGGTACTGCTAACAAAGCTGAAATTACTAAAGACAATACTACAGTTGTCGATGGTGATGGTGATCAAAACAATATCGATGCAAGAGTAAGTCAAATTAAATCACAAATTGAAGAAACTGATTCTGATTTTGATAGAGAAAAATTACAAGAACGTTTAGCAAAATTAGCAGGCGGTGTTGCAGTAATTAAAGTTGGTGCTGCAAGTGAAACAGAATTAAAAGAACGTAAATTACGTATTGAAGATGCTTTAAATTCTACAAGAGCTGCTGTTGAAGAAGGCATCGTAGCAGGCGGTGGCACAGCATTTATTAACATTTTTGATAAAGTATCGAAAATTGAAGCTGAAGACGATGTAGCTACTGGGGTTAATATTGTCTTAAAAGCTTTAGAAGCTCCTGTACGTCAAATAGCAGAGAATGCTGGTTTAGAAGGCTCAATTATAGTTGAAAGACTTAAAAATTCAGAAGTTGGCGTTGGCTTTAATGCGGCTACTAATGAATGGGTAAATATGCTTGAAGCTGGTATCGTAGACCCAACTAAAGTAACACGCTCTTCGCTTCAACACGCAGCAAGTGTTGCAGCAATGTTCTTAACAACTGAAGCAGTCGTAGCCAATATTCCTGAAGAAAATAACAATGACCCACAACCAGGTATGGGCGGTATGCCAGGAATGATGTAATATAGCTATTGAGGTTATTACATCAATGTTAGTTGGTTGACATGACAAAATAATATAGAAATTTAAAATCAAACTTCATTGAAGTTAATCATTGACGTTTCTCATTAAGCATAAACCTTTTTGAGAAGCGTCTTATTTTATATCACAGTTTAGATTAAAGCAAAAATAAAAATGTTATAAATCTTGAAAATTAATGATAATAAAATGTTAGTACAAGCTTTTTACTTATAGTTTATATCAGAATTTTGAATTAATGTGAAGGGCTTAATAATCATAATATTCATTGTTAATAATTTTAGTAATGTGAATAAGTATTAAATAAAAGGGTAGAGAGTGGGTGTAAGTTTTAATAGTTGCAACATATTTTAGCTGCACGATATTTGAAGAGTGGAGGGAATTAAATTATGACTAAGAAATCAGTATATGATGTTATTGATATGGGTGTTAATTATTTAATTTCAGGTTATGATAATTGGAATAATGACCAAGTATTGGACGATAAAATTGATTTATTTCCAAATACAATACATTGGCAATATGGTCATGTTTTAACTATATTTGAATCTGCTTTATCTCTATATGATAAAAATACAGTTGATATAGAACAATACACACGCTTATTTGGTTATGGTTCATCACCAGAAAATTGGGGAGATGAAACAATACCAAAAATTGATGAAATATTGAACGATTTACAGACATTACCAGAGCGCGCTCAAAAACTTTCAGATGAAGAACTACAAACAGAATTAACTGAAACAATCGCAGGTTGTAATACATTGGATGAATTGTTGGTATTAAATGCCATTCATATTCCTTTACATGCTGGTAAAATTGAAGAAATGTCACGTGTTTTAAAACAACAACAATAAATTAAAAAAGATGAAATTGCTATTCATAGCAATTTCATCTTTTTTTTATACATTTTGTAAATCAGAAATGGCTTTAGCTATTGAATCAAAGACATGAGGGATATCATCTTTTTCTACACAACTAAAAGCAATTCTAATGTCAGAATCATTTAATGCAATTATACCAATAGAATAATTTTCGATTAAATGCTTACGCAATTGTTCTGGATTAACATTTTTAACTTTAAGCGCCATAAAGTATCCAGAGTTAAAATCATAGGGTTGCCAATATGTTGAATATTTTTCGTCATAAACAACAGATTTTGTAGTTTGGTATCTCGCATTTAATGTATCAATATTCTTTTGAATTTCTTTATCAAATTGATCATGGTTTTCAAGTACATATTTAACTGCACTTTGAGAGGGCATAGGTCCACTAGAAATATTACTTCTAATTAATCCTTTTACTTTGGCTTCTAAGACTTGCTTTGTAATAGGAGCGTTAACACCAAAACTGATAAAGCCTACGCGTAATCCCCATGCAAAGAATTCTTTAGTAGCTCCATCTAAACGGATAGGTAATAAATTAGGTAAATGTAAATTTGTTAATGCAGTAAATAGAGATTGCGTGTAAACATCTTCATAGAATAAACCATAGTAAGCGTCATCTATTAATGCAATAACATTAGTACCACGCTCTGCAAGTGATTTGATGGCATCGACAATAACGGCTACTTCATCTTTAGTAGGCGTGTAGCCAGTTGGGTTATTAGGATAATTTAGGATTAAAATAACTTTATCTTTGTCATATTGTTCTAAAGTATGAACAAGCTGTTCAGTGGTAAAATGTCCGTGCTCATCGAAGATATCATATGTTTCAATTTCAGCACTATGTCTTGTACTATATACTAGTTTATAGTTACCCCAATTATGTGATGGTAGTAAAATTGTGTCACCGCTATCAACGAACATATCTCCTACAATAGATAGACCGTGTGTCAATGCATTTGTAACAATAGGTCTTGTCATGTGGTTCGCAGTTAAATCAGGATTGTCTTTCAACATTTTTTGTTGCCATAAATCACGAAGTGCTTCTAAACCTTGAGGAGGTGCGTACGGAAAGATGTCATTTGGTTCTAAATGATTGAACATATCATTTAACGTTTCAGCATACATTTTACTATCTTTATATGTTGCCATACCGATTGTGGCATTATATTTAGTAGCTTTCGCTTCTGCGGATTGTGATAAAATGCCTTTTGGATAATACATTAATTTGCCTAAATCAGAAAGCATATCTGCAATTTCTGGATTGGATTTAGATAATTGCTCGTTTAAATCTAAAGCTAAAGGATTCATAGTTTGTTAACCTCTCTTTACTTTTTAAATGATATAACTATATTATCTTGAAATCAGTCAAAATTAAAGCGTTGCAAACATTTTATAAGAAAAATATAAATTTAAGGTCATTTTATGCGAACAGGTGTTCTGTTTTATGTTAGAATATAGATAGGCCATCAAAATCCTACATGGTACTTTTTTTGTGGGGGGTGTAGTATGATTACGTGGTGGCAAGAAATTTTAGTAACTTTAATAACAGGTGGCTTACTTGTTGTATTCCGTGTTTGGTTAGAAAATAAGTGGAAAGACAAATAGGTGGCCTTACACAAAAAACCCCAAGTCTGCGCTATCAGACTTGGGGTTGTGTAGTATAATTCGTGGATACAATTATATTTTAGCACCGCCAAGTATAAACTGCAAACAATATATTCTATTGCATGTAATGCAAATTAATAATAAGATAATTTTAAAATTAGAATAGTATGAATGAGTTTTAGAAATTGTGAGTAAATTTTGATACAATGTAATTATTTGAGGTGAGTATAGTGAAGCATTTAACAAAAATATTTGTGATTATTGCTATTGTATTATTTGTCGTTGGTTACTATTTACAGGCTACTGGACATGAAAATTCAGGCATAAAATTATTAATTGCAGCAATTATGTTTATGATTTGTGCATTTATAAATAGAAGTAATGATAGACGCAAAAAAAATAATCAAAATAATAAAAAGAAATAAGTAATAAGAGTGAGACATCTCTCTCTTTCATATTGGATAAGGCTGACCATTTTATGTGGGTTAGTCTTTTTTTTATTTTAAATGGTATAGTTATTTGCACTTATTTTAGCTCAAAATTTTTAATCACTTTAAAGTTTTTAGTAAAAATGAAAATTTGGCTTTACAAGCGTGTATATATTGTATATATTGTGTATATACAGTTATAGGGGAGGACGTTAATGAAAATACTTTTAAAAAACAGTAGTGAAAGACCGATTTATGAACAAATCAAACAACAAGTAAAAGAGAACATTTTAAAAGGACACGTTACTCCTGGAGAACATTTGCCATCAATGAGAGAACTGGCGCAGGATTTAAGTGTTAGTGTGATCACTACGAAACGTGCTTACGAAGATTTAGAAAAAGATGGTTTTGTTTTTACCATAAGAGGAAAAGGTACATTTGTGAAGGAACAGGATAGTTCAATTTTAAAAGAAAAACAATTTATAGTTATTGAGTCCTTAGCCAAATCAATGAGTAAAGAAGCCAAGACCATTGGGATGACTTTATCTGAGTTACAAGAAATTTTATCGTTGATTTATGAGGAGGGCGACGAATGAATGCTATAGAATTGAAAAATATTAACTATCAATTTAAAGAATTTCAATTAAATGATATTTCATTTGAAGTTCCTCAAGGTTTTGTAACTGGTTTCATCGGTGCAAATGGTGTTGGTAAAACTACAATTATCAGGTTAATCATGGACTTAATTGAGCCCAATGATGGTGAAATATTAATTTTTAATCAAAAAATGAAAAATAACGCTGTAGCAATAAAAGATAAAATTGGTTTTATTTATTCGGAATTATATCTTAATGACAAATGGACAATTAAAAAAATCGAAAATTATATTGCGCCATTTTATAGTTATTGGAACCATGATGTTTTTGAACATTATGTTGGATTATTTGATTTGCCTTTTAATAAAAAGATTAAAACATTCTCAACGGGAATGAAGATGAAGTTATCTATTGCAATCGCATTTAGTCATCAAGCTGAACTATTTATTTTAGATGAACCTACTTCAGGTTTAGATCCTATAATTAGAAATGAAGTTTTAGATATCATTCAAAAAGAACTTATTGATGAAAGAAAGACTGTTTTTTTATCGACACACATTATTTCTGATTTGGAGAAAATTGCTGATTATTTAGTTTATATTAAGGATGGCGAAGTTGTTTTAAATGACTTTTTAGATCATCTTTTAACTCAATTTAAAATTGTCAAAGGTGATTCCAACCAAATTGATGAAGAGTTAATGCATTTAACTCAATATTTTGAAATTAATAAAACGGGTTATACTGCGTTAACAACACAGGCTAATGTGTTCTATGAAATATTTGGTAATGCTGTTGCAATCACGAGTCCAACAATTGAAGACTTAATGGTTTACCTCGAAAAAGGAACCCCAAAGCATAATTTGGGACTTTCTAATAATTAACAATGTGGGAGGTATAAGATGAAAAATTTACTTATTCGAAACCTTAAGTTACGCAAATGGACGATTGTTTTATATGCAGTTTTACTGATTGTTTCACCTCTACAATTAATTTTGAATCATGACACATTGATAAATAAAGTGCTTTATTCTGCACTTGTTATGGTACTAGTAGTTATTTCAGTGTTAGATTCAGGACATGTTTTTAGATTTAATAAAAAGTTAGGACATAAACAGGCATATGATTTTTTTGCCAGTTTACCGGTTTCTAAATTATCTTTACTAAATGCGAACTATATAACTGTTTTGGTATTTACTTTGGTTGGTGCAGGTATCTTATCTTTATATGGCATATCCAATGATAACTATTCAAGTAATACAATTAATATTAACTTCACATTGCCATTTTCTTATATTGCCATTAATCTTTTCGCGATACCATTAGGTTTTAAGCGGTTTATAGAACAAAAGGCAGAATATATTTCATTTATTCCTTATGTGTTAGGAATGTTAATTTTCTTACCTTTTGTCATTGCAATTATCATTATTGGTTGTTCTGTACTATTTGATTATGACTTTGAACATTTAAGATATTTTAAAGATTTCTTTAACTATGGCTTCTTATTGTTAAGTGTTATATTTTTAGGAGTAAATTATATCATTCAATATAAAAAGCTAAATTAACTTTAAAGGAGGCGCATTATGCAGTTAAAACAAATTACTAAAACATATGGTAATAATAATGTATTAGACCATATTGATTTTGATTTTGGCCATAGTCAAATTGTTGGTTTAATAGGTAAAAATGGGGTGGGTAAAACCACTTTAATGAAAGTGATGAATGGCAACATTGTAAATTATAAAGGTGAAGTTCAATTAAGTAATAAAGAAAACGTAGGTTATTTAATAGAACACCCTAAACTATATGATAATAAATCTGGCTTATATAACTTGAAACTTTTTGCAAATGTGTTAGGAAAAGGATTTGATAAAAAGTATGCTGATCAAATTATTGATGCATTTGGAATGCGTAGTTATATTAAAAAGAAAATTAAAAAATATTCAATGGGTATGAAACAAAAGTTAGCCATTGCAGTTTCTTTAATGAATAAGCCTAAATATTTAATATTAGATGAACCAACAAATGGAATGGATCCTGATGGCTCAATTGACGTTTTAAAAACGATACAATCGCTTGTTCAGGAACTAGATATGAAAATTTTGATTTCAAGTCATAAACTTGAGGATATAGAATTAATTTGTGATAGAGCAGTCTTTTTAAGAGATGGTACATTTGTGCAAGATGTTGATATGAAAGAAGGCGCCCCAACTGATTCTACAGTATTGAACCTTGAAGCGGGTGACTTTGAAGCAGGATTAGCTTATTTAAATGAACACTTTGATGTTATACAGTCTCAAAGAGAGACAGGAGAAGTTATATTAAAGGCTCAAAAAAACTATAAAGACATATTAAAAGGACTAGCAAGTAAAGAAATTTTCCCTGAGTTTATTGAAACACGCAAAAGTTCTTTACGTGATACGTACTTCAATATCAATCAGAAAGGTGGCCAATAATGAACAGTATTCAACTTGTAAAATATGACTTGATTAGTATTTTTAAAAGTCCTTTAACTTACTTAGCATTATTATTGACTATTTTACCAATGATTGGATTTACAATTTTATTTGTTCAACAATCTGATGAAATGAACGGTAATACATTACTTTCAATAGGTAGTTGGTTCTTTTCTATTATGGGACTACTTTTTGTAATAAAAACAATCACACGTGATATTTCACAAGGTACGATTCAATTATATATGAATAAAACATCGAGTCGTGTAGGTTATGTTGTTGCAAAAGTTGTTTCTATTATATTAATTGCCATATTAATAACAACAATTCTTGTTGCATTTGTTTTAATTGTTCAGGGTATTGTAGATGGTGAAAATATTAAAACTGATAAAATTTTTGAATTATTATGGTTTTTCCTAATGTTCCATTTATTCTTTGGATTACTATTATATTTATTTGCATTAGTAGTGCCTAAAACAGCGCTTATATTCACATTAGGGATTTTCTTAGTATTGATTGTTCCTTTTGCAGAGCCTTTCTTACCAATGATTCCAAAAATTGGAGATAATATACAAGACTCATTAAAATATATTCCATTTAGTTATTTAACATCGAAAACGACTTCTGGAGATTATACATTTAGTAATTGGCAATGGTTTATTACCTCAGCTTCAATTGTTATTTTATTTATTATTAATCTATTCTATGCATCTAAAAAAGATATTTAATAGTAGAAATTAAACTTCAATAAAAAACACGTATGAATTGTAGTAAAGCTAATCCAATTCATACGTGTTTAATTATTTAGTGATTAATTTATCTAAGATTGAATCGTAAACATGCTTCCACATTTGTGAGTCTGTTTTATAACGATTTGCAATAATTGTATGTGTTTCTGCAGATTTATCTTTAAATGTAGGATCGTCTTTTTCAGGTAATTTTGAACGCGTTTCATCTACAAAGTTTTGGACTTGTCTAGCACGAGGACCCCAAACAGTTTGTTGTTCAAAGTCATCATTTAGAAAAACAAATATTGGAATGGATCTAGCTGTGCCATTTGTTAAGTATTGATCTATTAAATCTGTATTTTCATCGCGATGGAATACTCTGACTTCCAAGTGTAGTTCTTCGCTTATATGCTTTAGAATAGGAAGGTTCATCATAGCATCTCCACACCAATCTTCCGTTATTACAAGCACTTTACTGTAAGGTAAAGATTTGATTTTTTCAAGACGTTCATCATCTTGAGGAAGTGAGAATGATTTATAAATTGTTAGTAAATTTTCTTGGTTTTCAGTCATATCCTCAATGTACTGATCAAGTGGTTGACTGTTTTTGAAATAAGTTTCTAAACTTGTCATTATTTTTCCCCCTTTAATTTATTAGCTATTATTATATCAACAATTTTAAATGAAAGAAAATTTTTAATACTTAGAAAAGTAATAAGTTTTAATATTTGTTTTAAATGAAAATACTAAATGTTTATGCTATATTGATTTAGTATGAATAGTGTAAAACAACATTGAGTTACATAACTTTTTGATATCTATTTTTTAACTAATAATATTTAAACATTAATTAATTATATAATCATTGAACTTTTGTAAGTTACATTTGGATAATAAAATATATTAAAATTTTTTGTACATAGAAATGGTGAAAGATAGAGCATTGAAATTTATAGTAACTAAATTTGGTAATGACACTCCGCAGTGGTTTGCCATTTTTGAATTGAAATAGAAATTGATTAAATCCTACAATTTGAATGGCGGTAGATAACTTGGATAAAATCACATTTTTAAATGCGCTAGAACAAGAATTAGAAAACCTACCTCGAAATGAACGAGACAAAGTGATGTATGAATATGAACAATATTTTTTTGAACAAGAAAATAATGGAAAAAATGAATACCAAATCATTGGAGCTTTAGAATCACCAAAGCAGATTGGTAAACAGATAATGGCAAAAAATGCTATTGTATCTGCCGAATATAGGCCAAATACTAAAAATATTGTCAGAGCAATTATGGCTTCTTTAGGTATGGGGATTTTGTCATTAATTATTATTTTGATACCCATGGTTATACTAGCTGTGTTTATGTGTGCATTATTGCTCGTTGCATTTTTCTTAACTATTAGCCCAATATTGTTAATTGTTCATGGATTATTGAATCATATGATCAGCCTCGCGATAAGTAATTACTTTTTTGCTTTTTCTTTTACAGGATTAGGTATTGTTTTATTTGTAATTATTGCTAAATTAGCACAACTTGTCTATCGTTTAATTTTAAAATACTTAAGATGGAATATCCGAACAATTAAAGGAAGTGTAGATTTATGAAGCGGTTATTTTTAGGTGGGCTAACTTTATTTATAACATGCTTTCTTTTAGGAAGTGTTACATGGTTCGGTTTTGAAAAACAAAATGAAAAATTAAATAGTGTTAATAAAGTATTAGATTCTAAAGATATTAATAATTTAGATGTTTTAACTGAAAATTGTAAAGTTTTAATTAAACCTGGAGATAAAACGTCAGTGAGATATAAAGGTAAAAGAAATCTTGATATCAACAATAATGATAAAACGTTGAAAGTTAAAGAGACTGAAAAACTAGAAAACCATTATGGTTTAAATTACAATCCTTTTAGAAATTTTGAGGATAACTTAATTATCACTTTGCCTGAAGAAAAATTAAATAAGCTACATGCATCAAGTAAATATAATACTATAATTGTTAAACAATTAAATGTAAATGATGCAAATTTATCAAAAAATCATAAAAATGGCGGCAAAGTGATTTTAAATGAATCTAAGTTTGGAAAGTTAAAATATAAAGGATTAAATTCAGCTATAACGTTTAAAGAAAGTGAAATAAATAATGCCAATATTAAAACTGAAAATGCCAGAATAGCGGGTGAAAATACGCTTATTCAGGATTCAGTGTTATTAGTAAACAATGGAACTATAACATTATCTGATACTGACATCAATTCAAATTTTAAAGCATCTGCTAAAAAAGGAGATATTAACATTAGTTATAAAAACGCTCCGAAAAACACACTTCTTAAGTTATATCCGTTTCATGGTGATAAAAAAGTTAATAATAAGCATTTTATGAATGAAAAAGTTGGAAATGGAGATAATATTTTAGAGCTATATACTACTGATGGGGATATAGTGGTTGATTAATTAGGGACATCATTGATTCGCCCCTGACTCGTGCTTGTTGTTAATAGTTGACTGAGCTTCAGCTCAAGTAATCATTTTATACTTTTTTCAATCCTAGTCATCTTTATTGGTATGGGGCGACGAAATCTTTTTAATAAAATTAGGTTTCGTCGTCCCACTTTTTTAATATAGTTCAATATGTTGCAAAAGTTAATTCGGTATCTAAATGACCAAAAAGTGTATCTGTGGATAAAGCTTGTCCATTAATCCAATCTGCAAAGTTTATTTTGGTCGGATGATTATTTTCTCCGATTGCAATATGTGCAGTTAAACTTTGTGGTTCATACATGCTTGTATGTATCGTGCCTGACCAACTTTTAAATAATTTACTGTAAATTTTATATTGTGGATTATTAAACAGCTTGAAGGCCTCTGCTTTATTTAAGTGCTTTGGTTTATGCTTAATAAGCCGTTCTAAACGCGCTTCTGATTCTGCTGTATAATTTCTATTTTCATGTGTTAATAATTTAAAGTGATTCGTACAAGTTTGGTCATAACGCACATTAATCGAACGAGGTGTAACTTCAATGATTGCATGTTCTAGGTTTTTATCCATAACAATGTAACTAAACGAACTTCTATGTGGGATTTCTTTTAACAATTGAATTGCTTCTGGCACAGTTTTACAGTACTGCAAAATAATTCTGCCAATCATGTAACATACAAAACCATCACCAGGATGTTTACGATGCATGAAATTGTAGCCCATAGAAAGGCCGGCTTCGTTCATTCCGTCCATTCTTCCAGTTACGCGTGAAGTTGGGCCAATCTGTGCTAAACCACCATCATTTGGTTGAAATAATAAATATCGACCATCATAAGTGGCAGGATGATAATCGTAGTTGCGTACCATGTAATCATTACCTAAAAATACAGTACAGCCGCTATTTTTTAATGGTGTAAAACGATAATGTCCGAAGTTTAGTATCATTTGTTTGGTAGGAAGGTTTAAAACTTCTTGCATACCTTTTATTTCTTCCCAAATTTGTGGTGCGTACATTTGGAAAACATCATATGTTTCTTTAATGTTTATATCAAATCTAGGCATACGCTTTTTCCATTCTTTTTCTCTGTTTTTTAGCATTGGCGTTTGCTGCATCCATTGAGCAGTTTTGATGCCTAAATCAAAATGTGATCCTCGATGCGTTAAAATATCTGATTGTACTTTTTGCATAAAAAAACTCCTATGTTAAGTGTAACCTTACAATAATGTTATCTCATTGTAACGTCATGTTAATTGTATTACCGTGCTGTGGAAGTTATCATAAAATTAACTTTTAAAACTAAAGCTTAATTTAGTTGAATGAGGTGATGATTATGTTAAATTACTATGGACAATTAAGAGATGCTCTGTCAACTTGGTGGGGTAATTAATATCTAATAATTATTTTATAGTAGTATCATGTTTACTTCAAATGGTTATTAATATTCCAATTCTTTTCAAACTATTTAGTATATAATAGTTATTTAGTATATTTATAATGTAATTTTATATTATGAATGCTAAGAATAATTTATTTGAAAAAGGGTATATATTTATTGATGTCTTTAAGTATGCTATCATAAATGTTAGACATGTTAATAAATTATTGAGGTGAAACAGAATGTGGAATTTTATTAAAGGTTTATTTAAATTTGTATTCGGTACAATTCTTACTGTATCGTTAGCAGCAGGAATAGGTGCTGTTGTATTTGCTTATATTTTCAAAAAAGACTTTGAAGATATCGAAAATAAAACAAAAGAAATCGTTTCAGACATCGAATCTAATAATTAATTACTGATAGAACACTTTTAAGTGTTCTATTTTTTTTAGCCTCCGTACATCTGCAGAATGAAGATGGTACGGAGGCTTATGCAGTCGAAAGACTGAGAATTAAGTGTATCCAATAATTGACTTTTAATTCGACTTTGGTTGGTGCTTTAGATTTATGTTTGTGATATCAAAAAGCGATAATTTTATTGTGTTTGAAGTAGCAAGTGGATATCCTTCCAAATACATATGAAGCATATCAATATTCTTAATTTCCAATGTGATATATTCTAACCAACCATTCTTATAGTATTCGATATTCACTGGTGTATTCGCATGTAGTGCTTGATGTAGTTGAATATTGAGTTCATTTAATTGATCGTCTGATAAAATAGGACGGTCAATTTTATTTTGATCAATGATATGTTGTTGTACTGCCTCAAATTGTTCGGGTAACGTTGCAAAAGGCGCCCATTTAACCATACCACGCCCTTGTGGAATATTAGGATTTAATTTTTCTCTAGGTATTTTTCTGTAATCTGTTTCTTTATTATTATATTTACTTGAAAGCATCCAATCACCTCAACTTAATAATAGAACACTTGTTCGTATTATTGCAAGTTATTTTTCAATATTTAATAAAACATTGATTCCAATGTCTGAAAACTCAGTTATCTTATAAAAGAAAGTAGATAATAATTAAAATGAAAGTTAGAAAATGATAAGTTTAATTAAGATAAGTCAGTTCAATAAAAGTAAAATATATTTATGTCATGCAAGTTTCAATAGGATTATTTATAAACGGCGTATTAACGCTAAAACCATTATATTGTCATTTAGTATTAATATTTATTAAAATGAAAGTATCATAATATGGAGGGGTTTACATGACTACAGTAGGATATATCGGTTCATATACGAAAAAAGAGGGAAAGGGCATTTACCGTTTTGAATTAGATGAACAAACAGGAACGGTTGTCGAGGTAGAAACGGGTTATGAATTAGAAGCATCAACATACGTGAATCAGCATCATTCATTTTTATATGCTGTCACACGTGAAGGTGAAGACTGCGGTATCGCAAGTTTTAAAATAGAAAAAGATAGCAAACTTAGCCTTATTAATAAATGTTTAGCTTCAACAAAAGGTAGCGGATGTTATGTTTCAGTTTCACCAGATGGAAAATATATCTTTGAGGCAGTTTATGGTGCAGGACTGGCTCGTATTTATGAAGCGAATCCGACTACTGGTGAAGTTATTCGTTTAATCCAAGAGTTAACACATGACTATCCAACAGGCCCATTAGAAAGACAAGAGCAACCTCATGTCCATTACCTTGGTATAACGCCAGATGAAAAATATGTGGTAGCCATGGATTTAGGGACTGACAAGATTGTGACATATGAATTTGGAGATAATGGCTACAGTGAATATGCTGTATATGATTTTGAGCCCGGAGATGGGCCACGACATATTTCATTCCATGAAAATGGCAAAATTGCTTATGTTGTACATGAATTATCAAATATTGTAAGTGTTATGGCATATGAAAATGGTGAGTTCTCAGAAATTGAACGCCATGCAACAATACCCGAAAATTTTGAAGGTGCAACAAAATTAGCTGCAGTAAGATTATCTCATGATCAAAAATTCCTATATATCAGCAATAGAGGACATGATAGTATAGCTATATTTAAAGTTGGAGACAATGGATCAACAATTTCACTTGTAGATATAGTAGCGAGCGGCGGAGCATTTCCACGTGATTTTAATATTCCTGAATCAGATGATTTCTTAGTTTGCGCTCACCAAGAAGGTAATTATGAAGTAGTTGTATTTAAGCGAGATAAAGTTACTGGGAAATTAGAGAAATCAGATGAATCACAAAATGCGCCAGAAGGTGTTTGTGTTCAGTTCTTAAAATAAAAACAAACGATAAGAAGCCCGAAAACTATATTAAGTTTTCGGGCTTTAATATATCAAAATACTATTTGTTGAAAAATGCTTTAATATATCAAAATACTATTTGTTGAAAAATACTTTAATATATCAAAATACTATTTGTTGAAAAATGCTTTAATATATCAAAATACTATTTGTTGAAAAATGCTTTAATATATTTAAATTTTCCTTTATAAGGAGGGAACAATAGGCTTGATTCAAGCCTTGTAGATTTGAAAATATAAGATTTATCATGGCTAAAAGTATCAAATGAGTATTTTCCATGATATTTTCCTATACCGGAAGCACCAACACCGCCAAAAGGTAAGTTAGGATTTGCTAAATGCATAAGGGTATCATTGATTGCACCGCCACCAAATGATAATTCATTTAATATTCTCTCTGAACTGTTTTCATCTTCACTAAATAAATAAAGACTTAGTGGTTTAGGTTTAGTACGTATTAAATCAATTGCTTCGTCAAAATCATCATAAGCTATAATAGGTAAAATTGGGCCAAAAATTTCATTTTCCATAATTTTTGAATCGAAAGTAGTACCTTCTAAAATCGTAGGTGCAATAAAATTTTCATTAATGTCAGTTTGACCACCGAAAGTAATTTCAGGGTAATGGATATTTAATAATTCGTTTAAACGATGATAATGTTTTTGGTTTACAATTCGCCCATAGTCTGGACTATCTTGAATATTTGTGCCATAAAATTCAGTGATTGTCTTTTTTAATGCACTGATAAGTTCATCTTTAACTTTACGGTTTACAAGTAAGTAATCCGGTGCAACACAAGTTTGCCCAGCATTTGTAAACTTACCAAAACAAATACGTTCACTTGCAACTTTAATATTTGCACTCTCATCAATGATTGCAGGTGACTTTCCACCAAGCTCTAAAGTTACTGGTGTTAAGTTTTTACTTGCTGCGCCATAAACAACGCGTCCAACCTGTTCACTACCTGTAAAGAAAATATAATCAAAAGGAAATTGAAGTAAAGTTTGAGTTGTATCAGCATTTCCTTGAATGATATTAATATATTCAGGATCAAATGCATCGGCAATAATTTGTTGTATGACACCAGATACATTTGGTGTGAACTCAGAAGGCTTTAGTATCACAGTGTTCCCCGCAGCAATTGCACCAATCAATGGTTCTATTAGTAATTGGAACGGATAGTTAAAAGGTCCAATAATGAGTACTGTGCCATAAGGTTCTTTCATAATGTAGCTTTTAGTAGGGAACATAAATAATGGTGTGTTTACTTGTTTGGTTTTCGCCCAATTTTTAAGTTCTTTACGAGCTGATTTAATATTTTTTAATGTAAAGCCAATCTCAGTTGCATAGGCTTCTACTTTATTTTTACCTAAATCTTCTTGAAAAGCTTCAAGTAATTCACTTTCATAGTTTTTAATACTCTTACTTAATTGCTTGAGTTGCTTTTTTCTGAATTTAAGTGATTTGGTTTCATGAGTATTAAAATATTGTTTACTATTGTGGAAAGATTGTTCTATTGAATTCAAATATTATTCCTCCTAGTATATTGATGATTTAGATAGTTTAAAATGATGGATAAAAAACTGGAACATAATTATTATTATGTTCCAGTTTTTCTATATAGTAAACTATTTAAGTTTTTACTATTACAACGTTATATATTGATAAAGTATGAAATTAACTTAAAGCTTCTGTAATTTGTGGTACCACTTGTTTTTTACGAGATACAACACCTGGTAAAAATGCAGTGTTGTTGTCTAGTCGAACATTGAATGCATTGCCTACTTTATCTTTTTCGGCACCAACGACTAAAATCTTAGAGTCACTGTTGATGATATCAGTTACAAGCAATACAAATAAATCATATTTTTCATTTGTACTTACTTCTAACATTTCTTTTTCTAACTCTTCTTGACGTTGGAATACTTCATCAATATCTACAGTATTAACTTGGCCAATACGTGTAATATAGTCACCCATATTAAATGATTTCGCATCCATATTTAACAGTTCAGATGCAGTTTTATCAGTTGTAGACGCACCTGCTTTTAACATTTCTAGACCATAGGATTCTAAGTCAATGTCTGCAATTGATTTTAAAGCTTCAGCAGCGTCAATATCTTGTTGTGTACAAGTTGGTGATTTAAATAGTAGGCTATCTGAAATGATAGCAGAAATCATTAAACCAGCAATTTCAGGTTTGATTTCAAATCCGCGTTCTTTGTACATTTTGTATAAGATTGTTGCAGTACAACCTACTGGCTCTGCACGATAATACAATGGTGCTGCAGTTTCAAAGTTTGAAATTCTATGATGATCAACGACATGTTGAATTGATGACTTGTCAATCGTATCAGCACTTTGTTGGAATTCATTATGGTCAACTAAAATAACATTTTGATTATTTAAATCATCGCTAAGTAATTCTGGTGTTTCCACATTAAAATGATCTAATGCATATTGAGTTTCAGGTCCTACTTCACCTAAACGATAAGGTGTTGCGTCTGTATTTCCTGTTTGTTGTTCAAAGTCTGCCATAATAATAGCTGATGAAATTGCATCTGTATCTGGATTTTTATGACCGAAAATATAAGTTTTTGCCATGTTTTAATTCTCCTTAATTTTTTATTTAATTTTATTTTATCATGATTTTCTATTGTTATTCTACTTCAGCACCTAATGAATTTTTAAAATGATCTAATGCCCATTGATGTCCTGTTGGATTAAATGAAGCAACACCCTTATGGGAAATTGAAATAGCATATCCCAAATTGTAGGCAGTGATAGCAGTGTGAAGCACGCAAATGTCTGTACATACCCCGACAATTTCTAAATGCGTAATGTTGCGTTCGCGTAACATAATGTCTAAAGGCGTACCACAAAATGAATCATAACGCGTTTTATCTAAATAATGAACATAATCATTAAATAAGATATTTTGATAAATATCATTTACTTTACCGTAGAGTTCTCTTCCAGTGGTGTCTATTATATTATGAGGTGGGAAAAGTTTGTTTTCTGGATGATAACTATTTTCTTCATAATGTAAATCCATAAGAAAAAAGATATTAGCCTGTTTTTTATTATATACTTCAATTCTTTCAACAATATAATTTTCAATTTGTTGCCCAGGAAGGCCACAAGTTAATTTGCCATTATCAGCAACAAAATCATTTGAATAGTCAACAATAATAAGCGCACTATTTTTCATCTAATGTAACACTCCCAAAATTAAGATTATAGTTATTATATACTAAGTACATAAATCATTAAAGGAGCATTTAAAGCGTTTAAAAACTAAATATTAGTTTATTATAAAGTATTAAGTAAGGAGGAAGAGTTGCTAATGATCATTAACGCAATGCAGTTTGGATTAAAAGGTAAGCATAAATGGGCAGATACACGTGCGATTCAAAAAGCATTGAAATATGCTAGAAATCACAAAAACACAACAATTTATATTCCTAAAGGAGAGTATCATATTCATAGGCCGTTGGTAATATATGACTCAACTACTTTGATATTGGATGATGAAGCAGTATTAAAAAGAGTAGGTAAAGATACTTTATTAAAAAACGGTAGATGGTTGAAATCTTATTATGGATACGAAGGTAATGGTGCAATCTGTATTGCTGGTGGCACACTGGATATGAATGGTTATGACTATCCGTATAACAATACAGCAATGTGCATGGGTCATGCTCAAAATATTCAAATTTTAGACGTAACATTTAAAGATGTTGTTGGAGGTCATGCCATAGATGCATGTGGCATCAATGGATTATATATCAATGGCTGCCAATTTTTAGGATTTAAAGATGACAAAGGGGAAAGATTGTTTTCAGAAGCGGTACAAATTGATATACAAGTAAAAGGCGCATTTCCAAAATTCGGTGCAACGGATGGTACGATAACTAAAAATGTAGTGATTGAAAATTGTTATTTTGGAAATTCGAAAACACCTACAATGGGCGCGTGGAATAGAGCGATAGGATCTCACGCGAGTAGATTTAATCAATTTTATGAAAACATACATATTCGTTTTAATACGTTTGAAGGAATAAATCAATATGCACTGACACCTTTAAAATCAAAAGATACTTTTATTCACGATAATATATTCAAAAATTGTGGGGGCGGTATTCGGTTTTTAGCAGTGAAAGATGGTAAAAATGCGCAAGACCTTACCGGTAAGGTAAGAACAACTCAATCTGGAAGTAATTTATATATTTACCAGAATCATTTTATTGGTCATATGTCTAAAGATGCAATTCGAGTGCAAAGTTACCATAACGTAAAACACAAGAATATATTTATTGCACAGAATTATTTTGATAATAAACATCAAAGACTTTATTTAAAAGATATAGAAAATTTGTATCTATCAGATGAAAAAAATATAAACATTAAAAAAATAAACATAAAATAATGATTCTTTATTTTAGTAGTTCTGAATTAAAACACAATATAAAACATATTGTAATTTAATTGAAATTATATTATCTTAAAGAGTAATAATGTAAGAAAATTCAGAAAACAACTAAAATCGGGGGGAACATTATGAATAACATGAACAAAGGGGAATTTAGACGTTCACATTATTTAACATTTTTTTCTGAAAAAAATAAATCTTATAATGCAGGACAGCTGACAGGATTGATTTTAGGGCCACTATTATTTATTTTGACATTGTTAACTTTTCAACCTGAAAATTTATCTTATAAAGGTGTTTTTGTGTTAGCAATTACAATTTGGATAGCTATTTGGTGGATTACTGAAGCAATACCAATTGCAGCAACTAGTTTATTACCATTAATTTTATTGCCTATTGGTCATGTACTTAGCCCGGAAGAAGTATCTGCTCAGTATGGTAATGATATTATCTTCCTATTTTTAGGTGGATTCATACTAGCTATAGCTATGGAAAGATGGAATTTACATACACGTGTAGCATTAACAATTATCAGTATTTTAGGTACAAGTACTGGAAAAATTTTATTAGGTTTTATGATTGCGACAGGGTTTTTATCTATGTTTGTTTCGAACACTGCAGCTGTGATGATTATGATACCGATAGGTTTAGCAATTATTAAAGAAGCAAATGATTTAAAAGGGGAAGAAATGAATGCTACAAGCATCAATAAATTTGAACAATCATTAGTATTAGCTATCGGATATGCAGGAACAATTGGTGGATTAGGAACTTTGATTGGAACGCCACCACTTATTATTCTAAAAGGGCAATATCAATCAGCATTTGGTGAAGAAATCAGCTTTGCCAAATGGATGGTTGTTGGCGTGCCAACGGTCATTGTGCTATTGATTTTAGTATGGTTATATTTGCGTTATGTTGCATTTAAACATGATATGAAGGAACTGCCAGGCGGTCAAAATTTAATTAGAAAAAAATTAGATGAATTAGGCAAGATGAAATATGAAGAAAAAGTAGTACAAGTAATTTTTATATTGGCAAGTTTATTATGGATTAGTAGAGAATTCTTATTGAAAAATTGGTCGTTCACCTCAGAAGTTGCCGACGGTACGATTGCAATGTTTATAGCTGTATTATTATTCTTAATTCCTGCTAAAAATAAAGCGCAACATACACGTATTATTGATTGGAATGTTGCCAAGGACTTGCCATGGGGCGTGCTCATTTTGTTTGGTGGAGGTTTAGCACTTGCTAAAGGTATTTCAGAGAGCGGTTTAGCCACATGGCTAGGGGAACAATTAAAGTTAATCGAAGGTGTCAGTCCATTAATTATCGTCCTTGTCATTACAATATTTGTGTTATTCTTAACAGAAATAACTTCGAATACAGCTACTGCGACTATGATTTTACCTATTCTTGCTACACTTTCTGTTGCAGTTAATGTACATCCACTACTACTTATGGTGCCGGCTGCTATGGCTGCCAATTGTGCTTATATGTTACCGGTTGGTACACCGCCAAATGCTATTGTATTTGGTACTGGAAAAATTAGTATTAAAAAAATGGCATCAGTTGGATTTTGGGTCAATTTGTTGAGTATTATTGTCATTGTGTTAGTGGTTTATTTCTTAGTACCACCAGTATTAGGTATAGATGTTACCAAGCCTTTACCATTAAAATAACTAAAAGCGTCATAGAGCCTGAGGCATATAAAATGTCTCAGGCTCTATTATTGAAATATATAAGATGATAAGTTTTCGAGTTGGAATTTCAGTAAGTTTTACTTTATTAATTAATCGTGATTTAACTTATTGAAAGACCCAATGACTGTAACTTGAAAATCTAAAGTGTTCAAGATTTTAATGACTTTAGATAATTCTTCCGTCAATCCAGTGTCTGCTTGGACGAAAAAGTGATACATACCTAATTGTGTTTTTAAAGGTCTAGACTCAATCCAAGATAAGTTGATGTTAAAAAGTACAAAGGTATTT
Source organism: Staphylococcus sp. GDY8P45P (assembly GCF_017892745.1). Taxonomy (NCBI): domain Bacteria; kingdom Bacillati; phylum Bacillota; class Bacilli; order Caryophanales; family Staphylococcaceae; genus Staphylococcus; species Staphylococcus sp. GDY8P45P. The sequence continues at coordinate 53,709 of NZ_JAESLS010000022.1, read as the reverse complement.
AGAATACTTGCTAGTAAACCTGGTTTATCAAATTGCGGTGTGATGAGTAACATTGTATCGCTTGCATTGTCCAAATGTTGCGGCTGGTTACTTACGACTAAAAAACGAGTAACATTGTGAGGGAAATCTTGAATGTTTTGTTCTATAGGTTGGAAACCATAAGTTTCCCCGCTACCTAAAGGTGCGATTGCGCCAACTTGGTTAGTTATTTTTTCTAAACTTTGTATTGTGCTATCTACATAATCATATGTGAAGTTATGCTGTTGTATATATTTACTCGTTTGACTAATTGCTGGGCTTATTGAATAAACTTTTGATATATCATTTACTGTAGCATTTTCAGGGCCATATAAAGCAAATTGTATATCTAAATGAATTTCTCCCTGAGCATAAATGTTCTGTTGAGTTAAGGCATCGGCAACAATATTGATTGTACCTTCTATTGAATTTTCGATAGGCACAACAGCAATGCTTTGATCATCTTCTGAGACAGCAGTAACTACTTCATACAAATTAGATTTAGATATATAGTCAAACTCAGACTCTGATTGATATTGTTTTGCCGCTAAATATGAAAATGTTCCTTTTGGACCTAAATAATATAATTTCATTTGACGTTACCCCTTAAATATATGTGTTAATTTTAAAAATTAATGGAAAGGACACCCAGAAGCAGATGATTGCTTTTTATAATAGAAATTTGGTTCTCTCATCTCGTTTTTATATCCATGATGGTAATTAGATACTAGCGTTGGAGATAAAGAGGGTGCTAACCAAGACCATTTACCAGTTACATCTCTTCCATTCTTGCGTTCATTTTTTTCAAATCTTTCAAATTGTTTTGACGCGGTTAAATGATCAACCATTGACACGCCCTCATTTTTAAATGAATGATATACTGCATAATTCAATTCAACTAATGTTCTATCTTTATTAAAAGAATTATTCTTTAGTGTATCAAATTCAAAAGCTTCTGCAACGGTTTCTAGTAAATTATAGCGATATGAATCCGTAAAATTACGCACAGCAATTTCATTTACCATATACCAACCATTGAATGGTGCGGTTGGATATGTGATTCCACCAATTTTCAAGTCCATGCTAGATATAATTGGTACGGCATACCATTTTAATCCAAGCTTTGCTAATTTTGGAAAACGGTCATGTGTAATGGGTACTTCCTTAATTAATTCAGGTTGATAATTATGAAATTTTAATGTTCCCCCAGGAATTTTATAAATTAAAGGTAAAATATCAAAATCAGTATGATTGCTTGTCCACCCTAAATGTTCTGCTAATTGAGTGATTTTTATTTCAGCAGGGTCGCCAACATCTTCATACCCAGCATATCTGATGAGTTGATTATTAAATATTTTTGGTGGGTTTTGAGCGGCAAAAATAGTGATACATGGTTTGATTTTTCCATCATTTGTTGCAAATTGAATATGATTTTCTATTGCGTCTATAAATTCGTGTTCTGACTGAATATGTCTTGCATCTTTGACAGTTAAAGCATCCCAGAATGCACGACCTATACAACGATTTGAATTTCTCCATGCCATCTTAGCACCATATACAAGTTCTTCATTAGTATGTTCATACGTACCTGTTAAGTTGATTTGTGTTTCTATCTGATTTAGTCGTTTTAATATAATATTTTCATTATAATTTAATTCTTTATACATTGTTTGAATAAATGATTTAGCTTCATTTAACATATAAAACACCTCGAACATATTATACGGTATTTTTTCTATTTTTAATGCTTAACTGTGTAATTGTCATGATTTTGTCGCTACTATTTTGAATTTACTACTAACTAAATAATTAATAAATAACAAAATTATATTTAATAATGTGCTGAGTTATAATTGAAGTAATATAGATAAATTTGTTTCAGATATAAACGTTTAATTTTTTGTGTTAAACTAATGAAAAAGCCGATAGGAGAGATAGCGGTGTACCAATTTGAGGATGATACTTTAGTATTACATAATGATTTATATCAAATAAATATGGCGGAGAGTTATTGGAATGATGGTATTCATGAGAGATACGCTGTATTTGATTTATATTTTAGAAATATGCCCTTCAACAGTGGTTATGCAGTGTTTAATGGATTAAAAAGAGTTATAGCTTATATTAATAACTTTCATTTTTCAGAATCGGATATTAAATATTTAAAATCTATTGGTTATCAAGAAGACTTTTTGGAATATTTAAAAGATATGAAATTTACTGGTAATATTCGTTCTATGCAAGAAGGAGAATTATGCTTTGGTAATGAACCTTTATTAAGAGTTGAAGCACCACTCATCCAAGCGCAATTAATTGAAACAATGTTGTTAAATATCGTGAATTTTCACACGTTAATTACTACGAAAGCAAGTAGAATAAAACAAGTAGCGCCCAATGACACATTAATGGAATTTGGAACAAGACGTGCACAAGAAGCGGATGCTGCTTTGTGGGGTGCAAGAGCAGCATATATTGGTGGATTTGATTCAACTAGTAATGTGCGTGCAGGAAAACTTTTTGGTATACCAGTATCAGGGACACATGCGCATGCAATGGTTCAAACATATGGTGATGAATATATTGCATTTAAAAAATATGCAGAACGTCATAAAGATTGCGTGTTCTTAGTTGATACTTTTCATACCTTGAAATCTGGTGTGCCAACAGCGATTAAAGTGGCTAAAGAACTTGGTGATGAAATTAACTTTATTGGTATACGTTTAGATTCTGGTGATATTGCTTATTTATCAAAAGAAGCACGTCGCATGTTAGATGAGGCTGGGTTCACTAAGACTAAAATTATTGCATCAAATGACTTAGATGAGCAAACAATTACAAGTTTGAAATCGCAAGGTGCAAAGGTCGATTCATGGGGAGTTGGTACTAAATTAATTACTGGTTACGACCAGCCAGCCTTAGGTGCTGTATATAAACTTGTGGCAGTTGAAGATGCTTCAGGGAATTATGTAGACCGAATAAAGTTATCTAACAATGCAGAAAAAGTAACAACACCAGGTAAGAAAAATGTGTATCGCATTATTAATAAGAAAACCAACAAAGCTGAGGGTGACTACATAACGTTAGCGCATGAAGATCCTTATGATGAGTCGCCACTTAAATTATTCCATCCTGTTCATACGTATAAGATGAAATTTATAAAGTCTTTTATAGCTAAACCATTACATCATGATATTTTTAAAGCTGGTGAACTCGTTTATGATTTACCGAGCGAAAAGGAAGCGCAAAACTATTTGACGGAAAGTCTTTCATATTTATGGGATGAAAACAAACGTCACCTTAATCCACAAGAGTATCCGGTTGATTTAAGTACAGAATGTTGGGAAAATAAACACAAACGTATATTTGAAGTGGCAGAACATGTGAAGGAGATGGAAGAAGAAAATGAATGAAATTCAAGATATTATCGTTAGAGAAATGAAAGTCAAACCCAACATTGATAGCAAATTAGAAACACGTAATATTGTTCAATTTATAAAAAATTACATCCAATCTCATTCATTTATCAAATCCTTGGTTTTAGGCATTTCAGGAGGACAAGATTCGACTTTAGCTGGTAAGCTGTGTCAAATTGCAGTAAATGAATTAAAGGAAAAGGATATTGATTGTCAATTTATTGCGGTTAAACTACCATATGGCGAACAAAAAGATGCAGATGAAGTTGAAGATGCTTTGAAGTTTATACAACCAGATCGAACAATTACGGTTAACATTAAACCTGCTGTAGATCAAAGTGTACAATCGTTAAAAGAAGCTGGAATTACGCTGACTGATTTCCAAAAAGGGAATGAAAAAGCACGTGAGCGTATGAAAGTACAATTTTCGATTGCATCAAATAAGCAAGGTATCGTAGTGGGAACCGATCACTCAGCGGAAAACTTAACAGGATTTTTTACAAAATATGGTGATGGTGCAGCGGATATTGCCCCGTTATTTGGTCTGGATAAACGTCAAGGACGACAAATCTTAGCGTATTTAGATGCACCAGCACATTTATATGAAAAAATACCAACGGCTGACTTAGAAGAAGATAAACCACAGCTACCAGACGAAGAAGCACTTGGTGTTAGTTATGCTCAAATAGATGATTATTTAGAAGGTAAACAAGTGCCAAAAGAAGCAAAAGCTATCATAGAAAATCATTATATTAAAAATGCACATAAAAGAGAATTAGCTTACACAAGATATACATGGCCAAAGAATCAAACAGATTTCGAATGATTTTAGTGACAAAATAATAAGTTACTGATAAAATAATTTGGATTTAATGAGAAAGAAAGGAAAATGAACATGTCAGTAATCACATCTAATCCATGGTTAATGGTTTTAGCTATTTTTATTATTAATGTTGCTTACGTAACTTGTTTGACAATGAGAACGATATTAACACTCAAGGGTTATCGTTATGTTGCAGCAGTTGTAAGTTTCTTAGAGGTTTTAGTATATGTAATTGGTTTGGGAATGGTGATGTCTAGTTTAGACCAAATTCAAAATGTCTTTGCATATGCTTTTGGATTTTCAATCGGTATTATTGTAGGCATGAAAATTGAAGAGAAATTAGCACTTGGCTATACAGTTGTGAATGTTACTTCATCTGAATATGAATTAGATTTACCAAAGCAATTAAGAGATTTAGGTTATGGCGTTACGCATAATACTGCTTATGGTAGAGATGGTACGAGGTTAATTTTACAAATATTAACACCAAGACGCTTTGAATTAAAATTAATAGAAACAATTAAGCAAATTGATGAAAAAGCGTTTATCATTGCATACGAACCAAGAACAATTCACGGTGGTTTTTGGGTTAAAGGTGTGCGCAGTAAGAAACTTAAACAATATGATCCAGATAAAGTGGAAAGTATATGAAAAAGCAACAAAAGTTTAAAGTAGAAGAAAACGAAACGGTACAAGATTGTTTGCAACGTATGCGAGATGCTGGATATATGCCTATTAAACGCTTTGAAAAGCCGATTTATAAAGAAAATAAAGATGGTGAATACGAAGTATATAGACAAGAAATTCAATTTGTTGGTAAATTAATAGAATAATTGTTCCAAAATAGCTAAGAAATCAGATATGAATTAGTGCTAGATATATAAGTGTAATCGTTGACAGAGATAAAAAATCTCAGGTCAACGATTTTTTTAATCATGTTGTTCCATTTTGATATAGATTGATAAATTTTTTGAGTAGAATAAGGTTTTTCTGCACGCCTTTTGATAAAACGTGTTAAAATTTCTGTAAGAAGATAGAAAAGACTTATACATTTATGGTCAATTCTGTTAAACTAATAATGACAAGATTAAACACGAACTTTAACCGTATTTTTTGAATGAATGTACATGTTTTTGGAGTTTGTGGACTAAAACTTACGCAAGATAGGAGCTTATTTCAATGATAGAACGTTATTCTAGAGAAGAAATGTCTAATATTTGGACGGATCAAAATCGCTATGAAGCTTGGTTAGAAGTAGAAATACTGGCATGTGAAGCTTGGAGTAAATTAGGTGATATACCTGCTGAAGATGTATTGAAAATTCGCCAGAATGCAAAGGTTGATGTTAACCGAGCAAAAGAAATTGAAGAAGAAACACGACACGATGTCGTTGCATTTACAAGACAAGTATCAGAGACATTAGGTGAAGAGCGTAAATGGGTTCACTACGGTTTAACATCAACTGATGTAGTTGACACTGCATTAAGTTATGTTATTAAACAAGCAAACGATATTATTGAAAAAGATTTAGAAAGATTTATTGATGTTTTAGCCAAAAAAGCTAAAAATTATAAGTATACTTTAATGATGGGGCGCACACACGGTGTACATGCGGAACCTACAACATTTGGTGTTAAGATGGCATTATGGTATACAGAAATGAAACGTAATTTAGAGCGTTTTAAACGTGTGAGAAAAGAAATAGAAGTCGGTAAAATGAGTGGTGCAGTAGGTACCTTTGCGAACATCCCACCCGAAATTGAAGCGCATGTTTGTGAAAATTTAGGTTTGGATGCAGCAGCTGTTTCTACTCAGACATTACAACGTGATCGTCATGCATATTATATAGCTACCTTAGCGTTGATTAGCACTTCTATGGAAAAATTTGCAGTGGAAATACGTAATTTACAAAAAACTGAAACAAGAGAAGTAGAAGAAGCTTTTGCTAAAGGTCAAAAAGGTTCGTCAGCAATGCCACATAAACGTAATCCAATTGGTTCAGAAAATATCACTGGTATTGCGCGTGTTATCAGAGGATATATTACGACAGCATATGAAAATGTTGCTTTATGGCATGAGAGAGATATTTCGCATTCATCTGCAGAAAGAATCATGCTACCAGATGTAACGATAGCTTTAGATTACGGATTAAACAGATTTACAAATATTGTAGAAAGACTTACTGTATTTGAAGATAATATGTTAGCAAATATCGATAAAACATTTGGTCTTATTTATTCACAACGCGTATTACTAGCGCTGATAAATAAAGGTTTAGCACGCGAAGCGGCATACGATAAAGTACAGCCAAAAGCGATGACATCTTGGGAAACAAAAACACCGTTTAGAACGTTAATTGAACAAGATACAACTATTACAGATTTATTAAGCACTGAAGAATTAGACGAATGCTTTAATCCAAAACATCATTTAAACCAAGTTGATACGATTTTTAGCCGTGCAGGATTAGAATAATTGAAATTTACTGATGAAATCGTTACACTTTAATGTATTAGCACGTTGAATTAAGATTAAAATGAAAGTACAGGGGTTGTTTTTAATGCAAATAGAAAAATTAAGAGGAAAAGCATTAGATGAATTATTTGATGCAATTCTTACATTAGAAAACAGAGAAGAATGTTACCAATTCTTTGACGATTTATGTACAGTTAATGAAATCCAATCGTTATCTCAACGATTGCAAGTCGCAAAAATGATTAAGCAAGGTTATACTTATGCGACGATTGAACAAGAGTCCGGTGCTTCAACTGCAACAATTTCTCGTGTTAAAAGATCTTTACAATGGGGAAATGATGCTTACACAATGATTCTAGACCGCATGAATATTGAAACGACCGATTAATTAACAATTCTATATACTATAGCGAAGTGTAATTTTAATGATTTCATTTGAAAAGCTGTTAGCAAAGAAACCTTCTTTGCTGACAGTTTTTTTGTTGTTAATTTAAAGTGTATTGATAAAATAGAAATAAGGCTTTAAATTTTTTGAATATATTTAGCGAGAAACATGATTAACTTATGATTTATTTGTCATGTTAAAATACATTATAAAATCCTATATCGTTTTAGAACTCAGTGGTTAAAAATGATATAATCAAAAGTATGCTAAAAAAAGGAGTAACATATCATGTATGACATTAAAAAGTGGAAACATATTTTCAAATTAGATCCTGCCAAGTCTATTTCTGATGAAGATTTAGATGCAATATGTATGTCTCAAACCGATGCAATTATGATCGGTGGAACAGATGATGTTACTGAAGATAATGTTATTCAATTGATGAGTAGGGTGAGGAGATATCCTTTACCTCTAGTTTTTGAAATTTCCAATATAGAAAGTGTTATGCCTGGATTTGACTTTTATTTCGTACCGACTGTATTGAATAGTACAAATGTAAAATATCATAACGGCATACTTTTAGAAGCATTGAAATCTTTTGGACACGTCATTGATTTTGAAGAGGTTGTTTTTGAAGGATATGTTGTCATGAATCCTGAAAGCAAAGTAGCACAAGTTACACAAGCTGAAACAAATTTAACAGATGAAGATATTGAAGCATATGCTCAAATGGTTAATGAAATGTATAAATTACCAGTCATGTACCTTGAATATAGTGGTACATATGGAGATGTTGAAAAGGTTAAGACAGCTGCAAATATGTTAAGTGATACACAACTATTTTATGGTGGTGGCATTAGTAATCAAGAAGAAGCTGAAGAAATGGCTTCGATTGCTGATACGATTATCGTTGGTGATATCGTTTATAAAGATATTAAAAGCGCATTAAAAACAGTTAAGATAAAGGAGTCACATAAATGAATGCATTAGTAAATAAGATGAATGATGAACAAAGCTTAGCAGTACGCACTACAGAAGGGCCATTACTTATTATGGCGGGTGCAGGTTCAGGCAAAACACGTGTTTTAACTCATCGTATAGCTTACTTGCTTGATGAAAAAGACGTATCTCCATACAACATTCTAGCGATTACTTTTACAAACAAGGCAGCAAAAGAAATGAAAGCACGTGTGGAAGCTTTAGTCGGTGAACCAGCTCAAGTTATATGGATGTCAACGTTCCACTCAATGTGTGTAAGAATACTGAGAAGAGATGCAGATAGAATTGGCATTGAACGTAATTTTACTATTATTGACCCAACCGATCAAAAATCAGTTATCAAAGATGTATTGAAGAATGAAAATATAGATAGTAAAAAGTTCGAACCGAGAATGTTTATAGGTGCTATTAGTAATTTAAAAAACGAATTGAAAACGCCAGAAGATGCTCAAAAAGAAGCTGATACTTATCATGAGCAAATGATTGCTACAGTATATAAAGGATATCAAAGACAGTTATCAAGAAACGAAGCATTGGATTTTGATGATTTAATCATGGTTACAATTCGATTATTTGAACGTGTGCCAGATGTTTTAGAATTTTATCAAAATAAATTCCAATACATACACGTCGACGAGTACCAAGACACAAACAAAGCACAATATACATTAGTTAATCTTTTAGCGTCTAAATTTAAAAACTTATGCGTAGTTGGAGATTCTGATCAATCTATTTATGGTTGGCGTGGCGCTGATATTCAGAACATACTTTCCTTTGAAGAAGATTATCCTGAAGCTAAAACGATATTTTTAGAACAAAATTATCGTTCAACTAAAAATATATTAAATGCAGCTAATGAAGTAATCAAAAATAATTCAGAGCGTAAACCTAAAGGATTATGGACAGGTAATACATCCGGAGATAAAATTCACTACTACGAAGCTACTACCGAGCGAGATGAAGCTGAATATGTAGTCAAAGAAATTATGAAACAACAACGCAACGGAAAAAAATTCAAAGATATGGCTATCTTGTATCGTACTAATGCACAATCTCGTGTGTTAGAAGAGACATTTATGAAATCTAATATGCCTTACACAATGGTCGGTGGTCAAAAATTCTATGACCGAAAAGAAATTAAAGACCTACTTAGTTATTTGAGAATAATAGCCAATAGTAATGATGATATAAGTTTACGCCGTGTAATAAATGTGCCAAAACGCGGTGTTGGACCTTCGACAGTAGATAAAATTCAGGCCTATGCTGCTCAAAACGATATAAGTATGTTTGACGCGCTAGCAGAAGTGGATTTTATAGGCTTATCTAAAAAAGTTACGCAAGCATGTATTACTTTTTATGACATGATACAGAACTTAATTAAACAACAGGAATTTTTAGAGATTACTGAAATTGTTGAAGAGGTATTAGTTAAATCAGGTTATCGTGAGATGTTGGAACGAGAACAAACATTAGAATCAAGAAGTAGATTAGAAAATATAGATGAATTTATGTCAGTGCCTAAAGATTACGAAGAGAATACCCCATTAGAAGAACAGTCATTAATCAACTTTTTAACAGACTTATCTTTAGTTGCAGATATAGATGAAGCGCAAATAGATGATGGTATAACGTTGATGACAATGCACTCAGCAAAAGGACTAGAGTTTCCTATTGTATTTATAATGGGGATGGAAGAATCATTATTCCCACATATAAGAGCAATAAAAAGTGATGATGATCATGAAATGCAAGAAGAAAGAAGAATTTGTTATGTTGCGATTACACGTGCTGAAGAAACGTTATATTTAACGCATGCAACTTCAAGAATGCTTTTTGGAAGACCACAGTCCAATATGGCTTCAAGGTTCTTGAAAGAAATACCTGAAGATTTATTAGAAAATGAAAATAAAGCACGAGCTACGGCACAAGGAAATCGATTTAAATCTGCAACCAAACAACCTGAAAAAAGAGGTTATAGTAAACGTGTTACTTCTTCTAAAAAAGCACAACAATCAACGGATTGGCATGTTGGTGACAAAGTTATTCATAAATCATGGGGTGAAGGCATGGTGAGCAATGTTAATGAAAAAAATGGTTCAGTTGAACTAGATATTATCTTTAAATCTGAAGGACCTAAACGTTTGCTTGCTCAATTTGCACCTATTGAAAAGAAAGGGGAATAAAGCGTGGCTGACTTACAATCGCGTGTCGATGCATTACATCAATTGCTAAATCAATATAGCTATGAATATTATGTACAAGATAATCCTTCAGTACCAGATAGTGAATATGATAAACTTTTGCACGAATTGATAGATATTGAGGAAAACTATCCAGAGTATCAAACAGTTGATTCACCTACAGTAAGGGTAGGTGGCTCAGCTCAATCAACGTTTGAAAAGGTAAATCATGATACACCGATGCTGAGTTTAGGAAATGCTTTTAATGAAGAAGATTTAAGAAAATTTGATCAACGTATACGTAAGCAAATTGATCAAGTTGAATATATGTGCGAGTTGAAAATAGATGGTTTGGCTGTGTCTCTCAAGTACGAAAATGGTAGGTTCGTACAAGGTTTGACACGTGGTGATGGTACTACAGGCGAAGATATTACCGAAAACTTAAGAACGATACATGCGATACCATTAAAGATTAATGAAGCCAGAACATTTGAAGTTCGCGGTGAAGCATATATGCCTAGAAAATCATTCTTTGATTTAAACGAAGCCAAAGCACAAAATGACGAACAACCATTTGCTAATCCAAGAAATGCAGCTGCTGGTTCACTGCGCCAATTAGATTCCAAACTTGCAGCAAAGAGAAAACTAAGTGTTTTCCTATATAGTGTGAATGACTTTACACAATTTAATGCTCATACACAAAGTGAAGCTTTAGATGAATTAGATAAATTAGGTTTTAAAACAAATAAAGAACGAGAACGTGCTCAAACTATAGAAGAAGTATTCGACTATATTGAAAAATGGACGGAAGCGCGGGAACAGTTGCCATATGATATTGATGGCATTGTTATTAAAGTGAATGATTTAGATCAACAAGATGAACTTGGGTATACACAAAAATCTCCGCGTTGGGCAATTGCATATAAGTTCCCTGCTGAAGAAGTCATGACAGATTTATTAGATATTGAACTTAGTATTGGTAGAACAGGCGTCGTTACACCTACGGCCATACTTGAGCCAGTAAAAGTAGCGGGAACGACAGTTTCTAGAGCTTCTTTACATAATGAAGATTTAATTCATGAAAAGGATATCCGAATTGGCGATAGTGTAGTAATTAAAAAGGCTGGCGATATCATACCAGAAGTTATAAAAAGCGTTTTAGATCGTCGACCGGAAAATGCTGAAGTTTATCACATGCCAACACATTGTCCTAGTTGTGATCATGAACTAGTTAGAATAGAAGGGGAAGTAGCATTAAGATGCATCAATCCAAAATGCCAAGCACAACTCGTTGAAGGTATGATTCATTTTGTATCACGACAAGCAATGAATATAGATGGTTTAGGTACTAAAATTATTCAACAACTTTATGAAAATGAAAAAATAAAAGATGTTGCTGATATATTTTACTTAACTAAAGACGATTTGCTACCATTAGAGAGAATGGGTGAGAAGAAAGTCAACAATCTATTAAATGCGATTGAACATTCTAAAACAAACTCATTGGAACATTTACTATTTGGTTTAGGAATCAGACACCTAGGGGTCAAAGCGAGCCAAGTCATTGCTGAAAAATATGGAACGATGGATCATTTATTTGATGTTACTGAAGAATCATTAATTGAAATTTATGATGTTGGTCAAAAATTAGCACAATCATTAGTCACTTATTTAGAAAATGAAGATATCCGTGCACTTATTAATAAATTAAAGGAAAAACATGTTAATATGACTTACAAAGGTGTCAAAACAACTGAGTTAGAAGGTCATCCAGAATTTATTAATAAGACCATTGTATTAACTGGTAAGTTATATCAAATGACAAGAAATGAAGCTTCAAAATGGTTAGAATTGCAAGGTGCTAAAGTTACAAATAGTGTTACTAAAAAGACAGATCTAGTAATTGCTGGAGAAGACGCTGGTTCAAAACTTACAAAAGCCGAAAAATTTGGCACAGAAGTTTGGACGGAGGATGACTTTGTCCAGAAACAAAAAGAAATAGAGGGATAGAGGAGATAATGCATGAAAAGAACGATTATACTATTCATCTCAGCAATTTTTCTATTATCAGCATGTGGAAATGATGATAATGAAAAAAGTAAAGAACAACCTGATGACAATAAACAGCAAGAAAAATCCGGTTCAGTAAAAGAAATCGCTACTGATAAACATGTTCAAGGTAATAATTATAGAACGATTTTACCATTTAAAGAAAGCCAAGCACGTGGTTTATTACAAGATAACATGGCAAATAGTTATAATGGGGAAGATTTCGAAAACGGCCTCTTAGAATTGAGTAAACAAGTTTTTCCAACTGACGATTATTTATATCAAGATGGTCAGTACTTAGATAAAGATACGATTAATGCTTATTTAGATCCAAAATATACTAAATCTGAAGTAGATGAGATGGATGAAGATGAACGAAAAGAAAAGAAAGCGAATGAGAATTTAGGTCTAAATCCATCTCATAATGGAGAAACAGATCCAGAAAAAATTGCTGAAGAATCACCTGCGTATCTTTCAAATATTTTAGAACAAGATTTTTATGCTAGTGGTGATACTAAAGGTAAGGAAATTAAAGGTATGACTATCGGACTAGCTATGAATAGTACATATTACTATCAAAAAGAAAAAGATGGCGAAACCTATAGTAAAAAATTAGATGACAAAGAAATTAAAAAACAAGGTAAGCAAATGGCAGGAGAAATTTTGTCGAGAGTCAGAGAAAATAAAGATTTGAAAGACATACCAATACACTTTGCAATTTATAAACAAACTGGTGAAAATTCAATTGTTCCAGGTGAATTTATTGCTGGTACGACAGTTGAAGACGGCAAGACGCGTATTAATGAATGGAAAGATATAAATCAAACTACAGCATTGTTACCTTCTGATGAAGCAGGGGAAATTGATGAAAATTTAAATAATAATTTTAAGCAATTTAATGATAATTTACAGACGTATTTTAACAACTTTACTCAAGCAGTGGGTACAGTTAAATTCGATAATAAAAAAGCAAAACAATTAACAGTTGATGTACCGATTGATTATTATGGTGAAGCAGAAACAATTGGTATCACACAATACATCACTGAACAAGCAGAGAAATACTTTGATGATATTGACGAATATGAAATTCGCATAAAAGATGGTAACAAAGCAAAAGCTTTAATCAGTAAAACTGAAGATGACAAAGATCCACAAGTTCATATTTATAAAAACAATAATTAGTATACGTTTTCTCGATAAAAGCCACTCTATGTAATCACGTTATGTGTTACAAGAGTGGCTTTTTAGTATCAATTTATAGTGAGAGCGTTGCGATTCGATTATTCTTTAACCATTTCTTTAACTTTATTTAAATCGTGCTCTACAAATTCACCAGGTTTTTTAGTAATTTTACTTACTAGATAAGTAACTATCACACTTGCTAGAAAACCAGGTATTATTTCATACATACCAAATATTTCATTTACTGATGCTAGCGGTTTAACCCAAGCAATCCACACAATAACGACTAAAGCTCCTGTAATCATACCACTCAGCGCGCCAGCGTGAGACAACCCTTTCCAGTATAGTGAGAAAATCACTAACGGGCTGAACGCTGCGCCAAATCCTGCCCAAGCATTACCGACAAGGTTTAAAATTGTATCATTTGGTGACCATGCAATCCAAATTGCAATAATTGCAACTAGTAAAACAGATAGTCGTCCAATCATTACAAACTCTTTTTCGTGAGTTTTTGCTTTCGCTTCACCACGAATAAGTTTATAAAAATCTTCAGTTAATGAACTAGAAGTCACTAATAACTGAGATGAAATTGTGCTCATAATAGCTGCCAAGATAGTTGCCAACAAGAAACCGCCTACAAGAGGGTGGAATAAAATTTGGCTCATAATGATAAAGAGTGTCTCTGGATCTTCCATTTTAATGTGGTATTGAGGTATAAATGCGATACCTGTTAGGCCTACAGCAACTGCGCCTAAGAGACCAATAACCATCCAGCTAATACCTAAACGTCTTGCTTTTGGTAAAAGTTTATGTGTTTTAATGGACATAAACCGAACAATAATATGTGGTTGACCAAAATACCCCAATCCCCAGGCAAATAATGAAATAATACCTAAAAACGTTGTCCCTTTAAACAAATCCATATTGGTAGGTTTCATAGCTGCTACTTCGCTAAAAGTATCCAAACCGTTGAGTTTTGTAAGTGCTACAATAGGAACCATTACCATTGCGATTAACATAATTACACCTTGGAAGAAATCCGTAATGGATACAGCTAAATACCCACCAAAGAACGTATAAAAAATTACTATTGCTGCAACTATGATAAGTCCCCAATGATAGTTTAAACCAAAAGCACTTTCAAATAATTTTCCACCAGATACAAACCCAGAATGTGTATATAAAGTGAAAAACACAACAATAATTAGACCTGAAATTATTTTTATGTAATTTTTACGGTCATTGAGTCGAATTTTAAAAAAGTCTGGCAGGGTGATAGCGTCTCCTGCAATTTCAGTATAAATGCGGAGTCGAGGTGCAACTACAAAATAGTTAATATAAGCGCCGAGTGATAAACCGATTGTAATCCACATTGCTGATAAACCAGTGCTATACACAGATCCAGGGAGACCCATAATCATCCATCCACTCATATCGGATGCACCTGCTGATAAGGCAGTTACGTAAGGGCCAATACTTCTACCTCCCAGCATAAATTCACTTAAATTACCTGTTGATTGTTTGTAACCATAATAGCCAATAACTAATAAAATGATAAAATAAATGATAATCATAATATACGTTTGCCAAGTAACGTGAACTTGATTAGCTAAAGATGTACCTAGAATAAACATAATACTTCAACTCCCTTATCCCCAGAATATTAAATTGTGTTACATGAATTATTATACAATGTAATTTATAAATAGAGTAGATTTATTTTTATTTTTTTGAAATATTTAGCTCAATGACAAAAATGAAAGTGCTTACAAAACATAGAATGATATTACGCACTTTATAAAATTTATGATTTATTATGCAATAATTGTTATTAATACTATGAAAATTGTATATATTGTTTTTGAAACATATTTAAGTTACATAATTACAAATGTTTTACCAAACGGAACTTAATTAAAATATGGTTATTTATTGTTATTGTTGAAAAGTTTAGATTTTTGTTTGAAATTTTGATACAATTTTATAATGAATGAGTAAAAAGGAGGCTTTTATTTAATGGCTAAAGTTACACGTGAAGAGGTAGAGCATATTGCTAATTTAGCTAGACTTCAAATATCTGAAGAAGAAACAATTGAAATGCAAGATACATTAGAAAGTATTTTAAATTTT
This sequence comes from Staphylococcus sp. GDY8P45P, assembly GCF_017892745.1. Lineage (NCBI taxonomy): Bacteria > Bacillati > Bacillota > Bacilli > Caryophanales > Staphylococcaceae > Staphylococcus > Staphylococcus sp. GDY8P45P. The sequence continues at coordinate 38,052 of NZ_JAESLS010000022.1, read as the reverse complement.
GCTAATCATATAGATACAGCAGACACTAGCTCAATTGAGCCAACTTATCACGTATTAGATTTACAAAACGTGTTAAGAGAAGATAAAGCAATCGAGGGCATTCCTCAAGAGCTTGCATTAAAAAATGCTAAAGAGACGGAAGATGGACAGTTCAAGGTACCATCTATCATGAATGAGGAGGACGCTTAAGATGACCATCCGTTATGAATCTGTGGAAAATTTAATTACATTAATAAAAAATAAAGAAATTAAACCTTCACAAATAGTGAACGATATCTATGATGCAATTGAAGAAACTGATCCAACAATTAATTCATTTCTTGCATTAGATAAAGACAATGCTATTAAAAAAGCACAAGAATTAGATGAGTTACAAGCCAAAGACCAAATGGAAGGCAAACTATTTGGTATTCCAATGGGAATTAAAGACAATATTATTACTGAAGGTGTAGAAACAACTTGCGCTAGTAAAATGCTAGAAGGATTTGTACCTATTTATGAATCTACAGTAATGAATAAATTACGCAATGAACAAGCTATTTTAATTGGAAAACTAAACATGGATGAATTTGCAATGGGAGGTTCTACAGAAACTTCTTATTTCAAGAAAACGTTAAATCCATTTGATCACACGGCTGTTCCTGGTGGTTCATCTGGTGGTTCAGCAGCAGCTGTTGCAGCGGGATTAGTACCTTTTAGTTTAGGTTCAGATACTGGTGGCTCAATTCGTCAACCTGCAGCTTATTGCGGTATTGTAGGTTTAAAACCAACTTATGGTCGTGTATCACGTTTTGGTTTAGTAGCATTTGCGTCTTCATTAGACCAAACTGGGCCGCTAACGCGCAATGTTAAGGACAATGCTTTAGTATTAGAAGCAATTACTGGTTTAGATGAAAATGACAGTACGAGTGCACCTGTAGAAGATGCAGATTTTACATCTGATATTGGTAAAGATATTCAAGGCCTTAAAGTGGCATTACCAAAAGAATATCTCGGTGAAGGTATATCTGATGAAGTGAAAGCATCTGTAAAAAAAGCTGTTGAAACATTGAAAGAACTAGGTGCTACAGTAGAAGAAGTTTCATTACCGAATACGAAATATGGCATTCCTTCTTATTATGTAATCGCATCATCTGAAGCATCCTCAAACTTATCACGTTTTGATGGTATCAGATACGGTTATCATTCTCCAGAAGCAAATTCACTAGAAGAATTATATAAAATGTCAAGAAGTGAAGGATTTGGTGAAGAGGTTAAGCGTCGTATTTTCCTTGGCACATTTGCACTAAGTTCAGGATACTATGATGCGTTCTATAAGAAATCACAAAAAGTTAGAACATTAATAAAAAACGATTTTGATCGTATTTTTGATAACTATGATGTTGTAGTTGGGCCAACAACACCAACAACTGCATTTAATATAGGTGAAGAAATCGATGATCCACTTACAATGTATGCGAATGACTTACTAACAACACCAGTTAACTTAGCTGGCTTGCCAGGTATATCTATTCCTTGTGGTAAAGCGAATGGACGTCCAATTGGTTTGCAATTTATTGGTAAACCTTTTGATGAGAAAACATTATATCGTGTCGCTTTCCAATATGAATCAAAATTTAATTTGCATAATGAATACGAAAATTTATAAGGAGTGGAAATCATGCATTTTGAAACAGTTATTGGACTAGAGGTCCATGTTGAGTTAAAAACAGAATCTAAAATGTTTTCTCCATCGCCAGCACATTTTGGAGCGAAACCTAACTCAAACACAAACGTAATTGATTTGGCTTACCCTGGAGTACTACCAGTTGTCAACAGACGTGCCGTTGATTGGGCGATGAGAGCGTCAATGGCATTAAATATGGATATTGCAACAGAATCAAAATTTGATCGAAAAAACTATTTCTATCCAGATAATCCTAAAGCATATCAAATTTCACAATTTGATCAGCCAATAGGTGAAAATGGTTATATTGATATTGAAGTAGATGGTGAAACAAAACGCATAGGTATCACACGCTTACACATGGAAGAAGATGCTGGTAAATCAACACATAAAGATGGTTATTCATTAGTTGACTTAAATAGACAAGGTACACCATTGATTGAAATTGTGTCTGAGCCAGATATTCGTTCACCACAAGAAGCATATGCATACTTAGAAAAATTACGTTCAATTATTCAATATACTGGTGTTTCAGATTGTAAAATGGAAGAAGGTTCACTGCGTTGTGATGCCAATATTTCATTACGTCCATATGGTCAAGCAGAGTTCGGAACAAAAGCAGAACTGAAAAATCTAAACTCATTTACTTATGTACGTAAAGGGTTAGAATATGAAGAAAAACGTCAAGAAGAAGAATTGTTGAATGGTGGAGAAATCTTACAAGAAACAAGACGATTTGATGAATCTACGGGTAAAACAATTCTTATGCGTGTGAAAGAAGGATCAGACGATTACCGTTACTTCCCAGAACCAGATATCGTACCTTTATATGTTGACGATGAGTGGAAAGAACGCGTACGTCAAACAATTCCTGAATTACCAGATGAAAGAAAAGAAAAATACGTGAATCAATTTGGTTTACCAGCATATGATGCACACGTGATTACATTAACAAAAGAAATGTCTGATTTCTTTGAAGGTGCCGTAGCAGAAGGTGCTGATGTAAAATTAACTTCCAACTGGTTAATGGGTGGCGTTAACGAGTACTTGAATAAACATCAAATAGAATTATTAGATACAAAACTCACACCACAAAATCTTGCTGGTATGATTAAATTAATTGAAGATGGCACAATGAGCAGTAAAATCGCTAAAAAAGTTTTCCCAGAACTAGCTGAAAATGGTGGAGATGCAAAACAAATTATGGAAGATAAAGGTTTAGTTCAAATCTCTGACGAAGCGACACTTCTTAAATTTGTAAATGAAGCATTAGACAATAATCCACAATCAGTTGAAGACTATCAAAATGGTAAGGGTAAAGCAATGGGCTTCTTAGTTGGTCAAATTATGAAAGCTTCAAAAGGTCAAGCTAACCCACAATTAGTGAATCAACTATTAAAACAAGAATTAGATAAAAGATAACAAAATCATTTGCATTTTGAACAGTTATAATCTAATTAATGAGTAACCGAGAAATAAACAGCTTGGATAAAGTATTAAACGTCAATTTCTATAACAAAATAGGAATTGACGTTTTTTTATAAAACTTTAAGCGCACATTGAACTACTACTTTTTAATGTAATTTTATAAATTGCTGAATTCAATGAAATAATATGTGTGAAATATTATAAGAACGAACGATATATCAGGCAAGCATTATTCACAGTCAAAATCTTAAATTTAAAATATAAGAGCGCTAATTTAAATTATGGATAGTGCCATGTTTTGATAATAGGAATGGAAGTTTCAATTTCTTTAATATTAAGTAGTATATTATATTTTCTTTTTGAAAATAGCCTAAATGCTTTTATCATTTAACTAAATCATTTAATATATATACTGAGTATAAAAAGTTGAGGGATAAAATATGAGAAAACGAGCTAGAATCATTTATAACCCAACATCTGGTAAAGAATTGTTTAAACGAACATTGCCAGATGTGTTAATAAAATTAGAAAAGGCCGGTTTTGAAACGAGTGCCTATGCAACTGAAAAAATTGGTGATGCAACAACTGAAGCTAAACGTTGTTTAACTCAAGACTATGATGTTTTAATAGCTGCAGGGGGCGATGGGACGCTCAATGAAGTCATCAATGGTATAGCAGAACATCCAAATAGACCTAAAATTGGAATCATCCCAATGGGAACTGTAAATGATTTTGGGCGTGCATTGCATTTACCCAATGATATTATGAGTGCGATTGATGTGATTATAGAAGGCCATTCAACGCGCGTTGATATTGGAAAAATGAATAGTAGATATTTTATTAATTTAGCTGCAGGGGGACAATTAACACAGGTATCTTATGAAACACCAAGTAGATTGAAATCAATTGTTGGTCCTTTTGCATATTATATTAAAGGATTTGAAATGTTACCTCAGATGAAAGCTGTTGACATACGTATCGAATATGATGATGAGGTTTTTCAGGGAGAGGCGCTCTTGTTTTTATTAGGTTTGACCAACTCTATGGCAGGATTTGAAAAATTAGTGCCTGATGCCAAATTAGATGATGGTTATTTCACCTTGATTATAGTGGAAAAAGCTAATTTAGCAGAGTTAGGGCATATTATGACCCTTGCTTCAAGAGGTGAGCATATTAAACATCCTAAAGTGCATTATAAAAAAGCAAAATCAATCAATATCTCTTCATTTATAGATATGCAATTAAATGTGGACGGTGAATATGGTGGTAAATTGCCCGGAAATTTCTTGAATTTAAAACAGCATATTGAAGTTTATACACCAAGTGACATTAAAAATGAGGAACTAGTTGAGCAATAACAAATATAATATTAAAATAAATCGTAATCGTGAACTAGTTTAAATAAATGAGTTAAAATGAATCTTCAAAAACGTTAATAGACAACGAGGTTAGGTAAAGATACAAATAGCCTAACCTCTTTTATATGGGGTGATAATATGAGCATATTACAAAAAAATGAAATCTTAGAAGGACACGTAATTGATTTAACACATGAAGGACACGGCGTTGTAAAGTTAGATCGGTATCCTGTGTTTATTCCTAATACTTTAATAGATGAAACGATTAAATTTAAAGTGATTAAAGTAAAAAAGAATTTTGCAATAGGTAAATTAATAGAAATTAAAGAACAAAGTAAAGAACGTGTTGAGCCACCATGTGTATATTATTACAAATGCGGAGGCTGTCAATTACAACATATGACATACCAAGCTCAATTGAATATGAAAAAAGAACAAGTAATTAATTTGTTTCATCGAAAAGCAGATTTTAAAGATACAATTATTAATGACACAGTTGGTATGGAAAATCCTTGGTATTATCGAAATAAATCACAAATACCTGTTGGAAAGAATAAAGACGAAGAGATTATCTCAGGTTTTTATAGACAAAGAAGTCACGATATTATAGATATGGAAAGTTGTTTAATTCAAGACCAATTGCATCAAGAAGTTATGAATCAACTTAAAGTTTGGTTTAACGAATTGAATATTAGCGTTTATAATGAACATAAAAAACAAGGGCTTATGAGGCACGTTGTCATTCGTACTGGACACCATACAAGAGAGTTAATGGTGATATTTGTGACCAATGGCAAGAAATTTAAACAGAGTGATTTACTTGTGCAAAAATTAGTTAAAGCATTTCCTGAAATTACAAGTATAAAGCATAATGTCAATAATACACATTCAAATGTAATATTAGGAGCGGATTCTAATACTTTATATGGTAAGACAACAATCAATGATAAATTATCAGACGTTACCTTCAAAATAAGTGATCAATCTTTTTATCAAATTAATTCGATACAAACTGAAAAATTGTATCAACTTGCGATTGAATACGCAAACTTAAAGCAGGATGATGTTGTCTTGGATACTTACTGTGGTATCGGAACGATAGGTTTATATATGGCACCAAAAGCGAAACATGTTTATGGCGTAGAAGTTGTGTCAGAAGCCATTGAAGATGCTAAACAAAATGCGACTATAAACCAATTTGAAAATACTACTTTTGTCTGTGGTAAGGCAGAAGAGGTTATATTAAAATGGAAATCACAAGGAATTAAACCAGATGTAGTGATGGTTGATCCGCCTAGAAAAGGCTGTGACGAAACATTTTTAAAAACATTATTAGAATTAAACCCAAGAAAAATTGTCTATATTTCATGTAATCCTTCAACACAACAACGTGATGCGCAATATTTAGCACAACATTACAAACTAACGAAGATTACACCAGTAGATATGTTTCCTCATACAACACATGTTGAAGCGGTTGCTCAATTTAATCGTATATAAAACGTAGGTTAATAGATAAGCATGATTTAATAAACATTGTGTAAAGTTAATTAACTTATTGTTTGCTCAGTGTTGCAGTTTATTTCAATGTAAGAAGATTTGTTAAAATTCAATTACAAGTCATTAACTTTGTTCAATAGCTCTTTCTAAGTGATTAAAATCATTGTATACTCTAGGTAATAACAAAGCATTTGGAGGGTTGCTAATGTTTAAAATTGAGTTGTTTTCTAATAAAAAGTTATTAGAAGGATTCTTACTATTCCAATTAACAATAGTAATGATCAGTATATTGTTATCATATAAATTTGCTTATTTATTTGCTTCGGTTATAGAGCAAAATATCTTATTTAATTTATTGTATGGTATTTTAGGTTTTACTATTGTTTATTTCTTACATGAATTGATTCATAACTTAATGTTTCGCATCTTATCAAAAGGTCGAAAACCTATTTATAGAGTTAAATATGGTTTGATAAAGTCACATATGCCACAAGTTTATTTCAAAAAATGGCAATATAGCTTAATTATGTTAGCCCCTTTAATTATTATATCACCCATTTTATTTATCATATTTTTTATTACGCCTTACTCATCTATCATATTTATTACAAGTTTTCATATTGGATATTGTGTTGTGGATTTGTATTTACTTTCAGGTGTGTTAAATGAGAAAGTGGAAGTCATAGAAGATACTGAGGATGGTATTAAATATTATACAAAAAACCCTTCAATTGAATTGCAAACTGAATCAAAACCATAATAATTAATTAATCTGAGTTAGTAATACTGCTAAATACATAATTATCATTATAGATGATATCGTATTTAAGAAGCGGATAGCTAACTCTTTTTTGTTTGTTTTACTATCATGAGCATATATTATGTAACAAAATCATTTAGATTGTAAGATAAATATCAATAATATAATTATATAAGTTTAAAAAGGGAGGTGTGTGCATTGACAGAAAGAAGAATCATTCATATAGATATGGATTATTTCTTTGCTCAAGTAGAAATAAGGGATAATCCAAGTTTAAAAGGGAAACCAGTTATCGTCGGTGGAAAAGCGAGTGGTAGAGGCGTGGTGTCAACAGCTTCTTATGAAGCAAGAAAATATGGTGTTCATTCTGCAATGCCCACCGCACAAGCACATAAATTATGTCCGAATGGTTTTTATGTATCTCCTAGATTTGAAGCTTATAAGGAAGCCTCAAACACAATTATGAATATTTTTAAAAGTTACACTGAAATCGTTGAACCATTGTCATTGGATGAAGCATATTTAGACATTACGCATTTAGTCCGTCCCGATTTACCAGCGTCTATGATTGCGCAATATATTCGTAGAGATATTTACGAAGCTACCCAATTAACGTCCTCTGCAGGTGTCTCTTATAATAAATTTTTAGCAAAATTAGCGAGCGGTATGAATAAGCCTAACGGTCTAACTATTATTGATTATAAAAATGTACATGAAATATTAATGGGCTTAGATATTGGTGATTTTCCAGGAGTAGGTAAAGCTTCTAAAGAAAAAATGCATGAGCATAAAATTTATAATGGCCAAGATTTATATAACCAAAGTGAGCGTGAATTAATTCGTCTTTTTGGAAAACGCGGTTATGGATTGTACAATAAGGCGAGAGGTATAGATAATAATGAAGTAAAAGCCACAAGAATTAGAAAGTCAGTTGGCACAGAACGCACCTTTGCAACAGATGTTAATGATGATGATCAAATTCTTCAAAAAATTTGGGAGTTAAGTCATAAAACAGCTGAACGCTTAGCCAGAATTCAAAAATCTGGCAAAACTGTCACTGTTAAAATTAAAACTTTTAAATTTGAAACTTTGTCAAAACAAAGAAGTTTGAGAGATCCGATTAGAAATGAGACGGATATTTATAACATTGCTTATAGTTTATATACTGAACTAAAAGATTCAGAAACACCAATTAGATTGGTGGGCGTTACAGTAGGTAACTTAGAAAAAGCGACATATGAAAACATGACAATTTATGATTATATATAAACGAAATATCATGGAAATAATTACTGATTTTGAATAAATTAATCTTTATCTTTTAACTGCTTACCAAATATTGTTAATATACTATTCAAATCATCATAGTGTTTTAATAATCGAAATGTAATCATTGCACATGCTTTAGCATCATTTAAAGCATCGTGATGACCGTGAAAATCTAGATTGTAATAATGCATCATATGATTCAACCCATAACGATGATTATTTATTGTCTTTCTTGATAGTTGTAGTGAACAAAAATAAGTGATTGTTGGTGTGTCTTGACCAATTTGCTTAATGCTGTCATACAAAACATTCATATCAAATGCAGCATTATGAGCAACTACTGGTAATCCATCAATGAATTGCATCATATATGGATATACTGATTCAAATGTCGGCGCATCTTTTACATCATTTGGATTAATACCATGTACGGCAATGTTTTGTTTTGAAAAATAGTCATTTGGATTAACCAGTGTATAAAAAGATTCTGTAATTTGATGATTGATAACTTTGACCATTCCCACTGAACATATACTCGTTCTTTTTCCGTTTGCAGTTTCAAAATCTAAAGCAATATAAGCATTAGCTGTCATCAAGCAAGAACCCTTTCTCTTATAGAATATGTTATGACTTTATATAATTCTCTTATCGAAGTCAAGCGAGTAAAACTCAATTAAGCATAATAGATGATCAACAGTCCTTTCCTACTAGCAAAATACTTAAAAAGCATGCCAATCATGTTGGCATGCTTCTGTATATTCATCATTAATTTTAAAAATTTGTTAGCGTATTAACGCTATGCTTCATCTTCATTAAATGAACGTGCAGCTAATTCTTTCTCATATAAATATAAAGTGTTACTGTCGTCACCGATACGGTTTAAATAATCAATATGTGTATCAAACATTGATTCTTCTTCGACTTGTTCATCTAGGAACCAATTTAAAAATGAAATTGTGGCATAATCTTTATCTTTATTAGCTAGGTCAGATAAATTGTAAAATCTGCGTGTTACATCTTGTTCTTGGGCTAAGCCATCTTCAAATGTTTCTAAGATACTTGTGAATTCAGATTTAGGTGCTGGTATTGAATTAAATATTGCTTGTTCACCACGATCATTGATATAATCATAAATTTTCTTACCATGAAATCTTTCTTCTTTTGCCTGCTGGATATAGAAATTAGCAAAGCCTTCGTAGGACTTACTATCACAATACGCAGCCATTGCCATATAAGCATGTGCAGCAAAATACTCGTGGTTCATTTGTTCATTTAATGCATCTAATAATTCTTTATTCAACATAAGTAATAGCCTCCATGTATCATTTTTCATTAGTATAGCAAACTTATTCTCATTCGTAAATAATAATTATTCTAATCTAAAGAATGTGAAAGATATTTGCATTGAGAATTGTTTGGAATACAACTTAATCGTGTTATAATATTTGAGTGAATAGTAGAGGAGGAAGTAGATGAGACAATGGACTGCAACACGTCTAGCGAGACTGGCAAGACAAGTAAGTCGTACTGTTGGGAAAAAGGGAACAGACTTACCAGGTCAAGTCGCTAGAAAAGTGGATAAAAATATTTTAAGAGAATTAGCATCTCATGTAGATGAGATTGTATTTATAAGTGGTACAAATGGGAAGACGACTACATCAAATTTAATAGGTCATACTTTGAAAGAGAATCAAATAGAAATCATACATAATAATGAAGGTGCCAATATGGCTGCTGGTATTACATCAGCCTTTATTTTACAAATTAAAAAAAACACTAAAATCGCAGTTATTGAAATTGATGAAGGTTCAATACCAAGAGTACTTAATGAAGTTACGCCTACGATGATGGTGGTTACTAATTTCTTCCGTGATCAAATGGATCGATTTGGGGAAATCGATATTATGGTAAATAATATTGCAAAAGCAATTGATAATAAAGGGATAAAATTATTGTTAAATGCTGATGATCCATTTGTCAGTAGATTAAAGATAGCGAGTGACACTGTTAATTATTATGGAATGAAAAAGCACGCGCATGATTTTGAACAAAGTTCTATGAATGAAAGTAGATATTGTCCTAATTGTGGTCGCTTATTACATTATGATTATATTCATTATAATCAATTAGGCCATTATTATTGTGAATGTGGCTTTAAACGAGAAAATACAAAATATGAAGTAGCTCAATTTGATTTAACACCTTTTATAAATTTAAATGTTGGTACTACAACATTTAATATGAAAATTGCAGGCGATTTTAATGCATATAATGCAATTGCTGCTTATACCGTGCTCAGAGAACTTGGATTAAATGATGCGTCAATTCGAAAAGGGTTTGAAACTTATACTTCTGATAATGGCAGAATGCAGTATTTTAAAAAGGGTACGAAAGAAGCAATGATCAATCTAGCTAAGAACCCTGCAGGTATGAATGCAAGTCTCTCAGTTGGTGATCGGATAGAGGGGAACAAAGTTTACGTCATCAGTTTAAATGATCATGCTGCAGATGGACGTGATACATCCTGGATTTATGATGCTGACTTTGAAAAATTAGCGAATCAACAGATAGAAGCCATAATAGTTACAGGTACACGAGCAGAAGAGCTACAATTGAGATTAAAGCTCGCAGAGATAAATGTACCAGTTATTTTAGAAAATGATATCTATAAAGCTACTGCGAAAACAATGGAATATACTAATAGTTTTACTGTAGCAATACCTAACTATACTTCACTTGCCCCTATGTTAAAACAATTGAATCACTCTTTTGAGGAGGATAACGTAAAATGAATGAGTTAACGGTCTATCACTTTATGCCTGATAAATTAAATTTGTACAGTGATATAGGTAATATCATTGCACTTAAACAACGTGCAAAACGCCGTAATATCACTTTAAAAGTTGTAGATATTAATCAGACGGAAAATGTTACTTTTGATGAATGTGATATCTTCTTTATTGGTGGGGGTAGTGACAGAGAACAAGCATTAGCAACATTAGAATTGAGTAAAATAAAAAGTAAGTTAAAAGCTGCTATTGAAGATGGTTTGCCTGGTCTAACTGTATGTGGTGGTTACCAGTTTTTAGGACGTAAATACATTACACCAGATGGCACAGAACTAGAAGGTTTAAATATTTTAGATTTTTATACAGAATCTAAAAAAAATCGTTTAACAGGAGATATTGTTATTGAAAGTAATACTTTTGGTACAATTGTAGGATTTGAAAACCATGGGGGCCGTACTTATCATAATTACGGTACTTTAGGTGAAGTTACTCATGGATTTGGTAATAATGATGACGATGCTAAAGAAGGCATTCATTACAAGAATCTACTAGGTACTTATTTACACGGACCGATACTACCTAAAAATCATGAAATTACAGATTATCTATTAGAAAAAGCATGCGAACGTAAAGGCCTTGTATTTGAACCGAAAGAATTAGACAATTCAGAGGAAGAAGCAGCTAAGAAAGTAATTGTTGAGCGCGTTGCTCAACAAAAATAGTAAAGATTTAACTAGTATGAATAAATCACAGCCTAGGACATTTTGTCCTAGGCTGTTTTGTTGATGTAACAATAGTTAATAGATCAATTTAAGCAAACCGATTATTTAAAATTCTATAAATTAATAGTATTTCATAGACAATATGACTTTTTAATTGATTTTTATCAAACTCATCTAAACCTTTGACGGTGGATTTAAGTAACGACGCTGATTTTGGATGACGCTCAAAATGTCCAGTTCTATGTATGTTATTTATACTCTCAGCAATATTTAGGATGGCAAGTTGCTCATCTTTAGTAAAAGTAACTTGTGTGTCTTTTGGTAAAAAAACTAAGTTAGATAAGTGAGTTATAAATAAGCGATTTGTATGTGTACGCGTAGTTAAAGACTTTAAACGAATCCATTCTGAATTGTGGTGTTTGTGATAACTGAGCTCATCTTTTTGATAAGAAAGTAACGTCTCGACTTTTTGGTTTAAATTTAATAATGTGGTTAATTGTTGATTGGTCGTTCCATTATAAAATTTACCAATAACCAGTTGACGCATACGCTTATGAAATAATGCGTACATTTTTGCTTCAGTTTGATTAATAGCATCATCCAATTGATCATAATATTTGGGAGGTAAGACAATAAAGTTTACTAATCCCGCTGTAACTAATCCAATGATAGCCGTTAATAATCTGGAGAAGAAATTAAAGTAATAAGCATCATGTATGCCAGGAATCATAGCCATTGCAGTTAAAGTTGCTACAGTTGTACCTACTTGTAAATTTAATTTTGTACAAAGAATAATGGTGAATGTTGCACTAAATGCGTAGGCAAAAGCAGATTGATCGCCGAAAATAAAAGTAAATATAACGGCAAATAACGCACCAATAATTGTTGCAGGAAGTCTTCTATAACCTTTTATTAACGATGCCTTAGCGGTTGGTTCAATTGTGACAATAGCTGTTAATATAGCAAAAATTGGATTTAAGTTTAAGGCTAAACAAAAAAGAGCAGTTAAAAAGGTAGCTAAACCTGTTTTCAGAGTTCGTGCACCAACAATATTTTTATACCAAGAATCATTCATATTAAAACTCCTATAAAAATAAACGTTTAATGATTTAACCAGAATTGTAAAAGTGGTTATGTCATTATTTGGTTAAAATGTTAAACTATATATGATAAAAATTTTCTAATTTATTATATCAAAAAAAGTCTGCTATAATAAGAAAGAATATAATTTACAAAAAGGAACGGGATAAAATGATTGTAAAAACAGAAGAAGAATTAACAGCACTAAAAGATATTGGATATATCTGCGCACTAGTTAGAGACAAAATGCAAGAAGCTACTACACCTGGCATCACTACTAAAGAACTTGATGATATCGCAAAAGATTTATTTGAAGAACACGGTGCTATCTCAGCACCAATTCATGATGAAAACTTTCCAGGTCAAACTTGTATCAGCGTTAACGAAGAAGTGGCACATGGTATTCCTGGAAAACGAAAAATTCGTGAAGGTGACTTAGTAAATATTGATGTTTCTGCATTGAAAAATGGGTATTATGCTGACACTGGCATTTCATTTGTAGTTGGTGAAGCGGATAATCCATTGAAACAAAAAGTTTGTGATGTTGCTTTAGAAGCATTTGAAGCAGCTATGACAAAAATCAAACCTGGTGCAAAGCTGAGCCAAATTGGTAAAGCAGTTCACGCAACTGCACGTAAAAATGATTTGACAGTAATTAAAAATTTAACAGGTCATGGTGTTGGTCAGTCATTACATGAATCTCCAAGCCATGTGATGAATTATTATGATCCAAAAGATAAAACTTTGCTTAAAGAAGGTACTGTAATTGCTGTTGAGCCATTTATTTCTTCAAAAGCTACATTTGTCACAGAAGGTAAGAATGAATGGGCATTTGAAACTCAAGATAAAAGCTTTGTTGCACAAATTGAACATACGGTTATAGTAACAAAAGAAGGACCAGTTTTAACTACTAAAATAGATTAGAATAAGTTTCGGTCTAAAGTCCTAATATAAGATGGTTCCGGAGCCTATACTAATGGTTCCGGAAATTTTTTATAATAGAATCTAATCAATCATGAGGTGATTCTATGAATTATATTACGACTTATCTAGAAAAAATGACTAAACAAACTTTTTATTCAAGTTTAATTGAATATAGACAATATCTTGATAAAAAATTAAGAAGCATAGAAATGTACATAAATTATCTATTTGAAAGAAAAACTTATGTAGCTAGATTAATAGATCATTTAACATTATCTTTAGAAAATAAATATATCGACATTTTAGATGAATCTGATATTGAATGTGCACAAGAGATTGAGCACTATGATATAGAAAAAATTAAAAATGATTTGAATGAAATGGAAGCAGACTACGCACGTATTGTAGCCGATTTATCACAACAGGCAAAGGAAAAAGTGAATGTTGAAACAGAATGTGATTTAATCGAACAAATTAGTTTAGTCGCTTGAAGAAAGGTGGCGAAACATGACTCATAAATATATATCAACTGAAATGTTGATTGTGTTTACAGCATTAATGATAATAGCTAATTTCTACTATATTTTCTTTGAAAAAATAGGTTTTATTTTTGTATTATTATTAGGCTGCATATTGGTTTATGTAGGATATTTATATTTTCATAAAATACGAGGGTTATTAGCGTTTTGGATAGGGGTATTACTTATAGCTTTTACTTTACTATCCAATAAATACACAATTATCATATTATTTATATTTTTAATTGTGTTAATTGTGAGATATATATTTTATAGGTTCAAACCTTTGAAAATTATTGCGACAGAAGAGGCAGTAGAATCTCCAGAATTTATTAAGCAAAAGTGGTTTGGTGAACAACGTACACCTATTTATGTTTATAAATGGGAAGATTTACAAATACAGCATGGTATTGGTGATATTCATATAGATATGTCTAAAGCTGCTAATATTAGAGAACATAATACTGTAGTGATAAGACATTTTTTAGGTAAAGTGCAAATTATTGTGCCTTTAAACTACAATATAAAATTACATTTTTCAGCACTTTATGGTAATGCATATGTTAATGAAACATCATATAAAGTTGAAAACAATAATATTAAAGTTGTTGAAGAAACAAAAGAAGATAATTATGCTGTTAATGTCTACTTGTCAACATTTATAGGAGATGTTGAGGTGATTTATAAATGAATCACTACATAAGAGCAATAGGGTCAATGTTGATATTAGTTTATAGTACATTTTTCGCTATGTTTTTTATAGATAAAGTTTTTGTGAATATTATATATTTTCAAGGCATGATTTATACGCAAATCTTTGGAATACCAGTTTTACTATTTATTAACTTATTAGTTATATTACTTTGCATCATTGTTGGCTCAGTATTAGCTTATAAAATCAATCAACAAAATCATTGGTTACAAGACCAAATTGAGCGTTCTATAGAAGGGCAGACAGTAGGTATCAATGACCAAAATATAGAATTATATAATGAAACAATTGAATTATATCAAACGCTTGTACCGCTCAATCAAGAAGTTCATAGATTGCGTTTAAAAACACAAAATTTAACGAATGAATCATATAATATGAACGATGTGAAAGTTAAAAAAATAATTGAAGATGAAAGACAAAGACTGGCTCGAGAGTTACATGATTCTGTAAGCCAGCAATTGTTTGCAGCAAGCATGATGCTCTCTGCCATTAAAGAAACTGATTTGAAAGCGCCTTTAGATCAACAAATTCCAGTATTGGAAAAAATGATTCAAGATTCACAGCTAGAAATGCGTGCCTTGCTATTACATTTAAGACCAATTGGCTTGAAAGATAAATCACTTGGCCAAGGTATCAAAGATTTAGTGGTTGATTTGCAGAAAAAAGTGCCTATGAAAGTTGTACATGATATTGAAGAATTCGACGTACCTAAAGGTATAGAAGATCATTTATTTAGAATTACACAAGAAGCAATTTCAAATACATTAAGACATTCAAAAGGGACAAAAGTTACAATTGAATTGTTTAATAGAGAAGAATATTTATTATTACGTATACAAGATGATGGTAAAGGCTTTAACGTAGATGATAAGGTAGAACAAAGCTATGGGTTAAAAAATATGCGCGAACGAGCACTTGAAATTGGCGCAACGTTTCATATAGTATCACTGCCAGATTCAGGAACACGAATTGAAGTCAAAGCCCCATTAAATAAGGAGGATTCATATGCCGATTAAAGTATTATTTGTTGATGATCATGAAATGGTCAGAATTGGTATTTCTAGTTATTTATCTACTCAACCAGATATAGAAGTAGTCGGAGAAGGGCAATCAGGGAAAGATGCAATTGAAAAAGCACATGAACTAAAACCTGATTTAATTTTAATGGACTTACTGATGGATGATATGGATGGTGTAGAAGCTACAGAACAAATTAAGAAAGATTTGCCACACATTAAAGTCGTTATGCTAACTAGTTATATTGAAGATAATGAGGTGTACCGTGCACTAGATTCTGGTGTAGATAGCTATATTTTAAAAACAACAAGTGCCAGTGATATCGCTGAAGCGATACGCAAAACATATCGTGATGAATCTGTATTTGAAGCAGAAGTGTTGGTTAAGATGAGAAATCGTATGAAACAACGCGCTGAATTATATGAGATGTTAACTGAGCGTGAAATGGAAATATTATTATTGATTGCAAAAGGGTACTCAAACCAAGAAATTGCCAGTGCTTCACATATTACAATCAAAACAGTTAAAACACATGTGAGTAACGTATTGAGCAAATTAGAAGTACAAGATAGAACTCAAGCTGTAATCTATGCATTTCAACATAATTTAATACAATAATAAAAGCTAAAACCTAAGCAGAGATACAATAATGTGTGCCTAGGTTTTAGCTTTTTTAAATTTATATTCGAAGAAAGATTCTGTCGCTTAATCTACTCCGTTATTTTTTTCTTCTTCAATTTGATCAATTGTAATTTCTTCTGGTGTTTTACCTGCAACTACTTTTCTTTGATGCATAATTGCATTGATTTCAGCACCAATAATGATGATAAAACCAGTGATATAAAGCCATAACATTAATATAATAATACCGGCAATACTACCATATGTTTTAGAATAATTAGCAAAGTTTGAAATATAAATACCAAATAAATAAGAGCCGCCTAAAAATACGATAGTTGCAAAAATAGCTCCGGGTATAACCGAAAGCATTTTAATTTTAACATTTGGTGCTAACGTATAAAGTACTATAAATGCTATAAGTACTACAATAACAGGTAGTGCAAATCTAACTAAATTGAAAATCCATTTAACTTGATCACCTAAGCCTAAAGGTCCAAATAGCAATGACCCGATTTGTTCACCAAATGTAGGCAGTACAATTGCTAGTGGTAAGACAATAATTAATGCCAGTGTAAACACTACACTTAATAGTTTAGAAACAATAAAATTTCTGCTATCTTCTACGTCATAAGCCACATTAAAAGAATTCATCAAGGCGGTCATACCATTAGAAGCAGACCATAACGCTAAGATTAACCCTACAGATAAAATACCGCCACTTGCATTGCCCATAATATCGCCAATAATAGATGATACTTGTGGTGCGTAATCTGGTGGTACATGTTCCTTAATCATGCTTCTAATCGAGCTTTGTTTAATACCGAGGTACGGCACAATAGATAATAAGAAAAGTAACATAGGAAATAGTGATAACATAAAATAATAGGATAGTTGTGCTGATAATCCTGATGCATCGTCTTTTCCTATTCTATATACTAAATAAGAGAAAAAATTTGAATCTTTAGTATATTTTGCAGGCTTATTGATACGTGATACAAAAAATTCTTGATTGTCTTTTTTTGGCGATTTCGATTTAAATTCATTTGGTGTTATGTATATACGATCACGTTCAATTTGTTCGTTCTTATCTTTTTTGTTCTTTTGATCTTCCATTTCTTTAGTTTCATTCAGAAAATTAGAAGATGTTTTTTCATTTTTAGACATATCAAATCTCCTTATGTATTGATATTTTACGTATACAGTTTAATATACTGTAAAATGCATTAAAGGTAAATATGTGTTGCCATATTCTTTTGAAATAAAGTAACTTTTGAAAAATAAAATATCTTATAACAAATCAAAAATAAAGGAGGGTAGGAAAGAAATCAAAACTTATAAAGTAGATTTCCAATTCCCACCCCCGCTTGGATGACTAAGTTATATTATGCGTAAGTCATCTATGACGCTACACTTCAAACTATCATTATGAAGTGACTAAACGTTTTTTATATTCATTAGTCACGATATTATTTATTTAATTTTTCAAGCGATTATTTTTACGTTCAACAAATGTGTCTTTTGCATCTTTTAAGGAACGCTCTAACTCTGGATTATTGCGTCTAATTTCTTCTATTGCATCTTTCCAATATGAGACTTCATCTTTTATATTAGAAATTGCTGAAGGTTTTTGTGAACGATTACCTTCTTTAATATCTTTAATTGATTGTTTTAATGATTGGCGTGTAGATTTGTCAGCAAGTGTTGCTGCGCCTCCTATTACAGCACCTAATAATATACCTGGAATTAATTTGTTTTGCATGATGTTGTTACCCCTCTCTTAAATTAGCATCTTTAATAATGAAATCAATTAAATTATCACAAGATGATTGTACCATTTTATACACGCCTTCGAAATTATTTGTGTAATAAGGATCTGGTACATCAGTTTCTGTCATATCACTGAATTCTAACAATTTAAATAATTTTCCTTTAATATTTGGATTAATATTTTGAATATCATCAACGTTGCTTTGATCCATAGCAATAATATAATCAAAGTCGTCGTTAGATTCAAATAGTTCACTAATCATACCATTAAATGGAATATTGTGTTCAGATAATATTTTTTGTGTCCCTTCATGAGGTGATTGTCCAAGATTCCATTTACCTGTACCTCTTGAAGTGACTTCTATACCATCGATACTTCTATCTTTTAACCTTTGTCGCATTATAGCTTCTGCCATAGGTGAGCGACAAATATTTCCAAGACAAACAAAAGCAACTGTAATCATATATTGACCTCCAAATTATATAATCCTATTTCCCATTTTAATGGTTTATTAATCATTTCTAAAGAGGAATTGTGATAAAAGTTTTACAAGGTTAGCAAATTTGATAAAATAAAGTAAAAAGAGGTGAGAGTAGTGACTAAAAATAACGAAGAAATGATTGAAGAAATTCGTGATCGTTTAAATCTAGTAAATCAAAGTTTAATCGATCCCGAAAAATATAAATCTGCTGATGAACAAGAAGTAAAAGAGGTATATGATTATGTAACGTCCAAAGCCTCATTTACGCCAAGTGAAGCTTCGGCAATTGCAGATGCACTTGGACAAATTCGTAAATAAGGGAGAGTTTAATTATGGGGCAATTACAACATAAATTGAAACAGTACGCTGAATTATTAGCTGGCATTGGCATGAACGTACAAGAAGGTCAACCAGTATTTATCCGTTCAAGCGTAGATGCTTTAGAATTAACGCATTACATAGTTGAAGCAGCATATAAAAGAGGTGCTTCAGATGTGAAAGTAGAGTATAGTGATGATCGCTTAGCACGACTTAAATTTGAAAATGAAACAGTTGATCATTTTGAAAATAATGAAGTTAAAGCTTACGAAGTTGCTAAACGTATGGATTATGTTAACCGTGGTGCAGCTAATCTCGCACTAATTACTCAGGATCCAGACCTATTAAATGGTATAGAAAGTGATAAATTAGCCACTTTCCAAAGACAATACGCTACAGCATATAAAGGTTATATGGAAGCAAGTCAGAAAAATCAATTTCCTTGGTGTGTAGCTGCCTTTCCGTCTAAAGCTTGGGCAGCACGTGTATATACAGAATTAACTGTAGAAGAAGCATATGAAAAATTTATTGATGAAGTGCTAGATATTGTACGTGTAGACGGAAACGATCCAGTGGCAAATTGGGAAAAGCATATTGCTAATTTAAGTAAGCATGCAGATAAACTACAACGTAAAAACTATAAGTCATTACATTATATCTCTGAAGGAACTGATTTGGAAATTGGTCTTCCAGAAGGTCATATTTGGGAAGATGCAACAAGTTATACAGATGAAGGTCAAGCATTTGTTGCTAATATCCCAACAGAAGAAGTATTCACAGCACCGCATCGTTTGAAAGTGAATGGATATGTGACCAATAAATTGCCATTAAGCCATAACGGTAATATTATTGATGGTTTTACACTTACGTTTAAAGATGGTGAGGTAGTAGATTTTAAAGCTGAACAAGGTGAAGAAGTGCTACGTGATTTATTAAATACAGACGAAGGTGCCAAACATTTAGGTGAGGTTGCTTTAGTACCAGATGATTCACCAATTTCAAATCGTAACACAATTTTTTACAACACTTTATTTGATGAAAATGCCTCATGTCATATTGCATTAGGTTCAGCTTATGGATTTAATATTGAGGGTGGCACAACAATGACCACTGAAGAAAAATTAGCACATGGATTAAATGATTCACTGATTCATGTCGACTTTATGATTGGTAGTTCTGATTTAACGATTTATGGTATCACTACAAGTGGTGAGCAAGAACTGATTTTTGAAAATGGTAATTGGGCTAACTAATCATTTGAAAATGTAGAAAAATTTGATCATGATATACTTATTTCAACTATAGTCATCATTATCGGGGTGGGACGACGAAATCTTTTTAATAAAATTAGATTTCTGTCCCACTCCTAATTTATATTTGTTTAAGTTTAAAAAAGGGAAGGAATATATTATGGGAACTACAAAAATGAAATCGATGTCTGAATCTAGAAGTGTTAAAGCAAGACAAGTATTTCCACAAGATACTAATCATCATCATACGATGTTCGGCGGAATGTTGATGGCTAACATTGATGAAATAGCAGCTATTACAGCAATGAAGCATAGTAACACACAAGTTGTTACAGCATCTACAGATTCTGTTGATTTTTTAAAGCCAATCAAAACCGGGGATATAGTGTCATATGAAGCAATGGTGTCATATGCAGGTACATCATCAATGGAAGTATGCGTACAAATTACAATTGAGGATGTTTTGAAAGATGAAAGGCACCTAGCAGCACTAAGTTTTTTGACATTTGTTGCCCTGGATAATGATGGCAAGCCAACACATGTGCCACAAGTGTATCCAGAAACAAAAACTGAAAACTGGTTTCACGAAACAGCATTAGCGAGGGTTAAACGCCGTAAAGAAAGAAGACAAGAAAGTAAAGAAACAATTGAGTTTTTAGCCAGTGTGCAACATATAGAATAAAGTTAGGGAATGTCTATTCCGAATATGGTGATTGAAATCCTGGTTTTGATTATGGATATTCATCATATTCGAAAAATAGACATTCCCTTGTTAATTGAAACTTTAAGCTCAGTAGATACGATTAATGCATAGGATACAAGCGATGCATATCTATTTCATTTTGTTTGAAATTTGTATCAGGGTAATACATATTTTTTACTAGAACATTTGGTCCTAAGCAATTAAATTTAGGACAATGGCAGTTAAGTGATTGTGCTAAAGGTGTCTTTAACCATGCATTAAAAACATCCGTGAGTTTATCATTTTTAATATTTGATAAAGCGCCATTTTCATCACCAAAATCAGTCACTATAATGTTTCCAGAAAACACATTCACGTTTAACCTATTTCTACCATCTGGGTCATTTCGCATCGTAATATTTTTGGAATTTCTTAATCTATGTAACAATGCTTGATCATCTTCATTGGTTATACATGGGTAAATAGGCAATGTTCCAAAAAGCATCCATATATCTGGGTGTCGAATATCTAATAAATGATGAATTGCTTCTTTTATTTCAGTTAATGATAGCACTTCTAATTGACTAGCAAAGTCAGAAGGATACATCGGATGAATTTCATGTCTTTGACATTTCATATCATTAACAATTTCATTATGTATTTTATTCAAATAGGGCCTTGTACTTTTGTTTAACATTGTTTCAGCAGAAATGAACATACCTTGTTCAGAAAGTGTTCGAGCGTTTGATAACATTTGATCATAAAGTCGTAATTTCGCTTTCAGTGGTGGTTGTTTTTCCATTGCTCCAAATCCAACTTCTGTAAATTCATCAATTGTTCCCCAATTATGTGAAATATGCATTACATCAATATATTCAGCAATATCTAAATATCTGTCGATAGGTAACGTTAAGTTTGAATTCATTTGAACATAAATTCCGCGATCATATGCGTATTTCAATAGTGGTTTCACAACATTTTTAATGGATTTCTTTGAAAACATAGGTTCACCACCAGTGATTGACATTGTTTTTAAATTTGGGATTTCATCCAAACGGCGATAAATTAAGTCCATTGGCAAAGGGGAAGGGTCTGCAGTTTGAAGAGTGTATCCTACCGCGCAATGACTACAGCGCATATTGCATAGATTTGTCGTGGTGAATTCAATGTTACTCAAAGTTAATGCATTATGTTCTTGAATATCATTATAGGTTTCCCATGGATCATTAAATATAGAAATAGGTTTTTTAATACTAGACAATAAAGATTTTTGATATGTCATTTTAAACATCCTTTTATTAAAGCTTGGTTTAGGTTTAAATATATGAAATGGTTAAACATATAGAAATTATTCTAATTTAGTTAAATTATTTCAGTTTATAATTATTAAGACTTTGGCAAAATTTGTCAAATCCATGTTAGTATAATAATATCTGAAAAAAAGGAGTTACTAATATAATGGATGACAATCAAACAATAGATCAAATAAAAAAGAGACTAGAAAAATTTATGAATGATATCGATCATGTAAACCCTAACGAAGTTAAAGTAGAAGACATAGATGAATGGATTGGTTTATTAGATCAATTAGAAGAAAAAGTTAAATCAGTTTCGAAATCATCAGATTAAATTTCGGGGTATTAAAAGTTTTTATGTTTAAAAAACGCTAGTTTCGTCTATACAGAGTATATAACATAAATATGGAAAGGTGATAATTCATGGCTAAAAAAGTAGCAATTATTGTAACTAATGAATTTGAAGATGTAGAATTAACAAGTCCTAAAGAAGCAATTGAAGAAGCTGGACACGAAACTGTTGTTATTGGTGATGAAGCCAATAGTGAAGTTGTTGGGAAACATGGTGAAAAAGTTTCTGTGGACGTAAGTATTGCTGATGCAAAACCAGAAGATTATGATGGATTATTAATTCCAGGTGGTTTCTCACCTGATCATCTACGTGGTGATTCTGAAGGCAGATACGGTACATTTGCTAAATACTTTACCAAAAATGATGTTCCAACGTTTGCAATTTGCCATGGACCACAAATTTTAATAGATACTGATGATTTATCAGGTAGAACATTAACTGCAGTATTAAATGTTCGTAAAGATTTAGCGAATGCAGGTGCACAAGTAGTTGATGAATCAGTAGTCGTTGATAATAATATTGTAACTAGTCGTACACCTGATGATTTAGATGACTTTAATAAAGCAATTGTAGATCAATTAAACGCTTAAGGAATTAAACGCTAATTGAATCATTGATATTTTAAAAAAAGAGGTTGTCTCTAATTTGATGAATTTACTTTTATGATACAAAAGTGGTTCATTATAAAATAGAGGCAACTTCTTTTTGCTTGTTATAGAAATTTTAAAATTTAAAGCGAGATTTGGAAATAGATTTGGTTAAATCGCTTATTATAATGCCTTGATAGGAGATACATATACACCCTTGGACTGATTTTTATGATTTACTATAGATAAAAATTCCAACTATTGATAAACTCACTTATAATGATATGAGAGCAATATAAAGGAGCTACCGCATGAAAAGAAGCGATCGTTATAAGCAAACAACTAAAAAATCTCAAACCGATACTGTAAACGAACCTCAATATAATACTTATTTTCAACCAGTAACAAAATCACAAAAACGTAAAAAAGGAAAAGGGCTTTTCTTTAAAATACTTATTCCAATTATAATTGTTTTAGGTATATTTATTGCTATAATGTATGCTTTGAGTACTCGTGCAGATGTTGATGAATTAAAAAAAATAGAAAATAAAGATTCGTTTGTATCTGTGTCAAACATGCCAGATTATACTAAAGGTGCATTTATAGCTATGGAAGATGAGCGTTATTATAAGCATCATGGATTTGATATAAAGGGAACATCACGAGCACTATTTTCAACATTAAGTGATAAAAGTGTACAAGGTGGAAGTACAATCACACAGCAGGTAGTGAAAAATTATTTTTATGATAACGAACAATCAATCACGCGTAAAGTTAAGGAATTATTTGTAGCTCATCGTGTTGAAAAATCATATAGTAAAGATGAAATACTCAGTTTTTATATGAATAACATTTATTACGGTAGTGATAATTACTCAGTAGAATCAGCTGCAAATTATTACTTCGGGGTGACGACAGATAAAAATAATCAGGAGTTACCACAAATTTCAGTTTTGCAAAGTGCGATTTTAGCAAGTAAAATTAATGCACCTAGTGTTTATAATATCGATGATATGTCCGATAATTTTATAAATCGAGTAAAAATTGATTTAGAAAAAATGAAACAACAAGAATTTATTACAGATGAGCAATACAAAAATGCATTATTAGAATTAGGTGTATGATTAAAGTTATATCACTAAGTATTAATAGTTGTATAAAATGAGTCGCCAATGACAAACTCCTTTCCAAGAAGTCATGTGAAAAATGATTACTTGGAGGGAGTTTTTAATATCATTAAAAATTTTAAAAGATACAATATATGTTAACTGCAATTGAGGTTAGGAGAATTTTTAAATATGTAAAGCACTATAAAATATATCGATATATGCAGATTAGGTATGCTATTTCGTGAAAGGATTATACTACAAACCATGTTATAATTTGTACATAATCATAGTGAAGTTGTAGTTTGCAAATAAAAATCACTATAATTCCATTCATAATCAATATAAGTTATTCTTATAAGTGGAGTGAAGATAATGTCGAAAATCACAAAAATAGAAGTTCAAAAAAATAATAAAGACCGTTTTAATCTATATTTAGATGATGAATTTGAGATGGGTATTGATATTGATACTTTTGTATATTTCAACCTTAAAAAAGGACAAATCGTTGAAGCATCAGATATGGAAAAAATTCAAAATTATGAGCAATATAGACAAGCAATTAATATAGCGATTCAATATTTATCATACAGAAAAAGAACTGATCACGAAGTATCACAACATCTGGCAAAAAAAGATATTTCAGAAAGTGTTATTGCAAATGTATTAGATTATTGCCATAAACAAAATTTAATAGATCATAAAGATTATGCTAATAGTTTAAAAAATACGATGATTTTAACTACAGATAAAGGGCCTGAAATTTTCAAACAAAAACTACGTGAAGCTGGTATAGAACAAAATATCATTGACGAATATGCGCTTTTATATGATGATGAGCAACCTTTAGATAAGGTCATAAAATTAGCAAATAAAATATTGAAACAAAAAAAGGGACCACAAATAAAGCGTAAAGAAAAGCTGAAACAATCTTTAATGCAAAAAGGTTACACATTTGAAACGATTAATATCGTTATGGAAGAGTTAGATTTTTCACAATCAGAAGAAACATTAGATATGTTATTACAAGATGATTTAGAAAAAGCGTATATTAAAACTTCAAAAAAATATACAGGTAGAAAATTGGTCAATAAAACAATTGAAACACTTATGAGAAAAGGTTATCAATATGATAAAATAAAAGCTAAACTAGAAGAGAGTGGTATTGAAGATGGAACAGAAGAAATTGAGTGAAATGAGCGAAATAGAATTACGTCATGAAATTCAAGGATATAAAGAACAAATGCGCAAAGCAGAAATGAATGGCATTTATAATGAGTATGACGTATATGCAAGTAAAGCAATCATAGCGGAAAGTTATTTAGTAGATAGAAATGAAGTAGAACTTGGAAAAATTTATAAATTAAATGATGGTACTGGAAGTTATTTTAAAGTAGAGCGACTTAAAGGAATATTTGCGTGGGGATTCAGAATCAATAGTTCAGAGCCAGAAGAAGGTTTACCCTTAGCATTATTAAAACTGTAGAAGGATGAAGATAGCATGGGTAGTTCAATTATTTTAAAGTTACTTAATGTAACACATTACTATAGAAATAAAAAATCAAAAAAGTGGTATCAACCTTTTGGTTATGGTGCAGATAACATAGAGTTAAATAATATTAATCTACATATCTATCAAGGTGAATCACTTGGAATTATCGGTGAACCTGAGTCTTCAAAATCTCTTGTAGGTCGGATTTTAAGTGGTGAAATCAAACCTGATAAGGGTAGAATTGTGCGTAAAACAGATTTGTTTTATGCAGATATAGACGATAAATATTCACAAAATATATCAGTTAATGATTACATATCAAATGCAGTTACGCTATTCCCATACAAAGTAAATACGCATAAAGTCGAACAAATCTTAAAATATGCACATGTCGAAGAACAAAGTGATACTCCTATATGTGAATTATCAGATGAAACATATGCACGTATACTTTTTTCACTTGCCAGAACATCTAAAGCAAGTATTATCATTTTTAATAAAATACTGCAAAATTTAACAGAGGAATATTTTGAAAAAGCAATTGAACTATCAGACGAATACATAAATAATAATTTAACTGTTGTTATGATAGATGACAATGTTGAAAGAGTTAGTAAAGCAAGTAATTATATAGCATGGGTTTCGCATGGCCAACTTAGAATGGAAGGTTCTATTAACCAAGTCATTCCTGTCTTTAATGATCATGAGAAAGATAGAGTATCTTTAGAAAGTAAAGAAGAAAAACAAAACTTTGATTTGGATTGGAAAAAGAGCAGAGCACGTACGCCAGAATTAACATATAATTTCAAACGTATTGAAAGGTATAATCACGTCAAACCCCCGATTGTATTAGTCAGGTTCTGGACATTTATTACTATTTGTATCTTAGGGATGGTTTTAACAGCGGTACTAATGTTTAATGATATTGGAAAAATTGAAATTGGACAAAACGAGGATCAGGCTTCTATTCAGAATCAACCAAAAAATCCTTATGAAGATAAACTATCATACGGAATTGTATTAGATGATTCAGTTAAATTAGATAATTTTAAGAATGGTAAAGATTTAAGTCCAAGCAAATATGCTTTGCTTACAATAACAGGTGAAAATACTAAAAATTATCGCGTTAGTGTCGATAATCAGTCTTATAAAGTTGGTAAAAAAGATATACGTTATTTTGATCCAGCTGGTTTATTTGAAGAACATAGTGGTGATACACTCGCGCCATTTATGAGTAAAAATTACAGTAATTATTACGAATTTTTTAATAGTCACTTACATAAAAAACATGGTACTGTGACTGATTCGCTAGTTCCAGAAGAAGGGAAAAATGATCGTTTTATTGTTCCTATCGTTCAACAACCGATTGCTATGATATTTAATGATCAAAATAAACTCTCTGGATTTACAATTCCGATGAAAGATAAAGCGAAGTTAAAAGATAAATTTAATATTGATAATAACTTCTGGATTACTAAATCAGGTGATGGTTATTTCATGGCAGATTTTAAAAATGATAAATGGATATATATTGAATTGTAGGTGTAGTAAATGATAGATAATCTAATTAATTTTTATAAGAATGCACCATTTTTAAGTAAACATTTGTATCATCGGTTAAAGGGGCAATGGAAATGGTTTGTTATACCATTTATTAGTAGCATCCTATTATTATGTTTGTTAATGTTTATATTTAATGTGAATGGTACAGAAGAAATAAAACAAGCACGTGGCTATTTTAGGTTAGCAGCATTAATAAGTTTTTCATTTATTTGGGTAGCTATTTATCAAAGTTATCAATTGTTTAAAAAAGAGTATTTTACTGCGAAAGTTTTTAATTTAAATCCCATTTTCCAAACTATTATGATAGCTATTATTTCTAATTTATTGATGTTTATTGCATTAATGATGATTATCATAATGACACCAGTTAACATAGAAAGTTCTATCCCATCGACAATATATTTTGTCGTTATGTCAATTATTTTTGTTGTAACTATCTCTACGGTATTTGGTTTACTGACTATTACCAAAAATAATGTAAATATCATATTTTATATATTATCAGTAATCATGTTCTTTATCGTACCGATTGTGTTTATCCCGTCCAGTAATTCAACTGTAATTTCACATATTTTAATGTTAAATCCGTTGTTTTATCTTATAGAGGGAATTTCACAGTCAGTTGTTTTAGGCGCATTAAGTTTAAATAATATACCGTACCATTTATATTTTATATTTTTAATGGCTACAGTTTGTGCAGTTATATTTGCTATGTATCGAATGACTGCGTATCAAAAATTCAGATTTAGAAATGGCCAAGTAGAAAAAACGTCTGATACTAAATTAAAAAACGAGACAAATCATAACGAAAACGTAACTGCTCAAGATACAAACACAAATCATAAATAGTGATATTATATTTTAATTATGTATCTTCAATATAATATTAAAGGCTGAGACACAATCATGTGTCCCAGCCTTTGTTATTATCAATAAAATATCATTTAGCAAATAATTTTCTTTGTAGTTTATCTTCACTAAACACCCAACCAATATAAGAATGATCAATATTCATAAACTCATCTAAATGTGCGATTGCTACAAATGAATAGTGTCCATTCTTGAGATAGCGTAAATCAATCAATCTAATTTCTGTCGTATCATCATCTAATTTTCTAGCTTGCCAACGATAAATAGATGAGAAGTTAAGGAAAGTTTTAATATTTTTATCATCTTCAACAAACTGCATTAAATCATTACTAGGAAAAGAATGACGTTCTGATTTATCACTGAAAACGATGTTTCTACCATAACTTCGTCCAACATAATCGTGATTTTCTGTTTGAATAGCTACGCGCCATTCCATAAATCGTATGGTAGGTGCAACAAAAACTTTAACAGGATTATGTTCTTGCTTTATCTGTTTAAGCGCTTGTTGTTTAATGATGGCTTGCATTCTAAAACGAATAATATAATAAACAACAAGAATAGCAAAAATAGGAAAGAATGAAATGTAAGGATGTAAGCCCAATATCCAAAGTATAATGCCGACACACCAAAGGATGAATATGATAGGATCAAACGTATTGATTACACTGAGTTGAATCCATTTATTTGTGATGGGTCTGAGCGCCTGAGTTCCATAAGAATTAAATATATCTACAAAGACATGAAGAAAAACTGCAAGCTGAGCCCATAACCAGATATGGCTAGCATCAATATTTTTGAAAAATGTAAAAATAAATAAAGTTATAAGTAATGGCCACAAAATCGTAAAAGGTATTGAATGTGTTATACCTCTATGATTTGATATATAAGTAGCATTATCTTTAAGTTTTAAAACTGTATCACCATCTGGTATCAGTGAACCAATGATTAGAGTAGTTGCTGTTGCTGCAAATGAGCCAGTCATTGCAGGATCTTGTGTTGCCAAAGCGGTTAATCCAATACCCATGACAATATGCGTACCTGTATCCATAAGTATCCTCTCATTTCATTTCAATATTATTTCTATTATAATCTAATATACTAAATAATAAAATTAACATACTAAAATGAAGAAAAAAAGTTTTAGAATCACATAGAGAAAGAGATGTATAACATGTATAATGAATCGCAATTTAAAAATAATCTCGTAAAATGGTTTGAGAAAAATCAGAGACAAATGCCTTGGAGAGAAACTAAAAATCCATACTATATTTGGTTGAGTGAAGTAATGTTACAACAAACCCAAGTGAAGACAGTTATCGATTATTATCATAAATTTGTAAATAGGTTTCCAACAATAACGGATTTAAGTAATGCACATGAAGATGAAGTGCTTAAATATTGGGAAGGGCTTGGTTATTATAGTCGTGCACGTAACTTTCATACTGCGATAAAAGATGTAGCAATGAATTATAATGGTGAAGTCCCCAATGACCCTGAGCGCTTTGGAGAACTTAAAGGTGTGGGTCCATATACGCAAGCAGCAGTCATGAGTATTGCTTTCAATCTTCCGTTAGCAACAGTAGATGGTAACGTGTTTAGAGTTTGGTCAAGATTAAACAATGATCATCGTGATACCAAATTACAAACCACAAGAAAAGCATTTGAAAAAGAATTGGAAATTTATGTACAAGAAGATTCAGGAACTTTTAATCAAGCTATGATGGAACTAGGTGCATTAATTTGTACACCTAAAAACGCGTTATGTATGTTTTGTCCTGTCCAAGAACATTGTGAAGCTTTTGAACAAGGAACAGTTGAACAGTTACCTGTAAAAACTACGAAAGTGAAGAAAAAACATATCAAACAAAATGTATATATCGTGAGTAACGAAAATGGCGATTTATTAATTGAAAAAAGAACTCAAAAACTTTTGAATAATATGTGGGAATTTCCTATGTATGAAGCGGAAAGTAATGAAAATATTAATACACAGTTATCTACAGAAATTCAATTTCAAACTAAACCTGTTTATTCATTAAAACATCAATTCACACATTTAACTTGGGATATTGATGTGTATTTATCTCAAAGTTACGTTAGACAACAAGATATTACATTAACCGACAACATGGTGTGGATGCGTGTTAATGATAAAGATGAATATAACTTCCCAGTAAGTATGTCAAAAATATATAATTTTTTGCTAACAAATATTTAAGGTCGTTCTGTCATCGTTAATTATGTTATAATTCAATATGTGAAATCAGAAAAGGTGGTGTGGAGCATGGTTAAAGAGTCCATACCTAAAGAGGGTCAGACGATAAAAATTCAAAGTTATAAACACGATGGAAATATACACCGTGTTTGGTCTGAAACAACTATTTTAAAAGGTACGGATCATGTTGTCATTGGTGGTAATGACCATACATTGGTAACAGAAAGTGATAATCGCACATGGATTACAAGAGAACCTGCAATTGTATACTTCCATTCCGAATATTGGTTTAATGTTATTTGTATGTTTAGAGAAGATGGTGTTTATTATTATTGTAATTTATCTTCACCATTTGTATGTGATGAGGAAGCTCTAAAATATATAGATTACGATTTAGATATTAAAGTTTATCCCAATGGTAAATATCATTTATTAGATGAGGACGAATATGAGCAACATATGCGCCAAATGAATTATTCATCTGATATTGATGTGATTTTACGAAGAAATGTAGATATTCTTCAACAATGGATTGAACAGAAAAAAGGTCCATTTGCACCAGACTTTATTAAAGTTTGGCGTGAAAGATTCAAAAAAATTAGAGATTATTAAGCATATTTAATGTATTTGATAGTTATATTCGATATAGTTATGTAGGTATATATGATACAAGTTAATTGTATAGAATAAAAATTCATAGCAAATGCTTAACTAAATCATCTGATTGTAGATAATTGTATTAACAGCCTCGTTGAATTTCAGCGAAGGCTGTTTCATTTGCTGAAATAAGCAAGGAGGTATAGTTTGTATGATTCGCAGATATATACAATTCGTAAAACCATATAAATGGCGGATCATTGCCACAATTCTTGTAGGTATATTAAAATTTGGTATTCCAATGCTCATTCCGTTATTAATTAAATACGTTATTGATGACATTATCAATAATGGTGCAATTTCGGTAGAAGAAAAATTTACTAGATTGGGAATTGCGCTAGGAATAGCCTTATTTATTTTTGTAATCGTAAGACCACCTATAGAATTTTTAAGACAATATTTAGCTCAGTGGACAAGTAATAAAATATTATATGATATTCGTAAACGTCTATATAATCATTTACAAGCACTAAGTGCAAGATTTTATGCTAATAACCAAGCTGGGCAAGTTATTTCAAGAGTAATTAATGATGTTGAACAGACAAAAGATTTCATTTTAACAGGACTTATGAATATTTGGCTTGATTGCATAACAATCATCATAGCCTTATCAATTATGTTTGTATTAGATGTGAAATTAACACTGGCTGCAATTATTGTATTCCCAGTTTATATTCTGACTGTCTATTTCTTCTTTGGACGTTTAAGAAATTTAACACGAAAAAGATCACAAGCTTTGGCTGAAGTTCAAGGTTTTTTACATGAACGAGTACAGGGCATGTCAGTCATTAAAAGTTTTGCGATAGAAGATAACGAAGCGGTTAACTTTGATAAGCATAATAGTAATTTCTTACAACGCGCATTTACACATACAAGATGGAATGCTTATTCGTTTTCTGCAATTAATACAGTGACGGATTTAGGCCCTTTAATTGTAATAGGTTCTGGTGCAGTATTAGCTATCAACGGTTCCATTACAGTAGGTACACTCGCTGCATTCGTGGGTTACCTTGAGCAATTATTTGGTCCATTACGTAGATTGGTTTCTTCATTTACTACGTTAACTCAAAGTTTTGCTTCAATGGACCGTGTGTTCCAGCTAATGGATGAAGGTTATGATATTAAAAATAAAAAAGGTGCCTTACCGTTAGAAATTAAAGAAGGACGTATTGAAATAAATAATGTGAGTTTTCAATATAATGCAGATGAATCTACGATATTAAACCATATTAATTTGGATATCGAACAAGGAGAAACAGTAGCATTTGTCGGTATGAGTGGTGGAGGTAAATCGACACTTATCAATCTTATACCAAGATTTTATGATGTTACAGATGGCGAAATCAAAATTGATGGTACCAATATAAAATCCTATTTAACGGGTAGTCTCAGACATCAAATCGGATTAGTCCAACAAGATAACGTACTATTCTCAGATACAATTAAAGAAAATATTTTATTAGGTAGACCCGATGCAACAGATGAAGAAGTCATTGCAGCTGCAAAAATGGCAAACGCACATGATTTCATTATGGAATTAACAGATGGATATGATACAGAAGTGGGTGAAAGAGGCGTCAAACTTTCTGGAGGTCAGAAACAACGCATATCTATCGCGCGGATTTTCTTAAATAATCCACCGATAATTATACTAGATGAAGCAACAAGTGCATTAGATTTAGAAAGTGAATCTATAATTCAGGATGCATTAAATATTTTAAGTAAAGATCGTACAACGTTAATTGTGGCACATAGATTATCTACAATTACTCATGCAGATAAAATTGTTGTTATAGAAAATGGTGAGGTAGTAGAAAGCGGAACACATCAAGAATTACTAGCGAAAAAAGGTGCTTATGAACATCTTTATAGCATTCAAAATCTATAAAAGCGATTTGCTGAATTTTGATTGTTTAAGTGCAGTTAATGTGTAAGAATAATTTTAAATTGAATAAAAGATCTAAAAAGACCAGAGACATTTTATATTGTCTCTGGTCTTTTTAGTTCAAATATTGATGGTTTTATAAATCAAAATCTTCTTCTTCAATTTCGATTTCACTATCATTAGAGTGATATGAGAAGAAACTGATAACTAAGCGATCCAAATGTTCTATAGTATAACGATATTCTTCAATAGCTGAAATAATCTGCATTATATTTGTAAACGAATATGTTGTTTGGTATGGATCTTTAATGATTTCTCGTTGAAAAGCATCCATTAAATCCTTTTTTTGTGGGTTTTCAATCTGACTATCAAAATGACTTATATCATATCGCGCTTTTTTTGAAATACTGATGAAAATTTGTTCGTGATAAGCAATGAGCAAATCTATTTCTAATTTTATTTGAAGTAACAACTCATTATTTAAATTATGAAGATCGTTTTGATAACGATTCATTCGTTTTAAAACATCGTATGCTTGCCGTGTACTACGCACGACTTGTTTAAATAGAATTTTTTTTCTATTTTGTGCATAAATTTGTTTTTTTGTCCAAGGTCGTTCTTCCTCATAGTATTCAAATATTTGCTCTAATTTCGTAATTCGTTTGCTTATTAGTCCTCTATCTTCTTTTATATGATGATATTCAGATGTATCATTTAACACAAGTTTGAACCATACAAAGATATCTGAACAAATGTTTAATGAATTATAATAAATTTTAGACTCGAATTTAGGGGGTAAGAATAAAAGATTAACTGCAGAAGAACTAATTACACCTACCATAACAAGGACAAATCTGTAAAATGCAGAAATATAAAAGTTACCAGTATGTGTTCCCATAATAATTAATGCAGTTATACTTGCAAGTGTAGCTACATGCTCCAAGTTAAAACGGAATAAAATAGCAATTAATAATATAACAGTAACCCCCATGATCACTGGATTATTACCAAAAACAGTAACCATAACTACTGCGAGTATAGCACCGATCAGGTTACCAATTGCTCTTTCAGAAATTGTTTTAATGGAACGAAAAACACTTGGTTGCATCGCAATTACCGCACTGACAGCAGCGATTGCTTTTAATCCTGCTTCATCAGGGAACAGAGAAGCGATAAACAAAGCAAGTATAATAGCTATACCTGTCTTCAGAATGCGTGCTCCTAATTTCAAATGTACCGCTCCTTCATATATTTAATAAAATTATGTTTATACTTGTTATACAACGATTCCCTATAAAATTCAAGTTTATTTCATTTGACTAAAAGCGTAATCTACAGCTTCTAATGTTTTATCAATATCATCTTTAGTATGTTCAGTTGTTAAAAACCAAGCTTCAAATTTTGAAGGAGCAAGATTAATGCCTTGATGTAACATGAGTTTAAAGAATTGTGCAAAAGCATCACCATCTGAATTTTCAACTTGATCATAATGTGTGACAATTTCATTTGTAAAATAAAGTGTTAATGCACCATAAACTCTATTGACTGTAGCAGTTATATTATGTTTTTGAATTAATTTATTCAAACCATCTTCTAATTGTTGACCTAGGCTATCTAAATGTTCGTAGATACCATCTTGTTCTAATACTTCTAATAATGCGATGCCTGCTTTCATAGATAATGGATTACCAGCCATCGTTCCAGCTTGATATGCAGGGCCTAGAGGAGCAACTTGTTCCATAATGTCTTGTTTGCCTCCATAACCACCAATAGGTAGCCCGCCACCTACTATTTTACCGAAAGCTGTTAAATCTGGATAAACTCGATATAAATCTTGGGCACCGCCAAAATGGAAACGAAATGCGGTAATGACCTCATCATAAATTACTAAACTTCCATTATTATGGGTAATTTCATTTACTTGTTCTAAAAATCCAGATTTAGGTTTGACCATACCAAAATTACCAACGATAGGTTCGACTAATACTGCTGCAATATCATCTCCCCAATAATCAATTGCTTCTTTATAAGACTCTATATCATTGTAAGGTACCGTGATGACTTCTTGAGCTACACTTTGAGGAACGCCGGCTGAGTCAGGTGACCCTAATTGAGAAGGACCACTCCCAGCTGCAACTAATACTAAATCTGAGTGACCGTGATATTGGCCAGAAAATTTAATTATCTTATTTCTTTTAGTATACGCACGTGCCACTCGTATTGTTGTCATTACGGCTTCTGTTCCAGAGTTAACGAAGCGAATCTTTTCTAATGAAGGGATAGCGCTACGTAATTTCTTAGCGAAATTTATTTCAAGCTCTGTTGGCGTTCCATATAATACGCCAAGTGCAGCTTGTTCTTGAATAGCTTTAGTTATATGAGGATGAGCATGACCAGTAATTATTGGGCCATAAGCTTGTAAATAATCGATATATTTATTACCATCTACATCAAATAAATAAGCACCTTGACCTGATTTCATCATTACTGGAGCGCCACCACCTACAGCTTTATACGAACGAGAGGGTGAGTTAACGCCTCCCAATATATATTCATTTGAGTAATTTTGAAGTCTTTCACTTTCTGTAAATTTCATTAATATCAACCTCTTTTATTTAATATTTTCGTTTATTATCGTATCATATAATTATTAGTAAAAAGAAATAGGGTGAGTTATTTGTTGAAAAAAGGAGATCAATTTCCAGAATTTAAACTTGAAAACCAAAACGGTGATATTATTTCTAATGACACATTAAAAGGATATAAAGCAGTGCTCTATTTTTATCCAAGAGATAACACGCCAACATGCACAACAGAAGCCTGTGATTTTAGAGACAATTTATCATATTTTAATGAACTTAAAACAAAAGTTTACGGAATTAGCGGAGATACAAAGAAAAAGCATCAAAACTTTAGCAATAAGCATAATTTAAATTTTGACTTATTGGTCGATGAAGATTATCAATTATCCACAGAAGTGGGTGTATACCAATTAAAGAAAAATTTTGGAAAAGAAACTATGGGAATCGTAAGAACTACGTTCGTTATAGATGAAGAGGGCATTATAATCGATGTCATAGAAAAAGTGAAAGTAAAATCACAAATGGACGAATTAAAAGCAATACTGGGGTGAGTAAAGATGAAGGCAGTCAGTTTAAAAAAATGGGAGAGTTGGAAAATGATTTAGTTGAAGCTTTTCCAAACGTCAATTTTATATTTACACATGGTGTTTCTGAAATTAATGACCATGATAAAAAAGATTTAGATATACTGTTTGGATATGATGGTAAATTAGATGAAGACTTCTTGAAGGAATGTCCAAATTTAAAATGGTTGGCTTGGTATGCTACCGGTGTGAATAACCTTCCTTTAGATTATATCAATAATCATAATATATTGTTGACGAATGGCCGTGGTGTTCATGCAAAACAAATGTCTGAATTTATTATGGCTTTTATATTAGATGACTATAAGAAAATGAAGGTTTCATTTATTAATCAAACAAATAAAAATTATGACTCAAAGTTAACTGGTAACAGAGTGAGCGGTGAAAAGCTTTTATTTTTAGGAACAGGAAGCATAGCTCAAAAAACAGCAACTATTGCGAACGCGATGGACATGATTGTACAAGGTGTGAATACAACTGGTCACCCAGTAGATGGCTTCTCAAAAACCTATACTATTAATCATTTATCACAAGCATTGGAAGAAGCGGATATTGTTGTAAATACGTTACCTGAAACGCAACAAACGATACATTTACTTCAAAAAGAACATTTTGAAAAGATGAAAGACTCTGCTTTATTTATTAATGTAGGAAGAGGAACAATAGTTGAGGAAAATGTAATAGCAAATGTTATGAGAGAAAACATCATACGACAAGCTTATTTAGATGTGTTTGAAAATGAGCCACTTAAACCAAGTAATCAATTATATGAGATAAATAACATTACAATTACAGCACATATCACAGGTAATGGTATAGAAAATAAACAAGAAGTAACTGAGATATTTAAACGCAATCTCAACCATTTTCTCAATAAGAATGCTTTAATTGAGAATAAAGTTGATCCAAAAACAGGATATTGATTGAAATGGTCTTTGTTTATTGACAATTCAATGATGCAACAGTTATATTAATATTAAGTAATAATAATTATTAAATAGAAAGATGGTGAGGGACATGAGTGCAGAGATGGAAACAGTTGAACATCAATTAGAAGATTCGATTGCGTCTTTAAGAGATAATGGGATAAGAATAACCCCACAAAGACAGGCGATATTGAAGTTTTTAATTGTCTCTGAAACACATCCCACTGCTGATGAGATTTATCAAGCACTTTCACCCGATTTTCCAAATATAAGTGTTGCAACGATATATAATAATTTACGTGTATTTAAAGGAATTGGCATCGTTAAAGAATTGCCTTATGGAGATGCTTCAAGTCGCTTCGATTTTAATACACATAATCATTACCATGTTATATGTGAAAATTGTGGAAAGATTGTAGATTTTCATTATCCACAACTAGATGAAGTTGAACAATTAGCTCAACACGTAACGAATTTTGATGTAACGCATCATCGTATGGAAATTTATGGTCTATGTAAAGAATGTAAAGATAAAGAAAAATTACAGCAGTAATTACAATTGAACAAATATAAAAGTTATTAAGATTCAAAGTGCCGCATTTATAATCATTTTATAAATGCGGCACTTTGTATTATTAAGAGATAAATATAGATTAATAAAAGTAAAAACACATAAGATGATATTTGTTGACAATGTATAGAAGGAATAGACACAAAATACAAATATTATTATACGTTTTAACATATAAATACATATAATAAATAATTAGTTATTACAAAGGTAAAATTTAACTAAAAAGTTATTAGAATTGAATTGACGTGTGAGATTAATCTTGATATTATATAAAAGTCGTCAAAACAAGATGACTTAAAAAAACAAACCAACCAAAAAATAATACAAAGTGTAAATTTGACACTTGTTAAAATTATTGAATGGTTATACAATATTAAATGTTGAGTTAACAAACGAAACAAACTTAATAATAACAAACAAAAATTTATTATTGACTTAACAAAAACTTAATGTTACAATTAATTCTTGTAACACATCAATGAACATTGAAAACTGAAT
>NZ_JAESLS010000021.1:0-4082 GCF_017892745.1 Staphylococcus sp. GDY8P45P | reverse complement strand
AATGCATATCTTAGATAGTAGATTTCGGCTACAGTGATAACTTCCTTGTTAAATTGTTTATATCTGAAATAGTCCATACAGCAGACTCCTTTTTGTTAAAATTATACTATATATTCAACTTTGCTACAGAACCCAAAAAAGTCTATGTGTATGAATATAATCCAGAAAAACACAGAATATATGAAGATTTAATATTAATATTAGAAAAATTACAATCATTCTTAAAAACTAGCAAGGCCTTTAAGTTGTCTGATGATGGGGAAATTTTAAAAATTAATGCTAAAACATTTACTTACATGGGCGTACTATTTGAAGAAATTCACGCTTATACATTTAATAAATATGCTTATGAATATATAGAGCATATTGAAATATTGAATAAATATTATTCAATACTCAAAGAAATTGAAGAAGATTACAATAAACAGATTAATGTTTATAAATATATCCCCAAAAAAATATTAAACTTTATGTCATTAGCTCATAAAGATATATATTTAGAAGAAATCGAAGATTACAAAAATAATCTACTTAAAAAGGTTAAAATATTGAAAGCACTTGATGAATAAAGTAGTTGAAAAACAACACATGTGTAAGTTACACAAATATAAATTACATATGTGTAAAAGAAGCCCTTATACAGTATGTTTGTATAAAGGCTTCTTAATTTTAAATTTATTAAACATCGAATTCTTCGTTTAACCAACCAATCGCTTTATTGTAATTTCTAAATTCTTCACACCAGCAATCATTTGTAGAATTATCTATACATAAATAAGTTTTATCAAGTGTTATTAAATACTTCCCAGTCCACTTATTATAGTCGCTTGATTTTGATATAAGTTGTTGAACACCTTTTACATATTTTCCATCAATTTGATATATTTTACTATTAACCATTTTGAATTTAAAATCTTTATATTTAGTGTCTAGTAATTGTAATAAATCATTATCTAAATTTGAGCAATTCTTCATTTTAATGACCTCCTGAAATTTTTTCTTTTAGAAATTATTTATTTTTGCTGTGTTGTGAAGCCACTGCAACAAGCCGGCGCATTGAGATTGCAAGGGTTTCAGCCTTAAAAGTTTTACGACTGGCCTTGGCCACCAAGTAAAAGTTTTAAGCCCCTTGTAATCTCAAATAGGCTTGTTAAAAGCACAATCTTTGATTGTGCGTGTGAGCGTATCAACACAAAAAAATAAATTCTAAAAAAATGGAAATAAAGGGAAAGTGAACCGTCACTTTCCCTCCATTTTTGAATTTAATTTAAATGTGAATGTGATGTGTGTGCGTTATGCACATCACATTCACTCATTATTTCAGCTTTTGGTATGGCCGATCAGGGCATAGCAAAAGCCCCCGATTTTTAGGGGGCTTTAATTTATTGAATATTTTTAGGTGTATAAGCGATAAATTTATCTTCACTGTAGACTAATGCTAATGTCGAACCATTATCCCAGTTGACGTGAATTTGACCAATGTCATCAACTTTAGTAATAGTACCTAAATCGCCCTTTTTTAAATCTGTAAAATCATCATTCACACTAATTAATTCAACTCTTAGT
Organism: Staphylococcus sp. GDY8P45P; assembly: GCF_017892745.1. NCBI lineage: Bacteria > Bacillati > Bacillota > Bacilli > Caryophanales > Staphylococcaceae > Staphylococcus > Staphylococcus sp. GDY8P45P. Next base: position 2,516 of record NZ_JAESLS010000021.1, on the reverse strand, counting down.
CCTTTTACATAATGTTTTTTTAGTAGTTCAATTTGTTTTCTATCATTCATTATAAAACCTCCAATATAAAATCAATAATATTTAGAACAGTAAGAAATAGTAACAAAGTAAAAATAAGTTTGTTGTAATTTTTCATTTCGCCCCTCCTATGATATAATTGAAGAAAGGTAGTAGGGGGTGTGAACCCCTACTTAATTAAGAACAAAATAAATAATGGACTAATTTAAAGATTGTATATGCTATGTTTAGGTATGCCAGTACCAAATTAGCTCTTGCAATCTTCTTTTTTTGTTCTTCTTCCTTCCTTTTAATCCTTTTCACTAATATCACCCCCTTTCAGAATGGATTATTATTTATTGATGTAATTGTAGATTTGGTAGAACATGACACAAAATGCTATGAAAATAATTATTAGTCCAATAAGATTAGCCATTTTAAACCCTCCTAAAATTTTTCTTTTAGAAATTATTTATTTTTGCTGTGTTGTGAAGCCACTGCAACAAGCCGGCACTTTGAGATTGCAAGGGTTTCAGCCTTAAAAGTTTTACGACTGGCTTTGGCCACCAAGTAAAAGTTTTAAGCCCCTTGTAATCTCAAATAGGCTTGTTAAAAGCACAATCTCTGATTGTGCGTGTGAGCGTATCAACACAAAAAAATAAATTCTAAAAAAAATGGAAATAAAGGGAAAGTGAACCGTCACTTTCCCTCCATTTTTGAATTTATTTTAAATGTGAATGTGATGTGTGTGCGCTATGCACATCACATTCACTCATTATTTCGGCTTTTGGTATGGCCGGTCAGGTCATACCAAAAGGCTCTAATTAATTCATTGATATATGAACGTTTATGTACGAATATCCACGTTTATTATTTTTCAATGCACGTGAGAGCTTCTCTCAGCGCCCTAAAAGTCGAAAAAAACGCTCAACCAATTATAGTTGAGCGTTATAAATAAGCGACTTCTAAAGAATTCATTTGAATAATACGAACACATGTTCTATAATGTGAGGTGAGGTGACATCTACAATGAAAGTTATAAATCCTAATTTACCTGAACCATATAAATATGAAACGGATTATAGAAAGATTCCAAGAGAATATTTAAACCCTAGAATTCCACAAGGGCGTGGGATAGTTAAGTGGCGAGCATTTAAGACTATCCCTGAACAACATGAAATATTAAATCAATATATAAAAGATCAAGATAAAATAGATATGCCTTTATTGTCAGATGAACAACTTCAAGAGATTAATGAGAAAGTCTCTCACAAAATTAGACACCACGTTATTGCTGATGTAAGTTATTGGAAAAATGGTTATATACTATCAATACAATGTTATATAAATAAAGTTGATGAATTTGGGGGAACAATGCTCATTACAAATGAAAATGGAAAAGATAGTTTAAAAATACCTTTAAGCAATATTATCAGTGTAGAATAAAAAAACCAATGACATTAAGCCATTGGTTTTTACATGATATTTATTTTTCTTGCACTAAGCTGTTAAATATATATCGCTTTAATTCATCAGTCGATAGGCTTTCAATGTAGCGTACTTTATGTTGAAAATCTGTTTCATCATAATTGAAAGTATCATTTGTTATTAGTAAACGACATTCCTCTATAATTTCTTCAAGTGATTGGTAAATTTCCATACTCTTTTCACTTTCTGTACTACCATATTTTAATAATTCATAATCTAACTCGTCTTTTAGATTAATTAAAACACTCACATACATTGAAAATGCTGTTTTGTTCAAACTTGTTTTTTTCTGTAAAGATTGTTCAAGCTCATTTTTTATATAAATGGTACTTTGCTTAATTCGTTTTGCTAAGAAATCAAGCGCTCTATATTTTGCATCTACGGGTTCCTCTGTCTTATGTTTATCATTTTTTAATATACTCATTTAAATTCCCCCTTATACTATAATTATACACTATTTAAGTAGCCATTTCCGTTCCATAAATCTACTACAGCCATATTATAAGCCTTTGCTACATCACTTTCTTTGTCAAAAGAACCTAGATGAATTCTTTTGCCATTTATAGTTATTGATGCCCTCCATTTATTTTTATATAATCGTACTCCTTTATATTTGCTAGAGCTGTTTTTCTGTGGTTCTCGATACATATAGAAATAACGTCATTTTTATTTTAGTTGCTGAAAGGTGCGTTGAAGTGTTGGTATGTATGTGTTTTAAAGTATTGAAAACCCTTAAAATTGGTTGCACAGAAAAACCCCATCTGTTAAAGTTATAAGTGACTAAACAAATAACTAAATAGATGGGGGTTTCTTTTAATATTATGTGTCCTAATAGTAGCATTTATTCAGATGAAAAATCAAGGGTTTTAGTGGACAAGACAAAAAGTGGAAAAGTGAGACCATGGAGAGAAAAGAAAATCGCTAATGTTGATTACTTTGAACTTCTGCATATTCTTGAATTTAAAAAGGCTGAAAGAGTAAAAGATTGTGCTGAAATATTAGAGTATAAACAAAATCGTGAAACAGGCGAA
>NZ_JAESLS010000020.1:0-2199 GCF_017892745.1 Staphylococcus sp. GDY8P45P | reverse complement strand
CCTTAGTAAGGGTGCAGTGCCCCACCTCAGCAAAGGGGGGTTTTGCTCTCGTGCTCGTTTAAAAATCAGCAAGGGACAGGTAGTATTTTTTGAGAAGATCACTCAAAAAATCTCCACCTTTAAACCCTTGCCAATTTTTATTTTGTCCGTTTTGTCTAGCTTACCGAAAGCCAGACTCAGCAAGAATAAAATTTTTATTGTCTTTCGGTTTTCTAGTGTAACGGACAAAACCACTCAAAATAAAAAAGATACAAGAGAGGTCTCTCGTATCTTTTATTCAGCAATCGCGCCCTTTAATGGAACAAAAAGATTTGAATTCCTGTTATAAAAAAAGGATCAATTTTGAACTCTCTCCCAAAGTTGATCCCTTAACGATTTAGAAATCCCTTTGAGAATGTTTATATACATTCAAGGTAACCAGCCAACTAATGACAATGATTCCTGAAAAAAGTAATAACAAATTACTATACAGATAAGTTGACTGATCAACTTCCATAGGTAACAACCTTTGATCAAGTAAGGGTATGGATAATAAACCACCTACAATTGCAATACCTGTTCCCTCTGATAAAAAGCTGGTAAAGTTAAGCAAACTCATTCCAGCACCAGCTTCCTGCTGTTTCAAGCTACTTGAAACAATTGTTGATATAACTGTTTTGGTGAACGAAAGCCCACCTAAAACAAATACGATTATAATTGTCATGAACCATGATGTTGTTTCTAAAAGAAAGGAAGCAGTTAAAAAGCTAACAGAAAGAAATGTAACTCCGATGTTTAACACGTATAAAGGACCTCTTCTATCAACAAGTATCCCACCAATGTAGCCGAAAATAATGACACTCATTGTTCCAGGGAAAATAATTACACTTCCGATTTCGGCAGTACTTAGCTGGTGAACATCTTTCATCATATAAGGAACCATAGAGACAAACCCTGCTACTGTTCCAAATATAATTCCCCCACAAAGAACTCCAATCATAAAAGGTATATTTTTCCCTAATCCGGGATCAACAAAAGGATCTGTTACTTTCCTGATATGTTTTACAAATATCAGGAATGACAGCACGCTAACGATAAGAAAAGAAATGCTATATGATGTTGTAAACAACATAAAAAATACAATGCCTACAGACATTAGTATAATTCCTTTGATATCAAAATGACCTTTTATCCTTACTTCTTTCTTTAATAATTTCATAAGAAACGGAACAGTGATAATTGTTATCATAGGAATGAGTAGAAGATAGGACCAATGAATATAATGGGCTATCATTCCACCAATCGCTGGACCGACTCCTTCTCCCATGGCTACTATCGATCCAATAAGACCAAATGCTTTACCCCTATTTTCCTTTGGAATATAGCGCGCAACTACAACCATTACGAGTGCTGGAAATGCAGCTGCACCAGCCCCTTGAATAAAACGAGCCATAATAAGTAAGGAAAAGAAAGAATGGCCAACAAACCCAATTAACGACCCGAAACAATTTATTATAATTCCAAATAGGAGTAACCTTTTGATGCCTAATTGATCAGATAGCTTTCCATATACAGCTGTTCCAATGGAAAAGGTTAACATAAAGGCTGTGTTCACCCAGTTTGTACTCGCAGGTGGTTTATTAAAATCATTTGCAATATCAGGTAATGAGACGTTCAAAACCATTTCATTTAATACGCTAAAAAAAGATAAAATGCAAAGCCAAATTAAAATTTGGTTGTGTCGTAAATTCGATTGTGAATAGGATGTATTCACATTTCAACCTCCAATAATGAGGGCAGACGTAGTTTATAGGGTTAATGATACGCTTCCCTCTTTTAATTGAACCCTGTTACATTAATTACACTTCATAATTAATTCCTCCTAAACTTGATTAAAACATTTTACCACATATAAACTAAGTTTTAAATTCAGTATTTCACCACTTATACAACAATATGGCCCGTTTGTTGAACTACTCTTTAATAAAATAATTTTTCCGTTCCCAATTCCACATTGCAATAATAGAAAATCCATCTTCATCGGCTTTTTCGTCATCATCTGTATGAATCAAATCGCCTTCTTCTGTGTCATCAAGGTTTAATTTTTTATGTATTTCTTTTAACAAACCACCATAGGAGATTAACCTTTTACGGTGTAAACCTTCCTCCAAATCAGACAAACGTTTCAAATTCTTTTCTTCATCATCGGTCATAAAATCC
>NZ_JAESLS010000002.1:0-29174 GCF_017892745.1 Staphylococcus sp. GDY8P45P | reverse complement strand
TGCAGCTTGTGTAATTTTAAACCCTTCGCTATCTGCAACTTCCATATATTTTGTTAAATCACGAACAGGATCAATTACTATCGCCTCTCCTGTACGTTGACAGCCAACTAAATAAGATGCTTGAGATAAATGATTATCGTAAAATTGTTTAAAAAACATGTTGAAACTCCTTTTTTAATAGATTTAATTAGATGAATAAATTATGATTCGCATTTTCTGTATCACCAATATAAGTACCTACGCCCCCGTACTCAACTTCGTCTCTGAGCTCTTCTTTCTGAATGCCCATAACATCCATGCTCATCGTGCAAGCAATTAATTTGATATCTTGTTCGATAGCTTGATTGATAAGCGATGGTAATGAATCAACATTTTTCTTCTTCATTACATAGCGCATCATGATATTACCTAAACCAAACATATTCATTTTAGAAAGTGGCATGCGTAAAGGTGTTTTCGGCAACATCAAATCAAACATTTTTGCAATGCCTTTCTTTTTAACGTTAACTGTTTGCTCTTTTTTCAACGCGTTAAGTCCCCAAAAAGTAAAGAAGATAGTTACATCTCTTCCTGCAGCTCTAGCGCCATTTGCAATAATCATTGCTGCCACTGCTTTATCTAACTCTCCACTAAATAGTACAATTGTCGTACCTTTAGCAGTATGATTCACTTGTAAGTCTTTTGGTTTTTCTTTTTGAATGATAGCATTAATTCCATTGTTACTTTCATCCAATTCAACTAACGTATGTCCTGTTTGTTTCACCCAGCTTTTAATGTCGCTAAGGAAACCAGGATCAGTCACTGTAACTTCAATTTGCTCGCCTACTTCAATATTTTTCATTTCTTTACTGATGTTTACAATTGGACCTGGACATTGAAGACCACTATAGTTAAGTTGTTTACGCTCTGCTTTAATTTCTACATTTGTATTTTCTTCTAATGTATTATTATCTTCGTTTTTTGCTTCATATGCTTTATAGCCACCGTCTAAATTAACGATATCGTAGCCTTGTTCAGCTAAATACTCGCTCGCTTTAGTACTTCTGGTACCACTTTTACAGTGTACAAAATAGGTTGTGTTTTTATCTTTATTAAACGATTCAATCTTATCTACAGGATGTAATGTCGCACCATTTATGTGTGCTAGCTCATATTCTTCTTCTGTTCTTACGTCAATCAGTTGACCTTGTGCACCTAATTTTTCTAATTCTTGTTTACTGAATTTGTTGATATGCTTTTCGTTATATTGTTTCATAATATCCTCCTAATAAATACCTATAGGGGTATATTAACTGATTGTTTATAGTGTGTCAAATACCCAATGGGGTATTTGACATTTTTGGTTCTATCTATTATTATGACTTTATTCAATTAAAAGTGGAGGAAATAACTATGCATTATGATAAAAAAATGATTAATCGTATTAATAGAATACAAGGTCAACTCAATGGAGTTATTAAAATGATGGAAGAAGAAAAAGATTGTAAAGATGTCATTACTCAAATCAGTGCATCAAAAAGTTCAATCCAACGTTTGATGGGGATTATCATTAGTGAAAATTTAATAGAATGTGTAAAGACAGCAGAGGATAATGGTGAAAATTCTGAAGAATTGATTAATGAAGCCGTTAACTTATTGGTAAAAAGTAAATAATGGATATTTCAACTGTTATTATGATGTTACTTATTGGGGTATTCGGAGGCTTTATTTCGGGTCTAGTAGGTATCGGTGGTTCTATCATTATTTATCCAGCTATTTTATTATTACCACCACTATTTGGTGTTCCTGCATACAGTGCATACATCGCTTCAGGACTTACTTCCAGTCAAGTCTTTTTCAGTACTTTAACTGGGTCATTAAAAGCGCGAAAAAAAACCGAATTCTCCCCACCATTAGTTATTTATATGAGTGGAGGTATGATTACAGGGAGCATGTTAGGCGCACTCCTAGCAAATTTATTTAATGCTGAATTTGTAAATACAATATATATTATCATTGCTTTAATCGCATTAATTTTAATGTTTATTAACGTAAAACCGAATTTAAATCAGTCTTCCTTTAACAAACCATTATTAGTTATGGTTGGTCTTTTCGTTGGTATCATTTCGGGTATAGTTGGAGCAGGCGGCGCTTTTATTATTATTCCTATATTGCTAGTTTTATTCAAATTACCAATGAATATGGTAGTTGCTAATAGTATAGTAATTGCTTTTATATCTTCAATTGGCGCCTTTATCATTAAACTTATACAAGGTTACATTCCTTTAGAAGATGCGTTATTTTTAATAATAGGGAGTATTATTTTCGCTCCGTTAGGTTTAAAATTAGGTAAAAAGGTCCCTAGTTTTGTACAAAAGTGGATCATCAGTATTTTAATTATTATTGCAATTATTCAAATTGCTTTATAAATAAGAAAGAGANNTTCTCTTTCTTATTTATAAAGTTAAAACATTCTCATATGGCAATGGCAAGTTGCTATAAATTCAACAGCTATATACGTATGATTAGGGTGTACCTTAAATAGATAAACTTCTCGAAGTTAATATATTTATTTTCTATACGATAAAGTAGAGTCCATTAATAGCTTTTATCTTTATGATCCCTTCATTCAAAAACAAATGAAATCAAAAAAATAGAAAGGCAATGAAATATAATTGAGTATAATCACATTTCATTGCCTTGGAATATAGTCATACACCTCTGCTAATAGTTGAAAGAAGTCAATTTCTAGAGCAGTTGATAATATTTTCAAAGTTGATAAACTAGGTAAATTATATCCATTTTCAATATTAGTTAAAGTCTTTACAGATAGATCTTCATATTCTATTAATCCTTGTCTTACTCGATCATCTAAGAAATAACTCCTTGTATCTTTTTTTAAAGATAAATTCATTCTATGTTCTCTTATAATTGATCCAAATTTTATTAAGTCTCTATTTTTTCTTTAGAAAAAATCCTAAAGGAATTGGGAATATTCACCAGCAAGCTGACCAAACTTAAATTTTACATTGTAAAATTTAAAGGTTTATAAGTATATAAAATAGTAATAAAATATTATTTTATTTTTTAATATAATAATATTTTTATAAGGCCGTTATAGGGGAATTTTATTAAAGGTGGGATAGATAATGAATGTATTAACGCAAGAAGATAGAATACAAATTTTATCTGATATTGTTGAAATTAAAACCGTAAATGATAATTAATTAGAAAGGTTCTGTGTCAAATAGTGTTGGGGACCAAAAGTAAATAATCACAGTTAAGATTTAAATGAAATTTTTAATAACTGAAAGGCCATGTTTATTTTCAAGATAAGCATGACCCTTTTCTCGCCCTTAGGCGAGAAAGTCGGATCAAGAGTTGGATAATTAATAATGAAAGCTAACAAGTGTCATCGTCTAATATTTAAGCTGCAACTGGTTGGAAAGTCGCAGGTAGTGGATTAGATGGTTTAAAGATCAGTTTAAATTGTAATAGAATTCTGGCTCTGAAATTTCTAAAGCTTGCGTAGCCATATCCTGTACGTTTGATTAACTTAATCTTGTTATTCATACCTTCGGTAGGACCGTTAGAAACACGATAAATTAAAGCATTTTCGACATATGGTAAGAATCTTTCCAGTGTATTAATCGTTTTTCTTACCTTTTTATTTAATCTGACTTTCTTTAAATCTTGTAAAGTGGCTAATAAGTAACTGTAGTCTCTAGTTTTTGTCGCAAATTTAAGGTCATTCATCACTTGGTAAGCTTGTTGTAATTTCGGAGAAAGACTTAATAAATAATCTACCATACGTTGCTCAGTCATCTTTTCATGGTATAGGCGATGATAATAATAGTTTGAAAAATCGAGATAATCAGCATTTTTTAATATCAATCTCTATTGATTTTTTAGTTTTCGATAATCTGTAGGGCGACTTTTTTTGATTTCATTTATGACTGCAATCCACATTGAGTTAATTGTATTATTTAGTAATTGTACGATATGAAAACGATCAATAACAATTTTTGCATTAGGGAAAAAAGCCTTAACAACACTTATATATGGAGAATATAAGTTCATTGAAATCGTCTTTACTGCAGCTCGTGCTTCTTTAGAATAGCGATGGAAATACCGAATTAACGACTGCTGTTTTCAATCCTCTATAATGTTTCCTGCTTTCAAGTATATTGTGGTAATTTACTTTATTTTAGGATTTCATGGCCTTTTTGTATACCCAAAAAACCGTGAGAGTATTATCCTCTTACGGTTTTTTCGGCACTTTAACTTGATGAAAATAATAATTCATCTAAATCAAATATCTCAATATATTTATGCGTATGTTGTTTAATTAAACCTTTTTCTTCCAATGCTGAAAACTTTCGACTTATTGTTTCAGGAGTTGTACCCAAATAAGAAGCTAGATCCTTCTTTGACATTGGTAAGGTCACATAAGTATGATTTTCTTCATTCTCAACGTATTCTGATAGAAAATCAATAATACGAGACTCTACTTGCTCCATACCAACCTGCATCGTTTGCTTTTCTGATACCTGTAAACGTTTCGTAACGTCTGATAGGATTCTTCTCATAATTTCTGGGTAAGCATCTAAATAGTCATTCATATCCTTTTTATGAATTCTACATATACTTACTTCTGATATTGCTTCAGCATAATTAGAATGGTAACTTTCAGTTTGAAAAATAGCCACTTCTCCCATAAAATCACCAGGATTTAGTATGCGTACAGTTTGTTCACGACCGGATTCATTTAAGTTATAAATACGTACACGCCCATTATTTACGATATATAGTGTGTCATCTTTATCACCACTTCCAAATAACAACGCATTCTTTTCATAATGTACTTCATGCGCTGATTGTGCAATTAAACTCATTTGTTCTTCATTTAGGTGGTTAAAAATCGGAACTAAACGTATACAATCTACATGACTATGGTGATGATGGTGTGCCATACAACTTTCCTCCTAATTAATCATTATCTATATAGTCATCGTCTTCTAGCGCATCCTTGTTAACAAAGGCTTGAAGTTGCCAAATATTTACATCTAAATAATCTTTATAACTAATTAGTAAAACCTCTAACGCATCATCTGCTTCTTCTTGGGCTAAACGCATTGCACGAATGGTAAATTCACGGTTAGATCTAAAATCCTCTACTAACTGTAAGACCATTTCTTCAGCAGAATAATATTTTTCAGACAAATCTTCAGAAATCGTTGTAAATTTTTGGAATTCGGTAGTTGTTGATGCTGGCTTAAATCCTGAAGCTAGTAAACGTTCTGCAATTTTATCAAACCATGTTTCATTTTCATTATATAGTTTTTCAAATACCTCATGCAATGAATAAAAATTTGTGCCTTTTACATACCAATGATATTGGTGTAATTTTACATGCAAGGTATGAATATTAGCCAGTACATGATCTGTAACAGCTGCTGCATTAATCTTAGTATGATGAATGTGTTCTTTATAGGCTTGTTCAGCAGCTAATTTTTCTTGTCTTTCATTTACTGTTGTCATTTTATACACCTTCCTTTACTTTTGAACTAATAACGGAATATCCTAAGTTTTCAATAGCTTTTTCAATTGTATTCAAATTGACTTGTTCTTCATCAAAATCCACTTTTACCTTACTTGCATTGAACAGCACTTTTACAGAATCTTTTTCTACACCAGCAGTCTGTTTTAAACCACTTTCAATTTTTTGTAAACATGATGGACAAGTTAATGTTTCTAATTTTAATGTTGCTTTAGTCATATCTATCACTCCTTTAAATAAATTATATAAGGTATTTTTTTAAAAATAATTGACACGGATCAATTATCTTAATTGATAACTTCTTAATCTCATTGCATTTAAAATAACGACCAAAATACTTGCCTCATGAACTAACATACCAATTGACATAGACATCCATTCACTAAATATTAAACTACCCAATAATATTATCACCACACCAACAGCAATGAGAATATTTTGTTGCATATTCGCGTATGTCCCTTTAGCTAAACCTAAAGCATGGGGGAGACGATTAAAATTGGAATTCATTAGAACAATATCTGAACTTTCAATAGCCACATCTGTCCCATTTCCCATAGCTATCCCTACTTCTGCAATAGCTAGAGAAGGGCTATCATTCACACCATCACCAATAAAAGCAACAATTTCACCAGTAGACTGTCTTTCTTTTAAAAATGCTTGCTTGTCCTCTGGTAGCATATCGCCATGGGCCTCGGTTAATCCTAGCTCCTTTTTAACTAAATTAACTGTACCTTGATTATCCCCTGATAATACAATGAGATTTTTAACACCAAGTGATTTTAATTTTTGTAGGTCTTGTTTAACGCTTGGTCGAACTTGGTCACGGATTTCCATTAAAATGATTAACTGACGATCAACTGCCGTTAATACAATTGAACTACCGGCTCTTTCTAATTTATCTAATTCTTTAAGAACATCATTAGATAGTAGAATACTTTCTTGTTCCATTAAGGTTTTATTCCCTACTGCAACAATGTGTCCGTCAACGTGAGCAATTATACCCCCACCTTTTATAACCTGTGTACTCTCTACAGGTCTTAGTTTATATTGCGCTAATTTATTTGTAATAGCGACAGCTAAGGGATGGTCAGATTCCCTTTCAATCGAGTATAATAAAGATAAATCCTCCTCTTGATTATTTCCATAGTAAACGAATTCGCTAACTTCAGGCTTTCCTTCAGTTAAGGTACCTGTTTTATCAAATAGGACTGTATCTACATTCGCAAAATGACTAATCACTTCAGAACCTTTAAACAAAATACCATTCTTTGCACCATTTCCTATACCCGCGACATTTGAAACAGGTACACCAATGACCAAGGCCCCTGGGCAACCAAGTACTAATACAGTAACTGCAAGTGCTGTATCTTTAGTTAATACCCAAACTAATAGCCCAATGATAAGTACTACAGGTGTATACCAACGAGAGAACTGGTCAATAAATCGTTCAGCTTCCGATTTAGAATCTTGTGCTTCTTCTACTAACTCAATAATTCGACCAAATGTAGAATCTTCCCCAATTCTATCAGCAACTATTTGAATAGTCCCATTATCCATAATGGTACCGGCAAATACTTCATCACCTTTCTCTTTCTTTAGAGGTAAAGATTCACCGGTGATATTAGCCTCATTTACATGTCCTTTTCCAGTAGTTACCCTACCATCTACTGGAATCTTAGCCCCAGTTTTTACTATGAGAATATCTCCTTCCTCTACTTCATCAATATCTACTTCTTCAAATTGTCCGTCGTACAATTGCTTAAAAGCAGTCTCTGGAGCCATTTCCGTCAACTCTTTAATAGCAGACCGTGTTTGCTTAAGTGTACGCTGTTCTAAATATGATCCAAATAAAAATAAGAAAGTAACAATAGCTGACTCTTCGTAATTTTGAATAAAGAAAGCACCAATAACCGCTATAGTTACTAAAACATCAATACTCACTACTTTTACTTTCATAGCCTGATAAGCCTGTATTGCGATTGGTATAACACCCAATATAGAAGCAATTATAAAAGCACTATTAAAGATAACCATATTACTAAAGATAAAATGTGCAATAAAACCTATAATAATAAGTAAACCACTAATAACAGTAATATGATTTTTATGTTTCAAAATAGTCTGTTGCATATAAACCTCTCCTACACTTTAGTTTAACCATAGTGTATTCGTTTTTAAGAAATATAAACTTGACCTATATCAATCTTATCTAATAAATATAGCGAATAATATTTAGGCTTAAACAGATAGATATATATAAATAACTAGGACATATACTCATGACCTAATTATTTTTATTATTGACTATTTACTCTTTCATATAATTTTTGTTAGCATTTAATTCCTTTTTATAGCTCAAATGCTCATTCATCTTAAGCTTATTCTCTAAACGGCTAGCAGTCGCAATGCTAGCCGTTTTCTTTTTATTATTGTTTTTAACTTGTACTTTCTAATTCTTGAGGGATTAATATAATTGTAAACCCCTTTTCAAAATATTCTGAACTATCACTAATTAAAGTAAGTAAATATTCATTATCTTTTTTCTCAATAGTATATTTCATAACTACTTCTTCTGATTTATTTCCAGTATAACTAGGTTTATTAAGTGTAAATGTTATTTCTGTTTCTTCTTCATTTAATGTATATTGATAAGCTGTTGTTATTGATAAAATATTAGAAGAAGAAAATATAACGGTGTCATCAGCGAAATCTGCTTCACCTGAATTACCATTACTTTGGACAATATTCCAATTATTTTCTTGTAAATCTTCGATGAAAACAGCATTGATTTACATATTATTGATATGAATGTATCGACCAAAGATGCTATGGGCAAGATGTTTTTTACCATGATGAGTGCATTTGCAGAGCTGGAAGCTAACTTATTAAGTGAGCGTACTAAAAAAGGCTTAGAAGCTGCGAGAGCAAGAGGGAGAAAAGGCGGCCGTCCTTCTTTGCCAGATTATAAGAAAAGAGAAATCAAATTCTTATACGATGAACAAAAACTAACTGGGGAAGAGATTGCTAAACAGACAGATGTTAGTCGTTCAACGGTATACAGAATAATAAAAAATAATTAGTTTAAAAAACTGGTAACGTGAAGAAATAATAAAAAGGGAGGAAATTTATTGGAACTTAGACATATGCAGTATTTTGTAGAAGTCGTAAAGCAAAAAAGTATGACCAAAGCAGCATCTAATCTTTTTATCACACAACCCACAATTAGTAATACAATTAAATTATTAGAAGAAGAATTAGATGTAAATTTATTTAATAGGTATAAAAACCAAATATACTTAACTGACGCAGGAGAAGCTTTCTTTTTCCAATGTAAAGAAATGCTTAAAATGTATGATAATATCCCTAATGAGTTAAGTAATTTATTAGAATTAAAAAAGGGACATTTGAAAATTGGAATCCCTACTATTATTAATATAAGAATATTAATTGGCTTAATTTCGGAATTTCATGAAATGTATCCTAATATAACTTTTCAACTTTTTGAAAATGGTAGTAAAAAAATTGAAAACGATGTATATTATGGCGATTTGGACATGGGAATTACTGTACTTCCTACAAATAATAAAAACTTTGATATATTCTCTTTTTCAGAAGAAAAATTAAAACTGGTCGTTCATAAAAATCATGCATTATCTAAAAAAACAAAGATTGATATTGAAGATTTACAAGAACAAGAATTTATTTTATTCAATTCTGATTTCTATTTAAACGATAAAATCAAAAATACATGTAGAAATTATGGCTTTAATCCTAATATAATTTTTGAAACCACCCAATGGAGCTTCATAGAAGAAATGTTATTAAATAATCTAGGGATATGTATATTACCCGAAGGAATACTAGGCTTATTAGATAATAATTTACAAGCCATCGATATTAATGAACCTTCCATGAAATGGGAACTTGGTATTATTTGGAGAAAAGATATTATAGTTGATTCTTTAACAAAAAATTGGATTAAATTTCTCCAAGAAAACTTCTTAATTAACTATTAAATATAAAAGTATTTGAGAAATTTATAGCTATATAAAAAAAGGATATTTTATATTTATACACTCTCGCTCTATAATTAGAACGTAAAATATTATAGAAACGGGAGTTTTTTATGGAAAATTATAAATTTCCTAGAGATAGTAAAATTGTCAGTACGGATCAAGTATTAATTAATGATTTAAACAATTATAATACACTATTTGGGGGGGTATTAATGAAAAAAATTGATAATAACGCAACGCTATCAGCTAGAAGACATGCAAGAGTTAAAGAATGTGTTACAGCTTCTACAGATTCAGTAGAATTTTTATATCCAATCACCCAATCTGATTCAGTTTGTATAGAATCTTATGTAGTTTATACTGGAGAAAAATCTATGGAAATATTTTGTAAAGTCATTTCAGAAGATATGATTACTGCAGAAAGAAAAATTGCTGCTGTAGCTTTTCTTACTTTTGTAGCTTTGGATGAAAATAAAAAACCAATTAAAATACCCAAAATCTCTCCTCAGTCCAAAGAAGAAAAATTATTATTTATGGATGGCGAAGAAAGAGCTAAAATGCGAAAAATTAAACGATCACAAACTAAAAATATAATTGACTCTCTTGATATCAATAAGCCATGGGAATTGGAGTAGTGATAAAATGATTAATGAAATGGAAGAATTAAACCAAATTAAGTTAGATTTGAAAAAACTAAGAAACGAATTTCCTAGTATGTATGAAAAGTTAGAATATATAGCTAGTTTGACAAGACAATTAAGTATCCATTATAAATATTTAGGAGTACTTATGTTTTCAGATAACCGTGAAAATATTCAAAATGAGAGACCAACTTTAATAAGAGAATCTGTTTTAAAATTATATGAACAAGAAGTTGCAAAAGTTAAAAAAGATACTAATTTTGTGTTTTTTAAAGATATGATATTAAAATTCCAAAATGTGGACTACTCACAAATATTTCTTATCATTTTAGGTGCCGAACCTGGTTTTGTATTTAATAATACAATTATTAAATAATAAATAATAAATTCATTAAGAATGCTTAGACTAACAAATTATAAAAATTCACAAATTATTTGACTAAATGAAACTATATTTTAGCTAATAAAAGAGCCACTCTGATTTAGAGTGACTCTTTTATTAGCTTTTATAACTTAACGAGAATTTTTGCTTGTGATTTATCGTTTACAAGTTGTTTAAATCCTGACTCCACAATATCATCTAACTCAATTTCATCGGTAACGACGTCTTTGACTTTTAAATTACCTTCGTTAATTAAGTCTATTGTTTGTTGAAATGTAGTGGGGGTGTAAGCAATCGTTGAAGTAAGTTTTACACCTGTATTAGTTAATTGCATTGGATTCCATTCAATAGGATGACCGAATATAGAAACTATAACGACAATACCTCTTGCTTTAGTAACATCTATTGCAGATTTAAGTGTTGGCGCTACACCAGCTACCTCAAATGCTACATCAACGCCATTATCAGTGTATTTACTAATAATATCACTTGGGTTTGATTCACCAGAATTTATCGTATGAGTAGCACCTACTGATTTAGCTTTATTAAGTCGTTCTTCCGATAAATCGAAAACAAATATTTTGCTAGCACCAGCTGCTTTGGCTGCTATAGTTGTTAATAAACCGATTGGCCCTGCACCAAAAATAGCAACAGTATCGCCAAATAGAACTTCTCCTTCTTTAATTGCTTGAACTGCAACAGCCGTTGGTTCTACAAGGGCGCCTTCTTTATCAGAAACATTATCTGGTAATTTATAAACATTCTCTTCTGGGGCGTTTGTAAATTCTGCAAATCCACCATCAGAACCTAAGCCTATAAATGAATAACCATCATAAAGATCAATATTTTCTTCTTTTTCACGATTTGAAACTGTAGGATTAATGACAACACGATCGCCTTTATTAAATTTTGTAACCTTAGAACCAATATCATCTACTACACCTGCAAATTCGTGGCCTAATGTAACGGGCGCTTTTTGGCCAAGGAACGGGTCAGGTTTGTCTGTTGAAATAAATATAGGGCCTTCTAAGTATTCATGTAAATCTGTACCACAAATGCCAGCCCAAGACACTTTAACTTTAACCTCATTATCTTGTAACTCTTTAGATTTTCGATCTTCAACTCGTACATCCTTTTGACCATACCAAACTGCTGCTTTCATTGATAAAACCTCCTTGTTTTAGTTAATTTAATAGTATGCCTTTTAAAAGTTACTTTCAAATAAACTAACCTTTTAATATAGTGTTTCTAAATTATTATATGATTAGAGTGTACCCAAAATATTCATATTTTTAAAATTTTTGATTATACAATAATTTCTCAATTGCAGCAAATGCGGCAGTAAATGTAAAAATAACGATATATTGAGACAAATTTTTTGAATGTACCATTCCATTAATTGCTGTTAATAATAGTGTTATTATAGTTAAGATCTCTACATTAAAGTTTAAAAGCCTCATATTATAACTTAAAGTGTTTTTCATAAAAACAGCATGTAGCTTTATTTTCAACCAACATACTCCTATTATACTGAGAATTTCCACGATGAGCATAAACACTATTAATATATAGTATTTATTATAAGTTATATTACTCATTGATTCTCCTTCAATAATGAAAGCAATTGTTACTGGCACACATAATATAAAACTAAAAATCGTTAATATTAAACATAGATAAAATACTATTGATCCAAAAAGATTAAAAAATAGTATTTTCCATTCTAACTGATTAAATCCCTGTTTATATATAGAAACATTCTTTAGTTCTTTACATATATATAACACACTTAAATATGTAATTATTATAGCGATTACGCTGAAAGTAATACTGATAAGTATAGCTTCTAACATTTTCTCCTCCACATTATATAATTTTGCATTCCTATCTACTATGGTGTTATAATGTAATTAACAAATATGATGCTAAGCATGATAAACACCGAGCCCGATAACTACTGTGAATAGTTATCGGGCTCTTTTGGTGTATTGACTATGTCGTCGTTAATTATCTATCACGCTTATTTAGCCAATAAGAAAATAACGTGAGTATAACCCCTACTATTATAGGAGCTATTAAAGATACAAATATGATGCTGAACATGATGTCACCTCCTTCCATGCTAATTACAGCACAGAAGTAAAACGACGACTTTTATATTATACCATCTGTTAATCTACAAGCATATGCACTTCCGATAAGTTGAAATATGTAATATAATTTAATTTTACACTTTGTATTTTTCAAATTTCTGCTTCAAATATTTTATTTGTTTTTCATTCAACTTTTCAAATTTGAAATTTTTCATTCTATTTTTTAATAAATCATATAAATTTTCTTTTTGATTTACCCCAATTATCCCATTACTTTTATCTGATCCATCAACAAAATGATATTTATCATTGTGATAATTAAAGTATATAATACTATTGATAAAATATTCTTTATTTAAAAAAGCGCTTAATTTCTTCATTGTTTTATATATCTGTTTATAAGGATTACCATGGTTACGGTATTCTATTTCCCCATTTTCATTTAATTTCAAAACAAAAGTTTGATGCTCATTTTCATCTTGCTTATAAAAGATGTATCGATTCAATAATTCATGCTTAGTACCTTTTAAACTTTCTTTAGATATATTGTAATATATATCACCTTCCCAATATTTTGTTTCAAATATATAAATACCATAATCGCAAATAACCATATGATCTATTTGTCTAGGTTCTTTTAAATCGTACAAAAAAAGATTATCGAATTTTACAAAATGGTCGATATCAACTTCTTCTTGCAACTGTTCAAAAATTTCTTGTAACTCTTTAGAAGCTTTGATTTCCCCCATGTTTTTATTAGATACAGAGCTTAAACGATAACTTTCTTTCAAGTTTTTATTTTCCCTACACACATCTTCATATTTTTGGCTTAGTTCATTATAACGAGCCGATAAATCTTTATTTTGGTTTTTCTCACTATCAATATTTGAATTTAGCGCTTGTTCTTTTTTCTCCTTCAATTTCATATTATCATTGCTCTTTTTATAAAAATAAATTACTAAGCAAAATAAGATAATAGAACATAATACCAAAACGATAATCATTATACACTACCCCTTAACTATTTATATCAATGACTTTATAGCATCTTTCATCTCTGCTTTTAATTGTTCATCTCTCTTGTATCCATTCAAATTAATATATTCCGCATCTTCTTGTACATACTGCAAGAACTTCTTGAATGTATCCATATAAGTTTTATAACTTTCACATTGTGCTTCTAAAAGTTCAACATCTTCTTTTGGTATGCTTGTCTCTAAAGCCATTTCAAGTGTTTGTTTTTCTTTTTTTAACTGTTCAGTATATTCATCTGTGTTATAGACAACTGTAGGTTTGATACGATTACCTAATGCCGCAAGTCGTGTATAAGCTGTTGGATTTAAATCTCTATCTTCTGCTAATGCTTTTACCTTTTTATATTCTTCTTCAGTCAAATTGATATTGATTGTTTTAGCTTTTCTATGACTTTTATTAGTCATTTTTGACCCCTCCAAAACTAAGTAATCACTCATTCATTCAATAATATAGTTAGTAATTACTCAATGTTTTTATAAAAAATAAACTAAGCAAATACTCATCTATTTTAACAAGTTATTAGCTTAGCAATTACTTAGTTTTATCGTATCATATTTAACTTAGTAATTACTAATTAGTTATGTACTGAAATATTGATTAATTTTGGATGAACATAAGGAATCCTTCGGGGAATCTTTAGGGATTCTAAAGATTCCCTGTTGTGAGATCCCTTGCGCCCCAAAGGATAGAAGAACCACTATTTTCCAAAGAAAATGCCATGTAAAATTTCATGGGTTCCTTTGTGTCCGTTTTTAAATATGATCCATAAATACTGCAATATCAGTATTTAGATCCTTTAAGGATAAGTTTAGAGAACCCCAGCTATGCTGGGTGCCATGGCAATGGCATTGTTCCTCCTTATCCTGTTGTCCGGGATTCCTTTTAGATTCCCTCTAAATTTAACAAACGATTTAAATAATTTACAACCTACAATGAGTAAGTCTTAGTTTGGTATTAATGTAAAAGTTAAATAAACATTCATTAATAAAATGAAATTTATAGAATTAAAAAAGACTTCGATAAAGTGAATTATAAACTCAAAATGGTTCAATTGGTAATATAGTAGTAGGTGGACATATCGTTAATGAAATGAAGATATAGCAAAAGTATGGTTAGGTTACAATCATATTTGTTAAAAGAGGTATAATGAGGAATGTCTAAAAGGGTAAAAAATAAAGCTCCTAACAGCATTAATCAATCTGTTAAGAGCTATTACATCACTAATTAAAGCGTTAATAAACTAAATTAACTTTTTAGGAGGAGTCGCCACTCCTCCTTCAATACATCTATATTATAACATTTTACTACCTTTAAAACCATTACGGTTAACTGAAATAATGAAACGATAAGTTCTATTATCAATATTAGATTCCATGCTAGAATTTTAAAATGGATTAAATCCATCTCCCCATTATCAAGACAAGAAGAAACTCGTTTTCCACTCGTTTCAAAAATCGAAAACCACAACAACGTTATTGCTTTATTTCAATTGCTTTATTGGTTGGAACCAACAAGGCTATTTTGTGTTGTTGAGTTGGTACTTTCTTGGGATTAATCGTAATTCAAGTCCCACCAACTCGCTAATAAATTAGCTAACACAAAGCCCATTCCAACAATAAATTCTAGCGTAAAAGAAAATAACCAATCTGCTAAATTCGTTATTTGTAGTGAGAACTCAAAAAAATATTATAATGAAATTATTCGGTTAGATAATAAATATTTTAATATATTAAATATGAATGATGATAATATAACTACCCATCCTGAAGTTTCTCAAAATACTGTTCCTGAGCAATTAATGTTAATAAATATTTTACTAACAGATTTTAGTTTTTAATATAAAATATTACTATATGAAGCATCTCATATTAGTTTTTGGGATGCTTTTTGTATTTTTAACATTCGTTCGTTATTATAACAAAATTTAATTTTGAAACAATTAAGAGACTCCTTTTTCAATAAGGAGTCTCTTTTTAACACGACTTATAATAGCCATGAATTATGTTAAATAATGTCTATTCATTACATTTAAAAATGTTCTATTCATTTATTTCAAAGTGAGTATTCCATCGTTCATATGATAAATTTTATCACAATAAGCAGTTAGCCTTTCGTCATGAGTGACTATAATACAAGTTTTATTTCTATTTTTAGTCTGTTCTTGTAATATTTTCATAACTTCCATAGCATTGTCAGTATCAAGTGAAGCAGTAGGCTCATCCGCCAATATTATAGAAGGATTTGTATAGAGAGCTTTTGCGATAGCAACTCTTTGTTTTTGTCCACCAGATATTTCACTTGGTAATTTACGCTCTAAGTCATTTAATCCCAACTGGGTCATCATATTTTTGTAATCTTCATCAGTTAAAATATCTTTCTTTTGTTTTTTTAATAATTTAAACTGCTGTTTAACGCTTAAAAAAGGAACTAAATTTGTTGCTTGTAAAATAAAACCAATTTTTTCCATTCTAGTATGTGCTAATTGTTTTTGCTTCATTCTAGTTACAGGTTTGTTGTTAATAAGCACTTCTCCTGAACTAGGTGTTTGTAAAGCCCCAGCTATAGTTAGAAAAGTACTTTTACCAGACCCTGAAGGACCAACAATGGCAATAAGTTCATTTTTATGAAATTTTAAATTTGTCGGTTTCACAGCTTCAATAGTTTGATTACCATCTTTAAAAAATTTAGTTACATCTTTAAATTCTAGCATTTATTATACTCCAATCTATCCTATGGCTTTTAATGGATCAATTTTTCTAATTGTTAATATAGAAAACAAGCTCCCTATGAGTGAAATTAAAATAAGCACAATTCCAAATACAATCAGTGTTAAGAAATTAAACATCACTGGTACTGCATTAGGTAAAAAGATACTTGTAATTAGTGTTAAACCTAAACCAATTAATGTTCCAATGAGTGATAGGATAAAAGTTTGTGCTAATACTACTTTTGCTAAATACCTATTAGTGAAACCTTGTGCTTTAAGCACTCCAAATAAATTTGTTTTTTGAAGTGTGATTACATATAAAAATATGCCAATTACAGTAGCAGATATAACAAATAAGAATGTGATCATAAAGTTTAATGTCAGATTTTGAGCTTGATAACCTGGTAAGTTTTCTACGAATTTATCAATATTTATTACCTCTAATTCATCATCTAGATTTTTATTAGCCCAATTACTATCTTTGACGACTATAGCATTTGTCTTATCGTTTGTAAGAGTAGGATTAATTTTTTCTATTGTTTTGTTATTAGAAAATAAGACAGGAGAGGCGTTGTATTTAGCACTTTCACTAAAACCTACTATTTTCAATTTTTCATCTGATTGGGATAAAGTTAATTGATCACCAACATGAAACCCTTTATCTTTCAATGTAACATCTGCCACTACTTCATTATTGTTTTTAAAATTACTTCCTTCAATAATATTAGGTACTAAAAAGGAATCAGCTGTAACTCCAAATAGTAAGACATTTTCTTCTTGCTTACTATTAGAAGCAATTACACCTGTTTGTTTAAGTGTAGTCTGTTCTTCATATTTATCAAATAATTTATTTTTATCAAAGATAGATTGCTCAACTGTTTGGTTTGCATCTTTGTTGAGAATAATTGCATCTGATTCCCATTTGTCTATGCCTTCTTTATTCATATTTATAAGACCATTTGCCAAACCAGAAAGTAAAAAAAGTAAATAACTAATCATAATCAGTACACCAATAATTAAGCTGAATTTCAATTTATTTCTTTTGATTTCATTCCAAGCTAAAAACATGTATACCTCCTGTAAATTTAATTTTTCTTAATGGTATTATTGTACATCTAATTGCGCACTAATCAAATATATCAAAATTTCATTTTTACTTTTAAAATAAAATTATATTAATCTGATTGAAAACCATATATTAAATTATATGTTTTTTGAAATTATGTGTAAATTTTGCTCCATCCAATTTCTTACTCATAAGTAAAACCTAAAAATAATAGAATTTCAGTTTGCCTATACCTTTTTTATATGATTAAAATTAATGAAGAAGGTAATAGACATATATAAACTCTTATAGGATGAGAGTGATGAATTATGAAAATCGTTCATTAGTGAAACAGGTATTATATAAAAAAAGCGTACGAATTTGTACGCTTTTTCTTGTGTTATTATTAAAATCTCATAACAGGCAAATATTATGAGATTTCAGACGCTGTCAGAACGTCTCTTTTACAATGACATTTACATATTGGAAAATAAATGTCATTTCACCTAGCTTATTTATCCCTTCAACAAACCAAAAAATAAAATACCATAAAACTTTTCAATTACAATTAGTTACCAAATAAACGACTCACCCCCCCTTTTTTAGGGATCTGTTCTCCTCTATCAACAGTCTTACACTCTATTTCTTCAATTGGTTTATTATCTTTTTCTGATACTTCTTCATTTGTACTGTCATCCTTTTTCACTTCAGCTATATCTTCATGTCGTACTTCTGTTAGCCGTTCATTTTCTTGATTAATATCTGGCAAATGTTGCTTCTTGCGAATTAACGTTTTGTATATCACTAACAGTTGTATCAAAGGAATAATTAAGCTGTCATTCTTCCTCTATTAGTTATGGTTGGTCTTTTCGTTGGTATCATTTCACGTATAGTCGGAGCAGGAGGCACTTTTATTATTATTCCTATATTGCTAGTTTTATTCAAATTACCAATGAATGCGGTGGTTGTTAATGGTATAGTAATTGCTTTTATATCTTCAATTGGCACCTTTATCATTAAATTTATACAAGGTTATATTCCTTTAGAAGAAACGTTATTTTTAATAATAGGGAGTATTATCTTCGCTTCGTTAGGTTTAAAATTAGGTAAAAAAGTCCCTAGTTTTGTACAAAAATGGATCATCAGTATTTTAAATATTATTGCAATTATTCAAATTGCTTTATAAATAAGAAAGAGAAGAAAAGAAAACGATTGTTAGAAATCCTATAATACTCTTTATATTATTTTATCCTCCTATATAGATCCTAATTTTGCATTCCTACCAATTATAGTGCTATAATGCAATTAACAAAGATTATCAGGCATGTATGCACCAAATCCCCTTACTATGGCCGTAGTAAGGGGATTTTTTGGTGTGACTAGTCGCCTATTCGTCATTACGCTTGCGTAGCCAATGCGCAAATATCGCAACGAGACAACCACTTGCTGCTGTGGTCATGATGTTCACAAAGATTTCAGACATCGCGTATGCACCTCCTCTCTACGTCAAATTGACGCCTGAGAGATAGGCGACTCTATTATTATATCATTTGTAAATACATAAGCATATGCACTTCCGATAAGTTAAATTATGTTGAACAATTTATCCTATCAATTTTTTTTCTTCCAAGTGTTACCATCTTCATCTTTTAATTCTTTACCTTTTACTTTAAACTTCACAGTACTGTCATCACCTTCTAATTTCAATGAAAAGTTGTCCTTTTCCACTTTCTCAATTTCACCTTTCATTGTTAATCCCATATAAGTTATCTCAGCATTACTATCTTCTATTTCCATTGTAACCTTTTCTCCATCATCTTCTTTATACACCCATTCACCTTGTGCCTTATCTTCTGCATTTCCACAAGCAGTTAGTAACAAACTAACGCTAAGAACTAAAACTAGTATTAACCCTTTTTTCAAAATAATCTCCCCCTTTTAAAATTTAAAAATATACACATAAACAATATTATTTTATTTTTATATATATTGCAACGTTATTTTGTGTTAAGTTAATATTAATAACTTTTTAATTACATAATTTGTAAAAGGGGATTGTTCATATGGAAAAATTAAAAACATTTCTGAAAAAATTTAAATGGTATTTAATAGGCGGCACCGTTCTATTACTTGGCATTATTTTAGTAATTACCTTATTTGTTAAAAATCATAAAATAAATGTAGAAGATGATGTACAAGTCTCTTTCCATGGTTATGAAAAATCTGGCACTGCTGAGATTACAGATAAATCTTATGATAAAGTAATGAATAAACTTTACATACGTGCATTAAAGCAATCTAATTTTAAAAATAAAGAAATTATAAGAATGATAGAGAACAATGAGGATGAAGATATAGAAGAAGAAAATCTAAATTATGATGAACTTCAGCAAATGAGACATGCTTCTAAAATCATGGATAATGTCAATTTTAATATTTACAATAATGAAAATTTATCAAATGGAGATAAAGTTAAAGTACAATTAAAACTCGAAAAAGGGACATCTAAAGAATTTAAATTAAAAGCAAAAGAGTTTACAAAAGAATTTAAAGTGCATGGTTTAAAGAAACCTAAAGAATTATCTGCAAAAGATTTGATTGAAGGTTTCAATCCTAAATTTACCGGCGTGAATGGTTCTGGATCACTTAATTTAATAACTAAAGACGCTCCTAAAAACTTGTCTAATTTATCTCTCTCAAATTATGAATTTACAGTTCCTAATAATGGTAATTTGAAAAATGGTGATAGTATCAAATTGACTATTCCGCAAGATTTAATAGATGATATAAATAATAATGATTCAAGCTCATTTAAAGGTAAGAAAACTTATACAATAGAAGCTAATGACCTGCCCGAACTAAATAAACTTGAAAATATTTCTGAGACGCTTGATAGAAATAATAAACTTATTAAAGATGAATATAATAGTAGTAAATACACTAAATATAAGACTGAAAACATAGATAATTACTATAAAGTTGATTATGATGTATCAAGTGATGATTACTTTGATGATGACAAAGAAGAGGGTGAAAAGGTTTCACCTGCTTCTAAAATTGAACCAACAAAAATTACATTGATTACAGCAGTGAAAGTGACTAGAACGAGTGAATATAATGATCCTGATGTATATTATAATTATAAAGGATATAAAAATTATAATTTAGAAAACAATAGACTTGTTAAAGATGACATAACAGAAGAAGTATCTACATACAGTGACGAAGATTCGATGAATGATTTGCATGATGAACTTACATCAGATGATTATAAAAAATTATAACTTTTATTCATTTGCAATATTAGTAACATATTACAATAGTAACCAAAAATCTTACTATAAATTATTTAAAGTTTAAAGAATTCAATAAAAATGAAAAACAATAGTAGCTCTGTATACTTAGATTTATTCTTTAGCGTATCCATTTCCGATAATTTGAAATATATTAAATAAAAGTACTTTGTTTTTATATGAATTACAGAGCAGTAAAACACTATAAACAACACAGTAATTAATATCCTATTCTTCATAAGATACCTAGGATTTCACTCCAATTTAATTTATAATAATTTGTATATTATACAAAGCAATTCATTACTTTTTATATTGTAATACTTAAAATAGGAGGTTTTCATTTTGGAAAATAAACAAAATAATGCTAATGGGAAAAAATTCTCTTCTGTTTTTACCTATAGTATTATTATTACCGCAATCGTCGTATTGTTAGGTGCAATATTTCCAAATCAGTTTAATGAAATAGGGACAAATATTACTGGTTGGATTACTGAATACTTTGGTTGGTATTATATGGTTATTGTTGCGTTAATGATATTCTTCTGTGTCTTCTTGATATTTAGTCCAATCGGAAAATTAAAATTGGGTAAACCAGAAGATAAACCCGAATTTAATACAATTTCATGGTTTGCGATGTTATTTAGTGCTGGTATGGGAATTGGTTTAGTGTTCTGGGGAGCAGCTGAACCAATCAGCCACTTTGTATCTCCACCATCTGGTGATCCTCAATCAGCAACTGCCTATAAAGAAGCTTTAAGAGGGGCATTTATGCAATGGGGTTTCCATGCATGGGCAGTATATGGTGTTGTAGCGTTAGCGTTAGCTTACTTCCAATTTAGAAAAAATGAACCTGCATTAATTTCAAAAACATTACGTCCAATTTTCGGAAATAAAGTTGATGGCCCCTTAGGGACAATCATTGATGTTGTTTCTGTCTTTGCCACAATTGGCGGGGTAGCAGTATCATTAGGTTTAGGCGCTATGCAAATCGCAGGTGGTCTAAACTACCTATTTGATGTTCCAAATACTATCATGACTCAAGGTATAATTATACTTATTGTTACCATATTATTTTTAACAAGTGCATGGTCAGGTTTAAGCCGTGGTATCCAATATTTGAGTAACGCTAATATTGGTTTAGCCGGCATAATCTTATTGTTTGTTTTTATTGTAGGACCAACTGTTCTTATTTTAAATATGTTAACAAGTTCAACAGGTGAGTATTTAAACACGCTCTTATTTAACATGTTTGATACAGCACCATTAGATCCACAAAAAAATGAATGGATGAAATCATGGACGTTCTTCCAATTAGCTTGGTGGATTAGTTGGAGTCCGTTTGTGGGTATATTCATTGCACGTGTATCTAAAGGACGCTCAATTAGAGAATTCGTATCTGGAGTTCTGTTAGCACCAGTACTTGTAAGTTTAGTTTGGTTTGCAGCATTTGGTGTTCTAGGTATCGAAACTGCGAAAAAAACACCTAAAATATTTGATATGCCTCCAGAAACTGCATTATTTGGTGTGTTTAATGAGGTGCCATTAGGCTTTGTGTTATCCATTGTAACGTTGCTATTAATAGCAACATTCTTTATTACGTCAGCCGATTCAGCTACATTCGTATTAGGAATGCAAACAACATTTGGTTCATTAAACCCATCCGTAATAGTTAAAGTCATCTGGGGAATTGCACAAGCATTGATTGCATTTATTTTACTATTCTCAGGTGGAGATAATGGATTAAATGCGCTACAAAATATGGCAATCATGACTGCCTTACCATTCTCTATCATCGTGCTTTGTATGATGGTTAGTTTCTATAAAGATGCCAACCAAGAACGTAAGTTTTTAGGTTTAACATTATCACCTAACAAGCACAGACTCAAAGAATATATAAACTCACAATCTGAAGACTTTGAAAGTGAAATGATAAACAGAAGGAAAAATATTAAAAACGATTGATTCACAATAATCTTATATGCTAAATTTGAATTATCAGAAGTTTTCACAATTAATTCTTTCGGGGCTGAAACACATATGTGTTTCAGCCCCAATTATTATTTAGAAAAATATTAAAACTAGATCAATAAAAAAATACTAGTATTTTTTGGTTCTAACTATTTTTGATAACGTTTACACAAAAGATTTATAATGCTTTTTAAGTTGATAATTATTAGGGAGAACTAGAGACACTTGTACCTTCACTCAAGGAAACAAGTGTCTTTTTTTTGTAGAAAGGGATAGTGTTATTATGAATGTTTATGTAGCTGAATTTTTAGGAACAGCAATACTCGTATTATTAGGAGGAGGCGTCTGTGCAAATGTTAATTTGAAACGTAATTTAGGGCATGGCGCTGACTGGATTGTAATTGCTGTAGGATGGGGACTAGGTGTCTCTTTAGGTGCATATGCTGTTGGCAATATTTCAGACGCTCACTTAAATCCAGTAGTTACCCTAGCATTTGCTATGAATCATTCATTAAGTTGGTCTATGGTGCCAGGTTATATAATTGCTCAAATGTTGGGAAGTATAGTCGGTGCGATACTTGTTTGGCTTGCCTATTTACCACATTGGAAAGCAACTAAAGAACCAGAAGTCAAACTTGGTGTGTTTTCTACAGCACCATCTATCCCCAACTATTTTGCTAATTTCATCACAGAAATTATTGGTACAGGTATTTTAACTTTAGGACTGTTATTTATCGGTATGAACAATATCGCAGATGGTTTAAACCCATTAATTGTTGGAGCTTTAAATGATCAATAATTTTTCTCGGTATAAATGCATGTTCTATTTTTTATTTTTATCTTGATAATCATATTTTTCTCCCATCTCATCAAAATCATCATCTTTATAGAAAAATAAAAAGTAAGCAATAACTCCAATCGGAATACCAAAAAATGGTGTAGTAAAAGTACTAAATATTACACACATAAAAATTAACCAAAACAAATCTTCTAAAGACCATTTTTATTTAATAAATCATTCACAATTTGTTTAATAGTCATAAAAAATAAAACACTCCTTCAAAGATTGAAAAAAATAATTAACAAACAAAACATTAATTACAAAATTAAAATATTACTTTGTTCATTTTAAAAATATTCTCAATAACAAGACAAGAAGAAACTCGTTTTCAACTCATTTCTAAAAATCGCAAAAAAGAGAGTGAACCCTAATTCTCACTCTCTTTTTGAACCACTTAACAAACCAAAAATAATAATTAAAATAAAAGTTCCAATTGCAAAAAGAATAGCTGAAATTAAATATTTTAAAAATTTACTCAAAGATTCCCCTCCTTTATTAATCAAATTACCAAATTAAATTGCTTTATTCCAATTGCTTTATTGACGTTGAGCCTCGGAACCCTTAACAATCCCAAAACTTGTCGAATGGTCGGCTTAATAGCTCACGCTATGCCGACATTCGTCTGCAAGTTTAGTTAAGGGTTCTTCTCAACAT
Source organism: Staphylococcus sp. GDY8P45P (assembly GCF_017892745.1). NCBI lineage: Bacteria > Bacillati > Bacillota > Bacilli > Caryophanales > Staphylococcaceae > Staphylococcus > Staphylococcus sp. GDY8P45P. The sequence continues at coordinate 4,954 of NZ_JAESLS010000002.1, read as the reverse complement.
CAATAAATTTTCTCGGCATAAATGCGTCATAAAACTAATAGAAAACTTGCATTATTGTCATAATCAAAGTTAATAAACAAGCTAATAACATAATATTATGAGCTTTGGTTGTGTTCTGATTGCCATTTCTATATTCTTTCATAACAAATAACCAAGAAAGAATTACTAAAATTCCTAAAATAATTGCAAAAATTTTCATTTTTAAAACTCCTTTTTAGCAAACTTTATCACAATAGTTATCGCTTTACAGGTCTATTTTTCATCGTTATAATCTATTTAATTCCCGTAAGGGCGCACTTATGCGTTCTAAAAGAACGCGTGTAAAAACCATAATCGACCTTCGTCGATTTTTTTAATCTTAGTTTTAAGTAATCGGTGTTGCAGCACAGATATAAAAATTAATACTGCATTATTAGTAATCGGCGTTGTGGCGCAGATACAAAAATTAATACTACATCAAAATTTAACTAAGATTTAAGCTACTAGTTTTTTCCTAGTAGCTTTTTTATTTTTAAAATTTTAAATACCTTTATTTTGAATTTTAAGGGGGCATTTTAAAGATTTAGGGGTAATTCATATAGTTTTATGCCTAAAAACTTATATAAGCTCTTAAAACGCAAATATGAGCCAAATAAATATATGCTATTTCCAAAAGCAAAAATTTGAGAAAATCCAGTGTCCATTTTTTAAGACACTGCCCATTTACATGCCGGTCGAACGCTATAGTTCCCGCAGGGGCAAAAATACATAAAAAAACGCTAGCTTTTAAGCTAACGTTTCAAATCTTTTAAGTAATAATTTTGTTTTTCAAAATGCCAAATTGCCGTAATTGAATGTTTTCTCTTTGATTACTTTAAAGCCATTTGAACTACTCATTAAAGATATTGTATTTAGGCATGTTTTGACGGCGCATATTGAGCGCATGTATTTCTTCAAGTTCAGCTTTAATGGATTGCATTAAATAACCTTGCATAGCTTCAACGGTTTCGTTCTTTTGTAGCAGCATGGCTTTAAAACGTTTTAAGACACTGACAAGTTCAAATTCAACATCTTCTAAACGATAATATGTATTAAATGTGTTATTAAAAGACTTTTTCCCTTTGAGTAAAACACTTTTAATAATACGAATTTCTCTGATTTCAAAATTACTTAAATAATCTCTGGTTTGTTGTGGTAATTCTTCAAGGACTTGGAATTTTAAGGCCTCATTATTAAATTTATTTTGTTGATAATTTGTATGATTCGAATGAGTATTTATTAAATTATTGTTAGATGTATCATTCAAATCATTCGTATCATTATTCTCAGTCTCTATATAATCAGTATTATTAAATTCAGTATCATTTGCGTATGATTTTGATATGTCTTGATGTATTAAATTGATATTTCCTGACGTATTATTATCATAATTCTGGACGTATGATTTTGATACGTCCGTGTCATTACGAGATTCTACATCATTTTCCTGTTGTGATATGTAGTATATATCAGCTTCTGTTACTTCAGGTTTTTTAATATATAACTTATTTGGTTTATTCAAACCTACTCTTATTTGATTAAATAAATCAGCTTGAGTTAATTCCTTTTTAATTTTAGATAATTTATTGGGGCTACTGATATTTAGAATAGATTTAAGTTTTTCATTGGTATAAATAAAAAATATATCTCCATTTTCGTCTATCCAATTATTTCTTATAGATAAGTCTAAGCGATCTCTTAGTATTGACCAAGTTATTTTAGCATCATTAGACAAATTAGTGTATTTAGGATTAGTAAAAAATACTTTAGGTAATTGATAGAATTTCTCTTTTTGGATTTCTTTAATATTAAAGTTTGACATAGAAAAACCTCTTTCATATTTAAGTTTTAAAAAGAGGTAATAAAAAAGTTATAATTATGTTTATATGTATTCGACTTGCACTAATAATTCTTAGTATATATAATAAGAATATAACAACTATATAAACAAACAAAGCACTTGTTTTATTACCGAAGAGACCTGACTATTCCCGTAGTCGGGTCTCTTTACATATATTTATATTAACACTTTTCAAAGGTTTGTTAAATTGTTTATATACATTTGATCGTATTCATTTTAAAAACAAGGTACCCGTATATAAACAAGTTATAAAAAGGTTTATCGTATAACTGGATATAAACCCTTTGATATCAAGTATAACAGGTATATAAACCTATAAGAATATTGTTATATACTTATACGTATATCTATACATATAAAAATATTTAGATTTCTATAGAATACTGTATTTACAAGTATAATAGGTATATAATGGTATAAATGTTATATATATAGATATATGGAGGCATTATATGAAGAGTATGAAGCAAATCGCTGATGAATTAAGCGTAACAAAAATGACTGTTTACAATAATGCAAAAAAAGCAAATGTGAACTTTCAGAAGATTGATAATGTAAACTATTTATCAGGTGAAGATGAAGCTATAGTAATAAATAGAATTAAAAAAAATCAAAGTAAAAATGATTACTTTGATAATGAAAAAAAAGAAGAAACTAAACCCGATAATGATAATCTTGTAAAAGATGAGACGATTAAACATTTATATAATCAATTAGATATATATAAAGAACAGTCAAATAGAGATAAAGAACAGATAAATACACTGAATAGACTTTTAGAAAACCAACAAGTATTAGCTTTAGAAAGTAATAAAAAGATTCAAAAATTAGAGAATCAATTAGAGGAAGAAAGACAGCTTAATTATTCTTTTGATACATCTTCTAATGATAGACAAAACGTTAATGCGCAAGAAGCAACATTTACCGAAGAATCTAAAGATAATAATCAACAACAAGAGGAAAATCAAACGACAGATAAAGATATAGATCCTAAAGTTATATTTGAAGAGAATAGGAATGAAGATATAAATCAATCAACTAATGCGAAGGAAAATGAACGAGTTGAAAAACAAGATCCTAATACTAATGATGAGGTCGAACGACCATCTAAAAAGGGATTTTGGAGTCGCTTGTTTGGTAACTAATTCTATTAAAAAGACACAAGAAGTTTATAAACTTCTTGTGTCTTTTTATGTGGATTGAACTTCTGATAATCATCGATTATGTTAATTACTGTCAGATAGTAGTTGAATAAACTTCAGGAGATATACATAACTATATATAATGGAGATATTATTTTTAGTTATATTTAGCATATTTAAATAATGTTAATTTATCTGATAAAATAGCCTCACCATACTTTTCAAACCCTAAAGATTCATAGAAGTGGTGATTTCTATAATTTTTATGAGGAGTATAAACGGTCCATTTATTTTTATTAGTAAATTTTTCGAAAATCATTTTCATAGTTAATTTACCAATTCCATTATTCTGTTCATTTTGAGAAATGAAAATTTTATATAAATGTTGACTATTATGTTTTTCTTTAATTTCAAATGCGCCAACTATATTTTCTTCTGAAAAAATCGTGAAGTGTTGATTTGTGGTTATATCGTGTTGTAAGTCTTCCAAAGTTTCACAATATGGACTCGTTTCATAATCCTTATACTCTAAAAAGTCGTTTTTAAAACATTGCTTTTGCAAGTCTAAGATAAAATCAGCATTCTTTAAAATAGTTTTTTTAAAATAAATAGCCATATTTTATACACTCTCCATTCGTTTATCATATATTTTATAAAGTATCAGTATAGCAGTAATACTTAACAATGTAAGGATTATAAAAATTAAATAAATATTTAAGTATTGACTAATCATTAAAGTTAATGAAGCAATCAAAGAAGAGCTCTGTGTTGCCAGTGATCCTAAAGCTGAGTATGAACCATTTTTATATAGGTCCATAATATCTACTTGTGCTACCTGATAAGAAGGCGCGAATATCAATTCTCCTAAAGAAGTAATTACAATAAGTAGTATCATAAAATGGATACTATTAGTTGTTAACATAAAGATATATGAAAGCGAGTATAAACTTGTACCCACAAGTAGAATATACTTTACTTTATAACGTTCATTAGTGAAACAGGTATTATATTAAAAAAGCGTACGAATTTGTACGCTTTTTTCTTGTGTTATTATTAAAATCTCATAACAGGCAAATATTATGAGATTTTAGACGCTGTCAGAACGTCTCTTTTACATCGAGTGACATTGAATCAAAGTCTTTGTATGTTAATGATATATAAAATTATTTAGTAGATTCATTATAGTAAGCTAGATTAGTTGCTCTACTTGTTTTTATTCTCTTTTGCCTCTAATTTATTGAGATAACGATAAATAGTTGTACGTGAAACTTGCCACTGCTCTGCAATTGTTTTAATTGGTGTACCATTATCATAAAGTGTCTTAAGTAAGTTTAAATCTTGTTTATTTAATTTTTCAGGTCTACCTCCATATCGGCCTCTAGCACGTGCTGCAATTCGACCGGCTGAAGATCGCTCTAAAATTAAATTACGTTCAAACTCTGCAAATGCTGCGAATAAATGAAATAATAATTGTCCTGTAGAACTTGATTTATCCATCGTTATATTTTCTTCTAAACTATGAAAACTCACACCTCGTTCGTTAAGTTCATTAACTAATGTGATTAAATCCTCCATGTTCCGTCCTAGTCTATCTAATCTCCAAACAACAATCGTATCTCCTGACCTCGCAAATTCAATTGCTTTATCTAAACCAGGTCGCTTACTTTTTGAACCACTCATATGGTCATTAAATATCTTTTCACAACCATATATATTTAATCGATCCTCCTGTAAATTCAAATTTTGCAAACCAGTTGAAACTCTTGCATAACCTATTTTCAAAATACAAACCTCCTATGTACATTTTCATTGTACCATAACTTAATTATAACCCTATTTATGAACATAGATTTTCTGTTGGGTTATTGAACACTAAAATATGTATACTAGCTATATATCTAGATATAAAAAGAGAGTGTACAGAAAATGGTTA
>NZ_JAESLS010000019.1:0-2993 GCF_017892745.1 Staphylococcus sp. GDY8P45P | reverse complement strand
GGAAATCGTGAATGATTTAGAAAAAGGTTTATACCGAAAACGTATGTTGAGTTATGGTGGATTGCTTAAACAAAAACATAAAATTTTAAATTTAGACGATGCCGAAGATGGCAATTTAATTAATACAAGTGACGAAGATAAAACAACAGACGAAGAAGAAAAAGCACATTCAATTACTGCAATTTGGAATTTTGAAAAACAAAATTATTACTTAAAAGATTTGAAACGTTAGCTTAAAAGCTAGCGTTTTTTTTATGTATTTTTGCCCCTGCAGGAACTATAGCGTTCAACCGGCATGGTTGACCAGTTTTACCATGAAAATTTTAATTTGCATGTAAATGGGCAGTGTCTGAAAAATTCGCCACTGGTTATGTACAAAAAATGAGATAAACAATTTAACTTTTTAAGTTATATAAATTTTAGGGAGTTCCAATCAAATTAGAAAAATATATATAAAAGTTATATCGTTTTTCTGGCTTATGTTTAAAAAGTACAAGTGATTGTATTTAAAATGACTTTAGCAACTTAAGTAATATGTCTTTTGAATACAAGTTAAATGTCAGAAAGATGTACCCTTATTTTGCTCATATTTGCGTTTTAAGAAACATATATAAATATACAGGTAATAAAAATATATAAATATAGAGTTTGCTCTAAATACCCCCTTAAAATTCAAAATAAAGGCATTTAAAAATTAAGAAAATAAAAAAGCTACTAGCAAAAAACTAGTAGCTTAAATCTTAGTTAAATTTCTATGTAGTATTAATTTTTATATCTACGCTACAACGTCGATTCTAGTTCGTGCAGTATTAATTTTTATATCTGCGCTACAACGCCGATTCCTTAAAACTAAGATAAAAATTGACGAAGGTCGATTATGGTTTTTTACGCGTTCTTTTTAGAACGCATAAGTGCGCCCTTACGGGATTTAACTAGATTATAACGACGAAAAATAGACCTGTAAAGCAATAACAGTTGGGTCTACTTTGTCTACTGGGCAGACAAGAAAAGAACACGCATTTATGCCGAGAAAATTTATTGATGTTGAGAAGAACCCTTAACTAAACTTGCAGACGAATGTCGGCATAGCGTGAGCTATTAAGCCGACCATTCGACAAGTTTTGGGATTGTTAAGGGTTCCGAGGCTCAACGTCAATAAAGCAATTGGAATAAAGCAACTTTGTTATTTATAATTATTTGATTGGAGGTGTGAATATGTTTTTTAAGTGTTCTATATGTGATGAAAAATTAAAGAGAGGTTATAAAACTTTAGCATGTGAGAATAACCATACTTTTGATATTGCAAAAGAGGGTTATTCGAATTTAATTTCAGGGCATAAAAAAAGTAAATACGATAAAAAATTGTTTATTGCTAGAAGAGAATTGAATGATAGTAGCAATTTGTATTCGATATTAATTTCAAAAATCATAGAAATTATTAAAAAATATGAGATTAAAACTAAAAATAATGTGATAGATGTTGGTACTGGTGAGGGTTATATTTTAAATGAAATTAGTAAAACATTTCTTGGTGAAAATGAATTCTTAGGTATAGACATTGCAAAAGAAGGTGTAAAAAAAGCAGCAAAATCATATAAAAATATAAATTGGTTGGTTGCTGATCTAGCTGATATACCAGTTATGAATGGGAATGTAGACTTTTTAATTAATGTGCTTAGCCCTTCTAATTATGATGAGTTTAAAAGAGTTCTAGATAAAGAGGGGAAATTGATAAAAATAATTCCTAATAGTGATTATTTAAAAGAAATAAGGAATATAGTCTTTAGTAATCATAAAAATAAGGATTATGATAATTCTGAGGTTATAGATTTATTTGAAGCTAATTTTAATAAAATTGAAATGATAGACATTAGTTATAAGGTTAAATTAAATAAAGAAGAATTGAATAAATTACTTGATATGACGCCTTTAACGTGGAATTTAAGTGACGTAGAAAAAGAAGGAATAATTAAGAAAAACTTAAGTGAAATTACGATGAGTTTTAAGGTTTTGGTTGGTGGTTTTAAAACGAGTTGAAAACGAGTTTCTTCTTGTCTTGATACTATATAGAAATAACGTTCTTTTTTAAAATGTTGTTTCAAGCTTGATGTAACAGTGTTTTGAAAGATTTTTAGTGTATAAAATAAAATTTGACATAAAAAAACTCCAGTAATAAGATTAAAGTGTCGAGCTAAAATCAAATACTGGAGGTCTTTTTATATGCAAGACAATCATACAAAATATATAGATGAAAATCAAGATAATAAAACACTAAAAGACTTAACGAAAAGTGGGAAACAACGCCCGTGGAGAGAAAAGAAAATCGATAATGTAAGTTATGCAGATATACTAGAAATCTTAAAAATTAAAAAGGCTTTTAACGTAAAACAATGTGGTAACGTCTTAGAGTTCAAGCCTACTGATGAAGGTTATTTGAAGTTACATAAGACATGGTTTTGTAAATCAAAATTGTGTCCAGTTTGTAATTGGAGGCGTGCTATGAAAAATAGTTATCAAGCTCAAAGAGTGATTGAAGAAGTGGTTAAAGAAAAGCCGAAAGCACGTTGGTTGTTTCTTACACTATCAACACGAAATGCGATAGATGGAGATACTTTAGAAAAAAGTCTTAAACATTTAACTGAATCATTTAGAAGATTATTTAAATATAAAAAAGTTAGTAAAAATTTAATTGGTTTTATGCGTTCGACAGAGGTTACAGTTAATAAAAATGACGGTAGTTATAATCAACATATGCATGTTTTATTGTGTGTTGAAAGTAAATATTTTAGAGGTTCTGAGAATTACATTTCTCAAAATGATTGGATTAATTTATGGCAAAAAGCATTACAAGTTAATTATCGGCCAGTAGCAAATATTAAAGCGATCAAACCAAATCAAAAAGGCGATAAAGATATTCAAGCAGCAATCAAAGAAACCTCGAAATATTCGGTTAAATCATCTGATTTTTTAACTGATGATGACGAAAGAAATCA
>NZ_JAESLS010000018.1:0-2730 GCF_017892745.1 Staphylococcus sp. GDY8P45P | reverse complement strand
TGGTTTATATCGAAAACGTATTGCTTAAACAAAAACATAAAATTTTAAATTTAGACGATGCCGAAGATGGCAATTTAATTAATACAAGTGACGAAGAAAAAACGACAGACGAAGAAGAAAAAGCACATTCAATTACTGCAATTTGGAATTTCGAAAAACAAAATTATTATTTAAAAAATGTGAAACGTTAGCTAAAAAGCTAGCGTTTTTTTATGTTTTTAGCCCCTGCGGGAACTATAGCGTTTAACCAGCATGGTTACCCACTTTTCATGCCAATTTTTAAATTTGCATGTAACTGGGCAGTGTCTAAAAAATTAGTCACTGGTTTTGTTTAAATTTTGTTTGTGAAATGAGAATATATTTATTTGGCTCATATTTGCGTTTTAAGAGCTTATGTATGTTTTTAGGTATAAAACTATATGATTTATCCCTAAAACTTTAAAATACCCCTTTAAAATTAAAATTAAAGGCATTTAAGATTTAATAAAATAAAAAAGCCACCAATAAAATTTGGTGGCTTTTTTATTTCACTATTTTCATTTTTGGAAGTGAACAGTGAAAAGAAAACAGAACGCTAATTAAATTATAACACGCTTTTATGCCGAGAAAATTTATTGATCGTTGAGAAGAACCCTTAACTAAACTTGTAGACGAATGTCGGCATAGCGTGAGCTATTAAGCCGACCATTCGACAAGTTATGGGATTGTTAAGGGTTCCGAGGCTCAACGTCAATAAAGCAATTGGAATAAAGCAATTATTTTTTATTCGATAATTGTTATATATAAATTATCGAGTCATTTCTTTGATTATTGATTACTATAGGATTGAAAGGTGATGGATATGATATTAAAAAATTTAAATGATTCTATAGATTATATAGATCAGAATTTAACAAAAGATTTAAATTTATATGATATAGCGAATTTTGTTGGTTTACCCGAGCAACATTATAGAAATTTATTTATATTTCTTACTGGTATTGGTTTATCTGAGTATATAAAAAAAAGAAAATTGTATTTTGCTAACAAAGATTTATTAAATAAAGAATCAGTAACGAGTGTAGCTATAAAATATGGATATTCAATTGATGGTTTTACAAAGTCTTTTAAAGATTGGAGTGGGTATTTACCATCTCAAATATATGAAGAACAAGTTTTAATTTCGTATCCGAAACTTTCATTTGCTATTAATGTTAAAGGAGGAATAGACATGAAAACTAGAATTGTAGATTTGCCAAAAATTAATATAGTAGGCGTAAAAAAACGCGTTCGTATGCAATACGAGGGTGTTAACAATGAAATTGAAGAACTAGCAAATAGTATTACTAATATACAAAAAGAAGAAATGAACAATTTACAAAACATTGAACCTAAAGAAATTGTAAATGTTTCATATGATGCTGATGAGAATTTTATTAAAGAAGAGGGTTATTTAACTCATATGATTGGTGTTATAACAACAGAAAATAATATAAGCGATCAACTTGATGTTATAAATATTGATGAAAGTAAATGGATAGTCTTTGAAAATGAAGGTAAATTTCCAAAAGTTTTGCAAGACACATACGCTAAAATTTATTCTGAATGGTTGCCAGAAACAGAATATAAATTAGCTAATGTACCAATGTTTTCTTTTACTAAATTTAATGATTCAGATAGTGATAATGCTTATAGTGAAATTTGGGTTGCAGTTAATAATTGATTTTAGATAATTAAGGTTTTAGAAACGAGTTGAAAACGAGTTTCTTCTTGTCTTGATACTATATAGAAATAACGTTCTTTTTTAAAAACATGATTTATCGTTGATATGACAGTGTTTTTATATATTTTTGGAGTTGAAAAGAAAATTTGACATGAAAAAACCCCAGTTATATTATTAAGGTGTCGAATCTTAAATAAAACTGGGGGCTTTTTATATGCAATATAATACTACTAAATATATTGACGAAAATCAAGATAACGAAACATTAAAAGATATGACGAAAAGTGGGAAGCAACGCCCATGGAGAGAAAAGAAAATTGATAATGTAAGTTATGCAGATATACTGGAAATTTTAAAAATTAAAAAGGCTTTTAACGTAAAACAATGTGGTAACGTCTTAGAGTTCAAGCCGACTGATGAAGGTTATTTGAAGTTACATAAGACATGGTTTTGTAAATCAAAATTATGTCCAGTTTGTAATTGGAGGCGTGCTATGAAAAATAGTTATCAAGCTCAAAGAGTGATTGAAGAAGTGGTTAAGGAAAAACCGAAAGCACGTTGGTTATTCCTAACACTTTCAACAAAAAATGCTATAGATGGGGATACTTTAGAACAAAGTTTGAAACACTTAACTGAATCATTTAGAAGATTATTTAAATATAAAAAAGTTAGTAAAAATTTAATTGGTTTTATGCGTTCAACAGAAGTAACAGTTAATAAAAATGACGGCAGTTATAATCAACATATGCATGTTTTGTTATGTGTTGAAAATAGTTATTTTAAGAATAAAGCTAATTATATAACTCAAGAAGAATGGGTTAGTTTATGGCAAAAAGCATTACAAGTGAATTATCGGCCAGTAGCAAATATCAAAGCGATCAAACCTAACCAAAAAGGTGATAAAGATATTCAAGCAGCAATCAAAGAAACCTCAAAATATTCGGTTAAGTCATCTGATTTTTTAACTGATGATGACGAAAGAAATCAAGAAATTGTTAGAGATTTGGAACATGGTTTATATCGAAAAC
>NZ_JAESLS010000017.1:916-38699 GCF_017892745.1 Staphylococcus sp. GDY8P45P | reverse complement strand
TATTTTCTTGGGTCATGTAAAAGTCCTCCTGGGTATGTTTTTGTCGTTAAAATCTTTGTACCGTATAAGGACTGTTATATGGCCTTTTTAATTTTTCTCATTTTTACGGACTTTATCGAAAATCAAGAACAATACAATGAACAAATGCAAAAAATTAAAAGTAATATTGATAAAAATAAAGACCATAATACCGAGTATGGCTCTATAACAGATCAATACGGAAATAACCTAATAACTATTAAGAAAAACGGGAAGAATTTCTTTTTTATAGATAAATTAGAATTCAAACCTAAACTTACCAGCGTTTATGTGAAAGAATTTAATAACACTGGATTTTACAAATATAAGCAGGGAAACGCTGATAAAGAGGTAATAGCAGAAAGCAATCAAACAACAGAATTAGGTAAGTTCTTTATTGGTAAATATAGTATTGAAACAGATAAAACAATTGAAGATTCAATTCATAACGGGACTTTGACAGGAAAAATAGATATAGATTTAGGCAATAGAGGAAACAATAATAAGATATATGCAGATGAAGATTTTAACCAAAGCTGGTTTAAGGTTAAGCTAAACCATGATAATTTATTAGAAAAAAATAGTTACAAAATTATAATTGATGATAAAGATGTTGATTATAATTCCAAAAAGACATATGGAAAGTATTACAATCCAACAGAATTAAGTGTATATGCGATTGGAAAATTAGAGGGTAAAGAGTTTAAAACTAACAGAATAAATATAAGACGTAATTATGATAATACATCTCAAAATTTAAAATTGAGCTTTAAGAAATCTCAAATAACAGAGTATGAGAATAAAAGTAAAAAGGTTAAAGAAAAATCTAAAAGCTATATTAAAGAATATACGAAAGAGTTAAACAAAGCATATAAAAAGAAAGATTATAAATATATATCTGACTACGTTAAAAATAACTCTCAATTAGAAAAACAACTTAAAAAACAGGTTAAGTCTAAATCAAAAGTTAAATTTAAAGATGTTAAGATAAATAGCGTTAAACGTGATAAAAATAAAGTATATATTGAGTTAAGTAAAACCAACAATAATAATGTAGTTCAGACGAAATATACCTTAGATTATGATAATGTATCAAATGAATTTCTAGTAGAAGATTCGCAGGATAATTAAAATAATTTAAACACCAATGAAATTAAATTCATTGGTGTTTTTTACTGTACGCTAACAATACTACTTAAAGATATTCTTAGTTTATTGTTTGAATTAGAATTAGTGATAATCATAAATCCATTTAATTCATCTATTTTGTTAATGTAACATTGAATCGAATATATATATCCGTCTTGCCAGTAATCTAAATCAGTTAATATGTTTTTACTAATCTTGCTACTTACTTTTTCATTAATTTCTTGTAGTTGGTCATCAGACAATAGAGGCATATTTATTTTATTTTGATCTTCTATGTGTTGTTCCAATATTTCATATTGCTGGGGTATCGTCTTAAATGCGTTCCACTTAATTATTCCTCTACCTTTTGGAATACGTGGATTTAAGTATTCCCTCGGTATGTTTCTATAATCAGTTTCATATTTGTACGGTTCGGGCATATTAGGATTTATTATTTTCATATCAGTAAACACCTCAACTAATTATAGAACATATGTTCGCAAAAATAAAGAGTGAAATAATAGTATTATAAACGATTGTATTTAGTACACTATGTATTACTATTCTTAATAGCGCTATAATGGGTTGACTACTGTATTAAAATCTTGTATTATATTCTATGTAAGATAATTAATAAATAACATGGCAAATAATACAAACAGATTAGCTCTCATTTGCGTTGAGAATTAATTTTATAGGTAATCATACATTAAAAACACTATACAATGCTATTTTAGAAAGGATAATTACAATTATGGCCAATATTGGTTATGCTCGTGTATCTACCAGAGATCAAAGTTTAGATTTACAAATAGACGCTTTAAGTAATTTTGGTTGTGAGAAAATATTTAGCGAAAAAGTTAGTGGGCGTAAAGTAAATAGAACTGAACTAGATAAATGTTTAGATTATTTACGTGAAGGCGACACTTTAGTTATTTACAAGCTAGATAGATTAGGCAGGACAACTAAGCAACTAATAGATTTAGCCCAATGGCTAGAGAATAATAATATTGAATTACAAATTATTGATATGAATATCAATACTAAAGACCCAATGGGAAAGATGTTTTTTACAATGATGAGTGCTTTTGCTGAATTAGAGGCTAACTTATTAAGCGAAAGAACTAAAAAAGGTTTAGAATCAGCTAGAGCAAGAGGTAACATGGGGGGCAGAAAAGCAATGCCACAAGAAAAAAAAGATTACATTAAACATTTATACGATACCAAAGATTATACAGGGCAAGAAATTGCTGAAAAGGTAAATGTTAGCAGAGATACTGTCTATAGAATATTAAGAGAATACAAAAGTTAAAGGAGGAAAAATATTGTGGATAGTAAATTGAGAGATTTAATTAAAGAATACTATGAATATAAAAATATGGATAGACGTGAATTTTATTATTATGATGAAACAAATAATTCAAGAATGTTTAGGTTGAAAAACGATTCCTTTAATGTTAATCCCTTTCAAAAATTTTCATTAGGTGGTTTAGTTAGTGAAAAAGAAATAATAAATGATAACCATAATGAATTATGGAACAAATTAAAAATAAATAGTAACATTCCAGAACTAAAATCCAAATATATTTTTAAGAAATCTGATGATTTTTTGGAGTCTATTGATACTAAAAACATAGAATTGATATTGGAATATATTAAAATTAAAGGATATAATTTACATTTTAATTATTTAAATTTGTTATGGCTTACTATTGTTGATATAGTAGATAATTCTTATGATAATAGCAAAAATAATTCTATTAAACGTATATATAACCCTCAATTATTAAAGCAAGAACTATATTTGAAAGTAAAAAACGATATACCATGGTTGGAAAAATTATTTAAAAAATATAATTTCCCTAATTTAGTAGAACAGAAAGAGCTTAATGACTTCTATACAGAGTTTGCACAATACCTATCAAAACAAAGTAATCAGAATGAATATACAAAGGTGTTAATTGATTTATTTACTAATACTGTGATTAAAGATAATCTTTTTAGTGGAGAAGAATCTCATATCTATATTAAAGATTTCTCTGCTTTATATACAATTAATTCTAAAATACTAATACATAGTAAACATAGTTTTGATGAAGAAATGCACATTAAAGAAAAAATTAAATCCTTCTCTAATTCAAATATACATTGGTATAAATCTCACGAACATAGGACAATACAATTGTGTGATTGTGTGATTGCAATAATTAATCGTTTCATTAATTTTATAGAAAATAATAGTTATACAAATTTAAAAGAGCAACTTGTTTATGCTTTTGATGTTGCTGAATCTCCTAGATTAAGAAGAAATCTTACTTTGCTTGGTTTTTTATTAAATAAATCTTACTTACATGAACCATTGAATAGAAGATTAACAACAATAGATGAGACAGCTATTAAGTATGAGGAGTTTGTTAGCAAGCTTTCAAGCCTATCTAAATTATCATTTTAAAACATTGCACAACATGACAGGTATTGTTATAATATAAGTAAGAAAAGAATCGGCGTTGTGGCGCAGATATAAAAATTAATACTGCACGAACTAGAATCGGCGTTGTGGCGCAGATATAAAAATTAATACTACACGAACTAGAATCGGCGTTGTGGCGCAGATATAAAAATTAATACTGCACGGAAAGAAACAACTATAGAGATCAAACAAATTATATTGTTTTAAGGAGGCGTATATTACGCCTCTTTTTTATTAAATTTATGGAGTGAATAACAATGGAAGTTGTTCGTTTAAATCAAAACCTATTTAATAAATTACGAGGAAACGAAATATCAAGCAATAAAAATGGTTCAAGACCATATTATTATTCTTTCAAACGAAATAATAATAGAGTTTGTATACCTTTTAGAACAAATGCACAAAAAATACCTAATAAATATAAAGTTGATTTAGGAGGCGAACAGCCCGATAAACCCAATTCAGCTATTGATTTAACAAAGTCTATAGTAATTAGTAATAATGAATACCTTAATAACAGATCAAAAGCCAAAATACCACAAAATGTTAATAATTTTTTAAAGCAACAAGCACCAGATATTGAACAAAAATACGATATTATGTCTAAAGATTACATAAAAGCAAAAGCTAGTTTAAGTAAGATACCATTAGTTAAATATTCAACTATGCAATACTTCCACAAAGAATTGAATATTCAAGATAGTATTGATAATCAACAAACTAAAAATGCTATTAATGAATTAATATCTAATGGAAGATCAAATAGATATAATAAATTACAATCTTCTCTGCCTAATGAAAAGTTAGATTTGCTAGATGATTATGAAACTCTGTATGAGTTTAAAAGCCTAACAGACTACCCAGCTAAAATTAATTTTAATGATATTGATAATCCTTACTTAGAAGTTGAGAAAAATAACAAACATTTTACTTTGTCTGCGCTAACTATCAAAAAAGAACCAGAAAAGCATGTAAAAGACTTTTTGAATTATGATATAGAGAACGAAAAGAATAAAGATATTGATTTAGATTTATAAGGCCTGTAAAAAGGCCTTTTTTTCTTTTTATTTATTATGACACGACATGAAATGACACGTCATAAATGGTATAATTACTATATGGAGGTTATATTTACATTAGGTTTTTATTAAACAAAAAGGAGTGATTTAATAATGAGGTTTACACCCCGAGGAATTTTGAACAACACCGATTATGAACTAAATTCTGAATTTTATTATGTACCAGCAAGTGATAAACAAATGAACGAACAAAGAGATATGACTAATAAAAACATAGTAGGTAATTTAGTCTATAGAAATAATTTCTATAACGAAGTGTATACTCAACCAGTTTATGATTTAGAAGATTCTAACGAAAAATATCAAACACCACATATTATGAGTATAGATGATTATGAATTTGATTATAACTTAACTAATTTAGATGAATATTTTACTAAAGATACAGCAAATAAAGGTTATGAAAAGCTAGTAAATGCCATTAAGTCAGAAGAAATTACCTATTTTGACAGTGATATTAATGATATTGATGATTTCACACAACAAGATGAATATTCAGATGATTGGTATACTAACGCTTTTGTTGATTTAGTATTAAGTATGAAAGGATATTCATATCATGTAGAACCAAATAGAGAACCTGTTATTGAGGATTCACATACCATAACAGAAAATGATATTACTTATAATGTAAGCTATAACCCCGAAAAACATCATTTATATATTAATGACTTCCCAGCAATTCCAATAGAAGAAAACGATAATATAAGGTTATTAAATGATAACTTAACTCAAGACATGGATAAAACTTACGATAATATAAACTATAAGTTTTCATACAATGATTTTAAAACTCTCGAAGATGATTCTTATATTTATATTGATTTAACAGATTATAAAGATAATGAAGGTAAATTTGTTAAAAATCTAATCGAAGATATACCACCTAATGAAATTATTAAAGATAGATTAAAACAAAATATTAATTTATTTGACGAACGATCAAATTATAATGCTTTAGCTGTTTATAGAAGGGATTTAGAAGATTTTTCAGATAGAAATAATTTAGATAGCTTAGATAAAGTTAAAGATTTAAAAACATTCTATGATACTGAAATCAATATTAAAGGATTAAACATTAACAACGATATTGAGAAAAAGGCTTTAAATAATCAGTTAGCCTTTAATCTCTATAATGAGCCCTTAAATAACATGTTTAGAGATAACAATGTTTTATATGAAGTTTATGAACAAGAAATTTATAATGATAAACTTCCCCTTTCTATAGAGGATAGAAAAGAAGTGAAAACTTATTTAGATGACGCTAGAAACAATTTTTCAAATAATTTCTATGAATATACAACGAACAAATCATCTATTTTAGCTGAAAATAGTTTAACTGTTTTAGATAAAGCTAAATATGATTTAGAATTTGCCCCTGTATCTAACCATTTATACAAAGAAAGAGAAAATTTTTATGAAGGAATGAAACAAGCTACCCTGCCCTTACACAATATTACTAAAGAACAATATAAAGAAAGAGAAAATGATATTGAAATAGTCGGTCATTTTAAAAACTATATCAATACTGAATTACATGGAACAAAGAGTTCTGAATTCAAACCTAATTTCATAAATGATTCTTTAGAAAATGAAACTAACTCAATATCTTTTGAAGATATTATAAATGGATCAGAAGAAACACATAGTAATATTATTAATTCTATTAAAAATGAATTAAAGCAAGAAAGAGATAATTTAGAAATGTAGGAGGTGCAATATGTTAAAAACATATACTGAAATCATTGGAAGTGAATTGCCAATTTATATAACAAAATCAGAAACAAGTGAATTATTATTTTCAGAAGAATTAAATAAGAATTTAAAATATGAAGTTGTTGGATATTATCTATATAATGCTAAAAAAGAATTATACAAAGAACTTTATAAACCTATTAGCGAGGTGTAATATATGGCTTATTCAAAAGAAAATTATAAAAAGAAAAAAATAGATTCAATAGTAGAAGATTTGAATAATAAGCTAGATGACTTCAAAAACAATGACCAAACCTATAAGGAATTTTTAGATACTACAGCGAAATTTCACAACTACTCAATTAATAATATTATGTTGATTGCTGGTCAAAATCCCGAGGCTACAGCTGTAGCTGGCTATAAAGCGTGGAAGAATAAATTTGATAGACAAGTACAAAAAGGTGCAAAAAGTATGAATATAATTGCGCCTATTGTACAAAAGCGTAATGTCGAAATAAAAGATAGCAACGGTAATTTAATGCGTGATAATAATGGTAATCCTAAAACTGAACGAAAACCAGTTATTACTGGATATAGGGCGCATAATGTATTTGATGTAGCAGACACAAAAGGCAAACCTTTAATAACAGCAAAAGACCTAATAAAAACTGAATTTGAAAACTCTAATGATTATAAAGACTTATATAATGAATTCAAAGATTACATTAATGATGAATTAACACCAAGCGTAGAAGAAAAACATGTATTAGATGACCAGGCATTATCCAGTGGCGCTAAAGGGTACTATGTTCCCAAAACAGATGAAATTGTAATTTCTGATGATTTGTCATATGATATGCGCTTTAAAACTTTAATACATGAATACGCACACTCTCAATTGCATAATGCCGATATAGGTCAAACACAAACATCTGAACATAGTAAGTCCTTAAAAGAAATAGAGGCTGAAAGTTCTGCATATGTAGTCGCTAATTATTATGGTTTAGATACTAGCGATTACTCTTTAGGATATTTAAGTGGCTGGGGGCAAAATATAAGTGATGAGGAATTAAAAGACCACATAAAAAACATACATTCATTTGCAAAAACTACAATTGAAGAAATAAATTCATTACCAGAGTTCTCACAATATATAGATAAAAAACTAGAATCAGAAATGAACAAAGACATATATAAAGACCTTTCAACAATGATAGATACAAACCTAAAAAATGGATTTGATAAAATAACTGTTATCAAAGGTAATTTAGTTAATGATTATGGACTTAATGAAATTTCTGAGAATAGTTATGAGAATGATGATTTTAAAGTGAATATTGATTACAAAGGGTTTAATACAAATAATTCACAAGATAAAGCTAAAATTGAATTGATTAATAAACATGACGATTCACAAAATAGAGATTACAACTTCACTCAAACTTATAATCGAAATGTTATTAATAATACTACAACTATATTTGTGCAAGATGATGATAATGAAGATAAAAACAAAAAATATATTCATGAACGAGATATAGACGGTAATATATTAGAAGAAAAGCATAAATTAAGCCCACAAGATGAAATAGTATCATTTGAAAACTTTGTAAATAAGTCTGTTGAAGAAAACGGCTTAAAAGATACATTACGCCAATTTGTAAGTAATGGTGTATTAATGGGCTATGAGTTAAATGTAGATAATATTGATAATACAAATGAAACTTACTTTTCAATGAATAAAAATCAACAAAATGGCCAACGATCAAATATGACTGCTAAATTAGAACATGATACTAATGAAAATGTTTATATAGATTTTAAAATTAAAAATTCAGCTGGTATTAAAAATATATCCTTTACTGAAAGCAATGAAGATTTTAATAAAGATGAACAGAACAAAGAAATTGAAACTAAACAAGAAGAAGAAATTGACATATAAAAAGAAGGCAATTAAGCCTTCTTTTTTTATAATATATTTTTGCACATAACATTTAATTGATTTATTAGTATATTGTGAAGAAAATAATATTTATCAACCATATAAAAAAAGTCTCTTTCAGTTTCTTCTGCATTTTCTAACATAATTTTAATAGTTTGTTTAATACCATACAGCACATTTAATTCCTCGGTACTTAATACATATATTAAGTGAGATAATTCCTGTAAATTATTATTAAAGTCTTTCAAACGTAATATACTATTTTTATCAACATGCCAGCACATTTCCCCCTCATTTTTCGTATTATCAAGAAAGGATTTTACTTTCTTGATTTTGTCAGAGGGTAAGTCAATTGAAATATCGGAATCATATACTTCTAAAAACTTCTTATATATTTCTTCTTCTTTATCTTCATAGCTTAAATAATTATGCTTTAACAAATATCGAAATTTTTCTAACTCTGACAATGTTAAATTAATAGTATTCATTTTATCATATAAAACAAAATTCTTTAGAAATTTTATTCGCTTTAACTTATCATCTAAATATATATTTTCAGCTATTTCATGGTTAAACATAATTAAGTTATCCATTTCAAATAACAATCGTGTTTTGATCTTTTTCTCTTCTCTTTGTCTATTTTCTTCTTTATCTTTTTCGGCAGTTTGTTTTCTTTCTTCTAAATCTTTATTAATTGCTTTTAACGTGAATAGCCCTGCTATAAAAGCACCAACTAACGCACCACCAAATGTAGCAAATAAGCCTAATATACTCACTATTGTATCAATAGGGATCATTTTAATAACATAGTATAATAATTTAAAATCCAAATTCTTATCTCCCAACTTCACAATGTTATATTATTTACAAACTATAAGTGCATACCTCTTTTGTTTTTCAACTCATGACGCTGTTTACTATGATTTTTACCTTTGTACTGATTATTTATGTACTTAGGCATACGTTCTCTAAATATCTCATTAAAATTGAATATCATTGAATCTAGTCCAGCATTTACTAAACCATAGGCTTGTTGTTTTCTATTGTAATTATTATAAGTTTCTTTATCTACAAGAATATCATTACCTTCATAAAACTCTTCAATGTTATCTTTACTTGTTTCGTCCCCTACTTCATTTGATTCTTGATATAAATGTTTTAAATCATTGTTATCACTGTAATCAAAGTCATATTCATTCAATAATTTCTTTTGAATAGCCCCAAACACAAATTTATCATGTTGATTTTTATTAGGTTTAAATTCTTTTTCTTGTAATAACTTAACCTGTTCAGTTATATACTTTCTATCTTCATCACTGTATTTAGGAATAAAGTTACCTGTTTCTAACATTTCAAGCGTGTTTTCTGTGCCATGATAAGTTTTAAAATCAATTAGCTGTTGTTTTTCTTTAATATCAGTAACTTCATTAAAAGCCTTATAATCTTCATCATCTGTAAATAACTCTTTTATTTGTACATCATAATAATCTTCTAATGTATTTTCTGCATTTCTTAGAACCTCTAATTTGCTAGTATAATAATCAATTTTCAAACTATCTTCTATACCTTCATGTTTATTCTCTAACACATCATCAAAGGACAAATTATTTTTATCAAGAATATTTGAAAGTTTATCAGCAAAGAAATTTGATTCTTTCTCAATAGATTCTATACTTATATCTCTATTGCCTATAACTGTATTAAGGCTTATTTGAGCCTCTTTTATACGTTTTTCTTTAACTATATCCTCTAATTCATGATTAGCTGGTAACACATCTCTATCATTTAATATAGTGCGTGTAATAAAGATCTTTTCATCATCACTATAGTTTAATGCTTGTTCGAGATAATTTTTATCAAAGAAAATTCCAGCTTGTTTTTCAAAGACTTCATTTATAGATTCCAGCTTTTTTTGTCTATCTTCTATATTCTCAATCTTATTCAATCTATCTTCATCATCAGTTATTAATGCTGTTTTTTGCTTTAAGTCATAAAGTCTTTCGTTTTCTTCATACATATTTATAGGTGTTACATAAATTTTTAAATCTTTGGCCATATCTTTTAATGTAGTCGAATCTGATTTATCCATATAACTAAAAGCATTTAACTTGTGAGATTTCATATCATCTACTTCATCAAACATTTTATTAATTTTTTGTTGGTTTCTTTTTTTAATACTTTCGTTATGTTTGGATATTGAAGATTTTTTACCTGTTTCATCTTCAAACTTTCTAGCTTTCCAACCTTCTTTTTTTGTGGGTTCTAAATCTATATTTTGCTTTTTATAAGAATCAGCAGAAACTCTAACAGAAAAACCATTCATTTCTAGGTGTTTATTTTGCACTGTTTCCCACCTTTTTCGCCACTCATTATGTTTATCTTTTGTGTTCCAATCTCTTATATAATCATTGCCCTTTCGTTTAGGTTCAAATTCATTATTTTTATCTAAACCACGTAATGTACATAATAAGTGTGCATGAGGATTTTCATCATTAATTTTATGAATATTTAAGTCTACTATCATACCTTCATTTGATAAAGATTCAGCAAATTCTTTTGCTAATTCAATATTACTATTTGGATCAAATTCATTCGGCAAACCAATTATAATTTCACGTGCAACTTGACTATTTTTTCTGTTCTCTACATCATTAACTTTATTCCACAAATATTCTCTATCTTTAAACTTATCATCAGCATTATTAGGCAATAAAATTTCACTATAATCACATTGCTTATTTGAGTAATCTTTAAATTCGTTTTCTTTAAAATCCTTAATCCTACTAGCGCTATTATATGCAGCTTTTGCTGTTGCACTTTGTCCATTTGCTTTTGATACAAACTTATTTTGAAAATGGTACATAGCCATATTAAAAACTCCTTAAAAACCAAATATTGAGCGAAGGCGAAATAAATTAAAAATTAATTTTTAATTTCACGAATTTAGCACGCGAACGGAACGTTCGCATAAGTGCGCCCTTACGGGATTTAACTAGATTATAACGGTAAAACTTGAATCTGTCAAATGAAAAGGTTATAATTAAATTAACAAAAATATGGAGGTTTTAATTATGGCTGATATTCAAAAAATGTTAGAACAAAAAGAAAAACTTCAAGAAAAAATTAAAGAAGAAAAGAAAAGAGAATACGAAAAATTTGGAAGATGGTTCTTCAATAAATTTAATGTAAATAGATCAGCAGACGCAAAGAAAATTATAAATGAAAATTTACTTAATATTGAAGATAATAAAGAACACAATTTAGAAAGAAATGAAATTATAGAAGAATCTGAAAATACCAATGAAGAAAGCAAAGAAATAAATGAAATGAATCATAATAATTAATAGAAATTATCAAATATTAATATGATGATAAACTTATAAAACAATTGATTTATTAATAGCAAAATCCACAGTATTTAATATTTTAAGAATAGGAGGTTTTATTATGATTTTATTATCAACAGCTGGCGAAAATGCTGTTCATATTAACCCTATTTTTAGATTTTTTCTATATTTCATTATGTGTGTTCCTATGACAGTGGCTTTATGTACAATATTCCTTAAATTTATCTCAATTTTCATTCTTCCATGGAAAGTATGTTTGTATATTGGTATTGCTTTAGGTATTGTTGTTACTATTTTTCTTTTGGTTCTAACAATTGGTATAGAAATGACATAAATTTTCTACGAAAATATCAAACATGACATGACATGTAATGCAAAATGTGTTAAAATTAATTATAAGAAGTAGCAATCAAGTAAATAAATGCTGGTTGTTATTTTTTTACCCACACAGTATATACTGGTATATACTAAGATATACTATAATATATACTGATATGTACTAGTATATACAAATATAGAAAAGTATATAAATAACTTGTGGTATTTGATCAATTGTACTAATTTAAAAAGAGTAAATAATATGTGGAGGTTTTATTATGAGTAACGTATATGTAATGGCTTTAGATTTTGGTAATGGATTTGTAAAAGGGAAGATTAATGATGAAAAATTTGTAATCCCTTCAAGAATCGGAAGAAAAACTAATGAAAACAATCAATTAAAAGGATTTGTTGATAATAAATTAGATGTATCAGAATTTATTATCAATGGGAATAATGATGAAGTATTACTATTTGGTAATGATTTAGATAAAACTACGAATACTGGTAAAGATACTGCCTCAACAAATGATAGATATGATATTAAATCTTTCAAAGATTTGGTTGAATGTTCTATAGGATTATTAGCAAGAGAAGTGCCAGAAGAAGTTGTCAACGTTGTAATTGCTACTGGTATGCCAAGTAATGAAATAGGAACTGATAAACAAGCTAAGTTTGAAAAACTTTTAAATAAAAGTCGTTTAATTGAAATTGATGGTATCGCTAAAACAATTAATGTTAAAGGCGTTAAGATAGTAGCTCAACCTATGGGAACTTTGCTTGATCTTAATATGGAAAACGGAAAAGTATTCAAAGCATTTACAGAAGGTAAGTACAGTGTTCTTGATTTTGGTAGTGGTACTACAATTATTGATACTTATCAAAATATGAAACGTGTAGAGGAAGAAAGTTTTGTTATAAACAAAGGTACTATTGATTTTTATAAACGAATTGCTAGTCACGTATCTAAAAAATCAGAAGGTGCCTCAATCACACCACGTATGATTGAAAAAGGATTAGAATACAAGCAATGTAAACTTAATCAAAAAACAGTTATTGACTTTAAAGATGAATTTTATAACGAACAGGATAGTTTGATAGAAGAAGTTATGAGTAACTTTGAAATCACTGTAGGTAATATAAATTCAATTGACAGAATTATTGTTACTGGTGGTGGTGCAAACATTCATTTTGATTCATTAAGTCATTATTATTCAGATGTATTCGAGAAAGCAGATGATAGCCAGTTTAGTAATGTTCGTGGATATGAAAAATTGGGGGAATTGTTAAAAAACAAAGTAGAGCAAGAAAGTAAATAATTATGGATAAGAAAGAAACTAAACATCTTCTGAAAATAAAAAAAGAAGATTACCCTCAAATCTTCGATTTTTTAGAAAATGTTCCTAGAGGTACCAAAACAGCACACATAAGAGAGGCATTGAGGCGCTATATTGAAGAAATAGGGGAAAACCCTCCAATACCTTCAAAAGAACACACAGCGCCCTTAAAAGAGCATACAGAGCCTATTAAACGTAATAAAGAAAGTTTTAAAGACGCAATGGAACGTAAGGATCAATTAAAACAAGCTGAAACGCCTAAAATAGAAGAAAAAGAAGAAGAAATGGTAGATATTAGTATTGATGACCTTTAATATCTACATTCCTTCATCCAATTCCATTTTTTCTTCTGCATTTTTAACTACCTTATGAAAGTCTACACCATAGTATTCAGACATTACTAAAAATGTATGTAATGCTATTCTAGGTTTTTTACCATTCTCGATACGTGAAAGATGACCAGCAGTCACACTCAAATCAAATGCAACTTCTTCTTGTCGCTTGCCTATGAGTTGACGCTGGTTTTTAAATTCTAAACAAATGTATCTATATAGTTTTTGTATACGGTATTCATTCATGATTTATCGGCCTCATAATTTTAGATGTATTAATTATATTAGAGATTTGTTATCAAATACATTTCATTACAAGCATATAATTGACCTGTGAGGCAACAAAAAAGTTTTTATTTTTTTTAAAATAGTGTTACTATTGAACATAGAAAAAGACACCTAACGCTTGGCGGTTGTTAGATGTCTAAAGAGTTTAAATAATATGTGTTATTTACTTTTACTATTTGTTTGTATCTTTATTATATATACAAGCTCGATACATTACAAGATAAAAGCAACAAGTCTTTAAGTTATATATAACGGATAATATTATATAACCTTATTCATCACTTGTAAATAACGATATTACTTAAACTCCTTCAAATAAACATTTAAAGGAGTTTTTATCATGTCTAAACAATTTTTTACGGTAGAAGAAAATTATAAAGAACGCTTTTACCAATTACCTAAAGTATTTTTTACTAATCCTAATTATAAAGATTTATCGAATGACGCTAAAATTGCTTACGCAATATTGAGAGATCGCCTACAATTATCTATTAAAAATAACTGGATAGATACAGAAGGTAATATATATTTCATTTATACAGTTGCTGATTTAGAAGTGATATTAAATTGTGGGAACAAAAAAATCACTAAAATTAAAAAAGAATTAGAAAATGTAGATTTACTAATTCAAAAAAGGCAGGGTTTAAACAAACCAAATCTACTTTATTTATTAAAACCAGCCATAACTAAAAATGATATTTATGAAATAGATAAGGCTGAAAATGAAGTTGAGCCCTTACAAGATAAGGAAATGTCAAAAGGACACGTCCAGAAATGTCAAAAGGACACGTCTAGAAATGTCGAAACAACACGCCTAGAAATGTCAAAAGGACACACAAATGATACTGATTTTATTGATACTGACTTTATTGATACTGAAAGTAATGATATGAATAATATGAATGATATAAACCAACATTCAAATCATTTTTCAAATACTCATGATAAAGAATCTCTTAAATATATAGAACTTCAAGAATTCCCCGAATTAAGTAAAAGTTATATTAATAATTTTAGTTATGAAGAAGTTAAAAGTATTAAATCAGTTATTTTAAAAGCTAGAAAATCATTTAATAACAAATACGATACAGGTTATATGTTAGAAGATATAGATGAAGAATTACTATTAGTTTTAAAACGATTTAAAGGCTACCTTGTTAAAAAACAAGAAAAGGTATCTAATATGGAAGGCTATTTAATGCGAAGTATCATTGCTGAACTTGAAGAAATGCATACAACGATTATGAGAAGAAAAAATATGGAAAACAATCCAATGTTTTTATTTAAATAGTTTTAAAGTTAAATTTTCAAAAAAAAGAGATTATACACCCGAAAAGGTGTATAATCTTTACTGTTTGTGAGTTATTTAAGTGAGGTGTTGCCTAATACATAAATTATTTATTACTTTTAATTTGCTCTAATCCTTTTTTTAAGATTTCTCTACCAGCTTGTGAAACGTTATCGAAATCTTTTGCTTGTGCGTATTTGATAATCTCGTCTTTCATATCGGGATCAACTAACAAATGTAGTGATACTTTTTTCTTTTTTGATAAAAAGACTGAATTTTCTTCATTATTATTCATAGTAATATAACCTCCTTTTTTGTCCTTTCGTGTAATTCTAGTTAATTACACAATACCACATTTACACATGACATGTCATGACAAAAAAGTTTAAAAAGTTGTATAAATTACATGACATGACATGACATGTAAGGTTATGTTATAATTGATTTATCAAATAGAAAAGGTGGGTTGTAATTGGATAACGTAACATTTCGTAAACGTATTGAAGAATATCGAAAGCGATCTATTGAGCAAAAAAAATATGAGAGCAAACTAAATTATCAATCAAGATTTGGTGTGAAAGATGATGAAGTTAATACTTTTAATATCAAAGGCATTGCTACAGATAGAAAAGAAAATAAGTTAGTAATGGCCGAAGATAGAGAGGATAAACAAAAAGTTCTTTTATACGCCAATAAAGATAATGATATGTATTATTTGAATTCTGGTAGCACTTATAAAGAGGCTGTTCAAAACACTTTTGGTAATGAAACCAATTACGAAATGGTAGATGATGAATTATTTATTTATAATTCAAAAAATCAAGCACTTACAAACTATGACCAACTTAATGAGTATCACAATCGACAAAAGCAATTACAATATAACACCCAATTAGAACAGGAACGAAAGCAGAGATTGACCGATACAAATAAAGTTAGTGAAAATGCTAAAGAAGATTTAGCGTTAAGTTTGGGACTTACAGCAACAGCATTGAAAGGTAATATCAACATTTCTAGTGTTGAAAAAGTCACTGATAATGAAAGCATGGTTACTTTAGAAAATGAAATTAATGGTAAGTCAGAACATTTAATTTCAGATTTTAAAGATAGTTTCATTGAAAAGGCTAAAGAAAAGCTAACTGTTTCTCCTTCAATGAGGTTAGGATTTGAAGAATTAAAAAACGCCTCGGGACAAATAGCAATGGGATTTACAGAATTCTTTGGCGCTAGATATGACGAAAGCACTTTAGAAAATGACCCTAAAGTTGTAGCAACAGAAAAAGGGTATTCTGTTTCTGTTTTTGATAAAGACGGAAATAAAAAAGATTTAACATCAGCAGACACTTTTGAGGAGGCAGTAAAATTATCTAAAGAAATGAAACAAGATAATTCGCTTTCTCGTAGTGAAATAGAATTAAACCAAGAGTTAGAAAAGAAAAAAATATAAGGAAGGTTGATTAATTATGATTAAAAAAATTAGTTTAATAACTGTTTACGTAGCATTTTTAAGTTTTATTTTAGCAAATCCAACATTTGCGGCGGCTAACCCTGGTCCGAAAATTGAACAAGGATTACAACAAATTCAAACTTTCTTAACTGGTATTATTGTTATTGTTGGTATCTGTGCAGGTGTATGGATAGTTATTAAAAAATTACCGACTATCGACGATCCAATGACAAAAAATGAAATGTTTAGAGGTGTCGGAATGGCATTAGCTGGTGTAGCTCTTGGTGCAGCACTTGTTTGGTTGGTTCCATGGGTATACAACCTATTTCAATAAACACAACAAAAGCTACATTCTAGTAATGTAGCTTTTTCTTTTAAAAGGAGTGGATTATATGTCCGTTGAGCAACAAGTTAAAGATATAATGCTTGATATGTTAGGCGAAGAAAAGAAAGTTAAAGAAAATATAATACCTCGTAATGTAGACGCTAGCTATAAAATATTTTTAAATTTAAATGGTAAAGAGTTAGCAATCGTATTTATACCTTTTTTACTGTTTTTAGTAATTGCATTTAGTGTAACGTTTTTAATGGGATTACTTAACTTAGTAACTGGTTTTATGGTGTTTATAGTAGGTTTGATTTTTGGCTTAACAATATATGGATTGCTAACAATTAGACCAATTAGCACAAAAGAAAATATAAGAATGATTGATATTTTGAAACAATCACAGCAATTTACTAAAAGGCAAAAAGTTTACTTTTATAAAAGTAAAGAAAGATTGGGTGATGATGATGTTTAAAAAAAAGAATAAACAAAATAAAAATAACGAACAACAATTTGAAATTATAAATAGATATATAAAAGGGGACGGACGGAATCAAAGTATTCAAGATGATTCATTAATAGCTGGTTTTTATAAAGATTATGTTGTTACTAAAGACGGTTATATTAGTGGAGGTTTAAATATAACTGGTGTAAATACAGAGTTATTAACTAAATTTGAACAAAATGATTTATTAGAAGAATATTCATCTTTTATTTCAAATATTCTTTATGATGAACCAATGATTAAAACTATTACTGAACCAGTAAACATACAAAACTATATAAAGAATCTTTATAGACAAGTATTACTTGATATGAAAAATAACGATAACAAACCAACAAGACGAGGCCAATTAATAGCTGGTCGCATATTGTTTTTACAAGAAAAGTTAGCAAAAGGCGAAATGAGTACAAAAAAACATTATATTTTCTTCTCAGAAAAAATAACAGAAAATACGGTAGCACAATTAGATCATGCAGTGAACAGACTACATGAAAAGATAAATCTTAATAAAGAGGCATTACAACAAGCATTTTCACATTACGGTTTAGAAACTAGACCTATATACCAAACCGAATACTTAAACCAGTTTTATGCGTTATATGATTATAAAGGATATAACGATTATCATCTTAGTAATTAGAACGAAAGGAGTTTTTGAATATGGCAATTTTAAAAAAGAGAAAACAAGAACAAGCAACAAACAAAATTTACAATGAATCTTTTCAAAGGATAACAGAAGTATTAGATACAGATTCAGTGGATAGTATTTATCCATTTAGTTGGATAGAGAAAAAATCACATATAGAAACTGGCGAAAACTATATTAAAAATTTATTAGTAGTTGACTACCCTCAATCAGTAAAAGGGGCGTACTTATCAAATCTACTAAAGAAAAACGGAAATATCCAAATAACGAAATTTATTAGACCAGCAAATATTGAAAAAATGATTGACCATTTAAACAACTCAATTAAAAACAAAAAAGCAGAACAAATGCGTACTACAGACCCGAAACGAAATGCAACAATTAAAAGAGAAATTGATAGTAGTAAAAAACAACTTGATAAATTTTTAGATGAAAAAACAGGATTTATGTACATGTATATGTATATCACGTTAAATGGCGATTCATACGAAAAGATACAAGCGCTAGAAAAAGATGTTAAGCGTACTTTAACGAGATTAAGACTTAAAACACATACACCTACAAACGCAATGAGAGAATCATTTCATACAGTTCTTCCGTTAAATAGAAACTTCTTATCAGCGTTTACACAACAAAATATGGATACAGCAACAGCAGGGCATTTCTTTATGTTTGATGATTCAGAAATTATTGATTTAACACCTAATACATCAGTTTTTGGAATTAACAAAAATACAGATTCATTAGTAGCAGTTGATTTCAATAACAAAGAAAAAACTTTAAATAAAAATATGACTATTATCGGTACAAGTGGTGTAGGTAAATCAACTTTGAACATGAGAATGATTTTAGACAATGTAAAAAAATCTATAAGACAATTTATCATTGATCCCGAAGATGAATTTTCATATATAACTAAATATTACGGTGGAACAGTTGTAAATATTTCAACAAGTTCAAATATCAAAATTAATCCATTTGAAATATTTTCAGAAGAAGTATTTGAAAAAGAAGATGAAACAGACAATGAAACAACATCAGATGTTTTAACGGAAAGCAACGAACAAGAAAGTCAAATTGACACATTAGTTCGTTCTAAAATAGGGAAGTTGAAAACCTTCTTTAGAGTTCTTAAAGATGAAATATCTCAAACAGAAATATCTGTATTATCTTCAACTTTAAGACAGTTATATCAAGATAAAGGCTTTAAAGGTAATGCGAAATTATCAGATTTCAAAAGCGAAGATTATCCAACTTTAACAGAATTATATAACAAACTAAAAGACTTAGACCCAGAAAAATATGAGGTATTAAAGGACTTAACGCTTATCATAGAAGATTACACAATGGAACATGGTACTACTACAATTTTTGACGGTTATACAAACATCAAGTTAGATAATGAAATTGTTACTTTTAACCTTAAACCATTACAAACAGAAAAAGATGTTCAAAGTGCAGCATATTTAAATATATTTAGTTTCTTATGGGACGAAATTACAAAAGATAGAACAACAGAAACGGTATTAATGACTGATGAATTACACTTCTTAGCAACAAATGAATATAGCTTAGATTTCTATTATCAAGCATATAAGCGTATTAGAAAATATGGTGGTGGTGCCATTGCCTCTACTCAACAAATAAAAGATATTCTTAGAACATCACAAGAAATAGGTTCAGCTATTATTGAAAATAGTCATACTAAATTCTTCTTTGGAATGGATAACGTAGGCGTTGATGATGTTGTTGATAAATTAGGATTGAAATTTAGCGATCAAGAAATATCTCATTTAACTAAAAAGAAAAAGGGCGAGGCATTACTACTATACGGAACACAAAGAGCATTTATAAGAATTGATTTAGATAGAGAAGAAACAAGACTTTGGAATAAAGATTTATATGAAACGATTTATGAAGAATCAGCAGACATAGAGCCGAATTATGTAGAGCAACTAGGATTATCAGATATTGATTTAGCAGAATTAGAAGAAGAATTAAGACAAGCAGAAATGATTTATGAATAGGAGGTAATCTCATGAAAATCAGAAATTTTAATGAAGGAACGTTAGTAGGGAAACATAACCACTTAGAATATATCATCAATGTTGATTTATGCCATATATCAGACATAGATGAAATTAGATACGACCTAACAGAACCTAATGAATTGTTTTTTGAAGTTAAAGATTTACAAAAGGAAGGCGATTATTTTCATATCATTTACAACACTGACAATGAATATAATTCCTTCCTATCAGCAAAAAAAGAAAGCAAAGCACTCAAATTATCTTTAATGGATTATGTGTTAAAAGTTGATCCATTAAAGGACAATATAACTGTTATGCACCCAGCAAACCTATTCTTTAAAAATATTGAGGATATAAAAATAGCATTTAAAGGGCATGAATATTTACCTAAACCTAAAATAAATAATTTAGAACAGTATAAATTGTTAATAATGAGTACATTATCACAATACACGTTTGATAAGTATTATCGCAATAAATTTGAAGTTTTATCAAAAGAAAAAGATGATTTCTTCCATAAAGTTAATAATGCAGAAACTTTTGAAAAATTGAAAGAGATTGTAAGACATGAATTAAATCAAGTACAGACAGAGTATTTACTGAATGAAGAAAAACGCAATAGAGAAACACGAAAAAAATACATTAGAAATTTAATACTTGGTTTTGTTGGTATTGCAATAGTTATAAGCCTAATTTCATTTATGATTATAAACGGAAAACAACAAGAATTAGATAGCAAAATAGCACAAGCAGATAAGCAAGAACAAAGAAGTAAAGTGTATGAAAATCTTTATAATGGCAATGTCGATCAAGCAGTTAAAGGAATGAAAAATGACGATAGCTTTAACAAAAAAGATATTGAAAAAACATTAAAAAAAGAAAAGAAATATGAAGAATTAATTGAATTAAGCAGTAAAAACACACCTTATGTAATTGAACAATTATATAAAGAAGGTAAGCAAAATAAAATAAGAGAGTTAGCTTACAACTTTGAAAACAACGATACTTTGAGCCTAGAAAAGAAAATCTTAGACAAAGACGGAACAGCATTTAGTGTAGGCTCAACAGGTAATTACGAAGAACAAAGCAAACGTTTGGCTTTAGCGTCAGCCGAAGAAGGTTATGTTGAATCAGCTGAAGATATTAATAAAAAACTAAAAGATGATGAAGTTGAAGAAGAAATAAATAAAGCTAAAATCAAACAACTAAAAGAAGAAAAGGACAACACAAAAGATAAAGACAAGAAAAAAGAAATTCAAAAAGATATAGAGAAATTAGAGAAAAAATAAGAGGGAGGTAAAGTATCATGTGGACTGCTATTGCTAAAGGGATAACAATGCTAATGAAGAAAAAAGCATTATCCAAAATATTAAAACCAGTAATAGCTATAGTTATAGGTTTTTTCCTTCTTATTTTTATAATGGTTGCTTATCTTGTAGGATCTTTCACGAAAGAGATTAATGAGAGTGGCGACCAAAAAATGAAAGAGGCTGAATCAACAGCAACTGGTGCGTGTACTGGTGGAAGTGTAGACGGTTCGGGTATTTCTACTTTTGAAAAAAATGCCAAAGGTGGTGCGTTAGAAGGTAAAGCTAAAGATATGGTCAAAATTGCTAAAAAAAATAAAATACCACCAAAATTATTTATGGCAATTGTAGCCTCTGAATCAGAGTGGGGCAAAGGGCCAAACGCAACAAAACAAAAAAACCCTCTATCAATAATGGGGGCTGGACCTTTACAAGTTTATCCTTCAATTGAAGAAGGACTTGATAAAGGCGCAAAAAATTTATATGACTTATATATTTCTAAAGGTTTAACAACGCCCGAAAAAATCGGGCCAAAATACGCACCAGTTGGCGCTAGCAATGACCCGACAGACTTAAATAGTAACTGGGTACCTACAGTTAAAAAAATCATGAAGTCATTCGGTGGCGAAGAGGCCAAATGTTCAACTGAAAGTAGTGGTGGAGGTTCAGACGGTAAAGGCTTTGATTTTAAAGGCGAATTCCCTAAACCCGATAAATCGAAATATAACGGACAATCATATCCATGGGGACAATGTACATGGTATGTACATCAACGTAGAAAAGAAATCGGTAAACCAGTACCTTTAACATGGGGTAATGGTGGCGATTGGGGAGATAATGCAAAAGCACAAGGTTGGGAAGTAGGTAGTAAACCAAAAGCTGGCGCTGGAGCCTCTATAAAACCTGGTAACTTTGGTGCACCAGCACCATACGGACATATAATGTTCGTAGAAAAGGTTAAAAAAGACGGTGGAATTATAGTTAGTGAGGCCAACGTAAAAGGCGAAGGAGTAATAAGTTCAAGAGAATTTACAAAAGAAGAAACACAACGTATGCAATTTATTTATGATAAGTAGGTGGAGAATATGAAAAAATTATTAACTATAGTTATTTTATTCACTTTGGTTTTGGCTGGTTGTGGCCAAAATCAAAGTGAGAAAAATAGTAAAAAGGATAATGAAGAAAAAACAGTAGACACTACAGAAGAAAGAAACGATATGATAAAAGGTCTAATTGAATATGGTTATGAAAATGATGATTATAAAGGTTACAAGCATATGAAAGATATATTATCTGAAAAAATGCAAAAACAAGCTGAAATGCAAAATCAATCAGCACAAACTAAAGGTGTAGAAAAGGAAACTAAAGACATTAAACTTTATCAAGACGTAGATAATGATGATGAAGTGCTTTATTCTATTAAACTTTCAATCACAAACAAAAAAGAAAAAAACTCTGACTACTCAATGAGATATGGCAAAATTCAACTAACAGAAGAAGAAGGTAAACAAAAGATAGATAATATCGAAGAACTAACACAAAGAAACTTAGTAAGTATGAATCAAGAATAGAAAGAGGGGATACTTATGAACACTTTAATTCTATGTGAAAAACCTTCACAAGCAATGGATTTAAGCACTGTTTTTGCAAAAAAGAAAAAACAAAATGGGTATATGGAAGTTTCAGATGAACAATTAAATGTAAGTGGTTTTTTAACTTGGGCAGTTGGTCATTTAGTCGAATTGCAAGAACCACAAGAATATGACGAAAAATATAAGAATTTTAGCACATATCCTATATTGTTAGAAAAAGACGATTTTCAATTTAAAGTATCTGACAAAACGAAAGATCAATTTAACAACATTAAAAATATATTTAAAGAAAACAAGATTGATGAAGTTATTATTGCTACTGACCCAGCTAGAGAAGGCGAAAATATAGCATATAAAATTTTAAATCAATTGAAAGTAACAGATAAAGTTACTATAAAAAGATTGTGGCTTACTTCTAAAGTTGAAAGTAGTATAAGAAAGGCTTTTAAAAATATATTACCTAAAGAAAAAACTTATGGATTTTACAAAGAGGGCAGGGCTAGAGAATTAAGTGATTGGTTAGTAGGAATTAACTTATCACGTCATTTTACTAAAATTTCACGAGAATTAGGTAATGACGGTGTTATTCACATTGGTAGAGTATCTAGTCCTACATTAAACATGGTTTACAACAGAGAAAATAACATCAAAGGTTTTAAAGGCAAAAAGTTTTATAAAGTTTCAGCGACTATTAACAAAGATGAACAAGAAGTAAAAACAGAGTTAAAAAACAAATTTGATAGTGAAGATGAATTGCACGAATTCTTGTTTGATAATGACATTACAGATTTAACACAAAAAGGAATAGTTACTGATATTGAGAAAGAAATAGGCTATACAATGCCACCTAAATTTTATGACTTATCAGCTTTACAAGAAGATATGAATGATAAATATAAAATAAGTGCGAAACGAACATTAGAAATCGCACAGACATTATATGAAAAGAAATTAATCACATATCCTAGAACTGATTCAAGATATATCACAGAAGATGAAAAAGAAATGTTAGTAGAAAATATAGATTATTTAAAAGAAATAACTAATACTAATTTGAATAATGAATTAACTAATAACAGCTTGATTAATCCTACTAAAATAGAAGATCATTACGCAATATTAATAACTGGAAATGATTTTAATAAAGTAGATTTAAAAGAAGAAGAAATCAATGTTTATAAAAGTATATTACAGAATGTGGCCATGAACTTTATGGATAAAGAGCAATATGAAACGACTACTATAGAAATTGCTGTTAAAAAGCTCATTTTTGAAGTGAAAGGTAAAATTATTCAAGATAAGGGATTTAAGGCTTTGTTAAATAAACAAAAAACTTCCGAAGAAACAATTCCTAATTTTGAAAAAAATGAAGAAGTAGATATTGAATTAGATTTGCTAGAAAAAGAAACGACACCTCCAAAAAGATATACAGAAAAAACATTATTAAAAGCAATGGCCAATCCTATAGAAACACTAGAAGATGAAGGATTAAAGTCTACACTTAAAGAAAGTAAAGGTTTAGGTACACCAGCAACTAGAGCTGACATTATAGAAAATTTGAAGAAGAATAAATATATTCAAGTACAAAAAAACAAAATTTATATTACTAAAAATGGTATATTAGCTTGTCTATTATTGGAAGGACATTTACTTTCAAAACCAGACTTAACAGGACAATGGGAAAAATATTTGAATGGTATTAGTAAAGGAGAAAAAGATGATGATTCATTTATAAATACCATTAATGAAATGATAAAAAAGACAATTAGCGAAGAAGTTAAAAATAAAGAAATTATACAAAAAGTGGCCAAAGAGAAAGTATCATCTAACAATATCGCAAAATGCCCTGCTTGTGATAATGGCTATTTAATAGATAGAAAAGGATTTTATGGTTGTACAGAGTACAATAACGGTTGTGAATTTACGATTCCTAAAAAACTGTTAGAAAAGAGTATACCTCCAACTGTAGTAAAAGCATTATGTGAAAGTAAGACAACTAAAAAATTAAAAGGCTTTAAATCTAAAAAAAGTGGAAAGTCATTTGATTGTAAGTTGATACTAACAAAAGAAAACAAAGTTCAGTTTTCATTCGATTAAAAGGAGGATAAGAAAATGAAAAAAGGAATATTCATTTTAACTGGTATTATTTGGCTAGTATTAATATATTTAGCGCAAATATTAGCATACGCATTAAACACACTAAGTAATACTAGCAATAAGCAAAAGATATTTAGCGACATATCACAGTTGTTTATCCCTCCAGCTAAACACCCAATAAGCACTATTATTGGTTTTATAACTGATAAAAATACAGTGTTTTTTGTAATAGGTGGAATAGCAACAATTATTTGTATATATATTCTAATAAAACAATTATTTGAGAGTAAAGACGGTAATGAAAAAAATCAAGATTATAAAATTGCTAAACATGGTTCTCATGGATCAGCTAAATTTGCTGAGGATAGTGAATTGTTTTCAGAAGGTCATTATAAAAAAATGAAAGAAAACGACATTACAAACTATGTTTACAACAGTTTAGATAAATCATTAATAGAAGAAAGAAGTGATAAGGAATGACTACACTTTTAGGCGAATTAGAAAGTAAAGCAACTTCTATAAATAAAAAGAATTTAGTGATACAAGATTTTGATACCAAATGCCCTAATAGAAATATATTTGTAGTAGGAGGGCCAGGTTCTTTTAAATCGGCTGGCTATGTTATACCTAATGTTATTGTTAAAAATCAACAATCAATAGTTGTAACTGACCCTAGTGGCGAAGTTTACGAAAAAACAGCTAATATTAAACGTATGCAAGGCTATGATGTTAGAGTTGTAAATTTCAAAAACTTTTTAGCCTCTGATAGACAAAACTTTTTTGACTATATTGATAAAGATTCTGATTGTTCAATTGTAGCTGAATTAATTATTAAATCAGCTGGGGATTCTAAAATGAATAAAGATGTATGGTATAAATCTTCTGTAGGATTACTAAATTCATTATTGCTATATGCTAAATATGAATTTGAACCCGAAAAACGAACTATAGGAAATATTATTAAATTTATTCAAAACAATAAACCTAATCATGATGACGAAGGATCAGTTGAATTAGATAATCGCTTTAATGAATTACCTAAAGACCACCCAGCTAGAGAAAGCTATGAATTTGGTTTTGCAGTATCAGAAGGAAGAACAAGAGCAAGTATTATATTAACCTTTGTAGCCGATTTACGAAACTACATTGATAACGAAATTAGAAGTTACACAAGCGATTCTGATTTTGATTTACGAGATGTAGGATTAAGAAAAACTATTATATATGTAATGTTGCCGGTTTTGGGGAACACTGTTCAATCACTTTCTAGTTTATTCTTCTCTCAAATGTTTCAACAGTTATATAGGTTAGGGGACGAAAACGGTGCTAGACTTCCAGTCCCAGTAGATTTTTTACTAGACGAATGGCCAAATATCGGCGCAATACCAGACTATGAAGAAACTTTAGCAACTTGTCGTAAGTATGGTATTAGTATAACAACAATTGTTCAATCTATTTCACAAGCTGTAGACAAGTATAATAAAGATAAAGCAAACGCTATTATAGGGAACCATGCTGTTATTTTATGTTTAGGTAATGTAAATAACGATACAGCTAAATATATAAAAGAAGAATTAGGTAACGCCACTGTAGAGTTTGAAACAAGCAGTGAAGGTTCTTCTAGTGGTAAAGATAGCAGAAGTAAATCATCAAATAAAAACGTGAGTTACACTGGAAGGGCGTTACTAAATGAAGATGAAATAAGCAATATGCAACAAGACAAAGCTATTCTCATAACCAAGAATAGAAATCCCAAAATCATTAAAAAGCTAGCATATTTCAAAATGTTTCCTAATTTAACTGAAACATATATAGCACCTCAAAATGAATATAAACGTAAAAAGAACCAATCTATGATTGATAAGCATAATAGATTAAGAGAAGAATGGGATAAAAAACAAGAGAAAATTAAACAACAAAAACTAGAAGAATATAAAGAAGAACAAAGACAGAAAGAGTTAGAGGAAGAACAACAAGCACAAGAAGAACAACAAAATGAGGAAGTAAAAGAGAGTAAAAGCAAAAATGAAGAACAACAAGAAGATAAGAAAGACGAGCAACAAAAAATTAATGATTCTAAAAAGGCATTTTATGAAAAATTAAAACAAAAACAAGCTAAATAAAAGTAGGATTTTACATTACATGACATGACATGTAATGTAAAATCTGTTATACTTGTAATGAAAGTTGAGGTGGTTGAATGGATTGGATTAAAGACGCTGTTAAAGACCTAACTAATGGTATTGCAGACGGTATGATGAATTTTATATTTCAATTTCTTTATACGCTATTTTATGAGCCTTTAAAGTTCTTTATATGGTTGTTAGATAAAATACTTATTGACCCTAATAGTATTTCAAGTGATTACATTTCAAATGCGTCTATATTGGTTAATAGCTTAATCACTTCAATAGCAGTATGTGTGTTTGCTTTTAAAATGGTTCAAGTTATGAAACAAAATGCAGAAGGTAACGCTGAAAGCCCAGGTTATTATGTAGCACAATTATTACCGAGTTCGTTATTGGTGGCAGCTTTACCATGGCTAGTTGATATAATGACTAAATTATCTTATGCAGCCACTAGGGCATTTTTAGATGTAGGTCAAAAAAGTTATTTAGAAACTATTAAAGAATGGAGTTCTTTAAAAAAAGGTCAAGACGGATTTAAAGAAATGCTAGGTTCTATGGGGACTATGGCAGGTAGTCAAATTATGTTTATTCTATTTATTCTATTGATTTTAGTATTTACTGTAATATTTATTTTCCAATTTGTTAGTAGGATAGCTGATTTAATAATAATGAAAGTAGTTGCCCCGTTGGTAGCAGTTTCATTATTAGCAGATGAAAATAATTATGTAGGTGTATGGTGGCGCGAATTATTGGCAATTAGTATTCAATTACCATTACAAGTGTTTACTTTCTTTGGAGGAATAAATTTATTCTTTGGCGCAAAGTTAGACGTAGGCACATTATTATTAGGTATAGGATTCTTTATTATTACAGTTAAATCGCCTTCCTTTATTAGATCAATGGTTTACTCTACTGGAAGTGGGCGAATGGCGACTGGAATGGCTGGAAGTGGTGCAAAACTTCTAGTTAGAAAAATGTTATCTAAATAAAGAAAGGAAGAAAATTATGATAAACAAAGTAATATATAGTGGACGTATCGCAACTGATTTAAAATTAAGAAAAAGTAAAAATGATAAGTCTTATGTTTTCTTTAACATAGCTGTACCTAGGCAGTTTGATAATGATAGAACAGATTTTATTAATTGTGTTGTATGGGGAAAACAAGCTGAAAGTTTAGTTGATTATCAAAGTAAAGGTAATCTAATTATAATTGAAGGTTCAACTGAAACATATAAAAAGGATAATATTAATATGTCTAGGTGTTTGGTTGAAAAGACTATCTTTTTAGAAAGCAAAAAAGAAAACAAAAAAGATGACGTGTCAGAAGATGACGCTATAAGCCCAGCAGAAGAAGATAATAGCAACGATAAATCTATTTCTGATGATGATTTACCATTTTAAAACTATAAAAGGACGTGTGAAAACACGTTCTTTTTTTAAAAATAGGAGTGATTTAGATGAAAGTAACAAATACAATTAGATTTGAAGAAGAAAAGAAAAACTTAATTGATAATGTAGTAAATACGCTAGAAGAATATAAAGATGTTATCGACAGTGAATTGCGTAGTATTAGAAACACTAATTATTTAGTTATGAGAAATAATTTTAATGTTCAATATAGTGTACATAGACAAAGTTCAAATATAGAAGATATAGACCCTTTAGAATCATTGAAAGTTCAATTGAATTCTATGGAACATGGTTATACTGATATAAAATTATTGAAAGATTCATTTGAGAATTTTCAAGTTAAGTATGAGGCTTACAGGGACGCTGTGAGAGATTTAATTCACTTTTATGAAGTTAGTGGAGTATTAAAGAAGGAAATTCTAAAAATAAGACAATTTGATAAATGCTTAAAACCATTAACAGAAGGGACAAGCAAAAAGGCAGATTTAAACCCACTTTTAGAACTAGAGGGAGCCTTTAATGTAATTAAAGATTTTAATGATTTCAAGAATTTAGAACGTGTTGAATATCTACTTGAAAAAGACGAAGAGGGCAACATAAAAACGGATAAAAACGGACAATACACTGTAGATAGAGAATACTTTATAAGTAGAGTATTAAAATTAAAAAATAACTTAAAAAAGAAATATGAAATTAACCAAAAAGCAATTGCTAAACTTTATAGAAAGCATAATACAAGTGATAGATTAAAAAGGTATTTAGAATTTGGCAGACGCTAATAGCTCAAATATTT
This sequence comes from Staphylococcus sp. GDY8P45P, assembly GCF_017892745.1. Lineage (NCBI taxonomy): Bacteria > Bacillati > Bacillota > Bacilli > Caryophanales > Staphylococcaceae > Staphylococcus > Staphylococcus sp. GDY8P45P. Next base: position 9,176 of record NZ_JAESLS010000017.1, on the reverse strand, counting down.
TACTGTGTATGGAGGTTTATTTATGAAAAGAACTGACAAATATAGAGAAGAATATGAAAGAGAAAGAGAGAGAGAAAGACAATCAAGAAATAACTATGACATCAACGAAGAAAATAGAAGAAGGTTCTATGAACATCAACAAAGAATGTATGAAGAACAAAGAAATAAAAAGTACAAAAGACGTAATAAATGGTTTGGATTTATCATTATTATTTTAGTAATTCTTTTAGTGGCTTTAGGTGTGAAATCATGTAGTAATAATGATGAAACACAAGAATCAAGTAATAATCAAGCACAACAAGATAATACAGATCAATACGTTCAACAAAAAGATGATGAATTAAAGAGTAAAGTTGAAGATACAAAGACAAGCATTGAAAATTCTAATGATGATACACAATCTAAACTTCAAGAATTAAAAGACGAAGTTAATAATCTAAAGAATAATGCTAATGATGATAAGGCAGAAAAAGTAGCAAATGATTATCAAGATACAGTAAACCAGCTAGACAATGCACAGACAGCTAAAGAAAATGGTAATGATAGTAAAATGAAAGAAGAATTGAATAAAGTAAATAGTAAGTTAGATGAAATAAAAGATAAAATAACATCTTGGTTTGATAAAGATAACAACAAAAACGAATAATGTAGGAGGGGTTTTTTGGGGAATTTAGATTTTGACCACGAAGGATATAGAAAACTATTACCATTAAAAGAATACAAAGATTCTATAAAACATAGCGACAGCAAGACTAGAAATCATTTTATTGGTATGGCTTTTAATAATAAAACAGATGTGTTTAGTCGTAACTTCTCTAATAAAATGATAAACATATTTCCTAAAAAAGAATTTTATATTCATATACAACAATTTCCAGAGAATGATAGCCCTTCTTATATGGTATACAACACTGATATTACAGCATTTATTCAGTTTAGGTTAGCTGGGCGATCAGAAAATAAGTATTTAGAAAAAATTATCAGAGATTATGGTGTATTAATAGAAGTTGAGGCCTTACATTCATTTAAAAAAGGTATGGGGGCAATGCTGGTAAATCAATTGGAAAAGTTATCAGATAAACTGTTCATACCTATATTTCTTTATGATACTAATTTAAAAGATGAATTATATTATCAAGACTTAGGATTCTTTGATACTACTAAAAAAGGGGATTATGGAGAACCACTTTTAGTATATAAACCTAAAACTCTAGAAACTAATAAAAAAGAAAAGCCTATTAAATCTTTATTCAAGAAAGTATTCAATATCAATTATTAAACATAGTATCCTAAACTAGAGTACTCTAAGTACTCGAAGTTTAGGATTTTTTAATTACAGTGCTTTAACTATTAAATATATAAGGGTATTATTAATAGTAGTTAAAGTATTTAAAGGTGGTGGAAAGATGAAGGTTCAGAAAGTAATTGTGGAGGAAAAATCATATCCGTTATACATACTGCTAGATAAAGAATTTGAAGTGATAGAACCGGTTAAGCGATTTATAAAGTACTTGGATAATACGGGCAAAGCTCCAAATACCATTAAAACATATTGTTATCATCTCAAGCTGTTTTATGAATTTATGAGCCAAAGTAGAATCGAATTAGGAGATTTACAATTTGAGGATTTAGCAAACTTTGTAGGATGGTTAAGAAATCCAGCAGGGCATTTAAAGGTAATAGATATACAACCAAAGAAGGCTAAAAGAGAGGAAACATCAGTTAATTCCATACTTAACGCTGTAACTAGTTTCTTAGAGTATTTAAATCGCACAGAAAATTTTAAAGCTATAGATATGTCTAAAGAAGCAAGAGGAAGAAACTTTAAGGGGTTTCTTCACCATATTTCTAAAGGTAGATCCTATAAAAAAAATATTTTAAAGCTTAGGGTCAAAAAGAAACTTGTACAAGTATTAGAACATGGACAAGTCAAAGCAATAATTGAGGCATGTCATACCAAAAGAGATAAGTTACTTATTATGCTTATGTATGAAGGGGGACTTCGGATAGGAGAAGCATTATCCCTTCGTATTGAAGATATTTCAACATGGGATAACCAGATTAACATCAGGCCAAGAGATCATAATGAAAATGGAGCTTATATTAAACTTAAAAAAAAAAGAACTATTGATGTAAGTAAGGAATTAATGGCATTATATACCGATTACTTAGTACATGAATATGGGGAAGATTTAGATCATGATTATATATTTATTAATCTTAAAGATTCTTATTTTGGCCACCCTCTAAAATATCAAAGTGTATTAGACTTAATAAGAAGACTAGGAAAACGGACAGGGATTACTTTCACTGCCCATATATTACGTCATACGCATGCCACAGAGCTTATTAGAAGTGGATGGGATGCTGCATATGTACAAAAAAGATTAGGGCATGCCCATGTACAAACAACACTTGATACGTATGTTCATCTTTCTGATCAAGATATGAAGAATGAATATAAAAAGTATCTTCAAGGGAGAGAAACATGACAATGAAATTTCCAAGTGTAGCAACTAATCGAAAGCTTATCGCTAGTACAGAGATTAATAAAAAAATAGCTAATATGACAAGTGTTTTAAAAGGTTATTGGGCAGCAGATAGATGGGATATAAGAATTTGTCCGCATCCTAGTGCAATTGAGTTAAGTAAGAATCCGTCACTAAGAAATCGTTGGGTAAATTTCGATAAGGTGGAAAATGTCTGGTTGAAAACAGAATTAAAATATTTTTATTACCTTCACTTGAATAATGGAGCTTGGAATGCAAAATCCGTTTGGATTAGAAAGGGAACAGTGATAAGCCGGATGATGGGATTTTTAAATTTAAAATATCCTAATATTACATCGATAACCGAAGTGCCTATAAAAAAAGCTTTGACAGAATACCGGACCTACTTAACAGAACAAAAAGTAAAAACTACGACTACTAATTACAAACTTGATGTAAATCAGCAGAAAGTTACTGTACATGCGAATTCCTATTACGTTACTCATCTTAAGCAGTTTATGGAATTCTATGAGGACTTCTATTTTGATGGGGAAGAATGGGAAAAAGATGTTTGGAATCGAAGAAAATTATCATTACCGGAAGATAAGGTAAACCCAACATCCTACGAATATACGATCAACTTTAAGGGTTTTAAGAATAATTATTTTAAAGAAATAGTTAAGCGATATTGTAAACTAATGTTAAACACAGCTAGCTTTTCTCACGTAGTAGATATAGCTTCAAAATTAAAAGAATTTTTTAATTTCATGAACAAAAATTGTGAAGGTATACAAAGGATTCATCAATTAACTAGAAATGAAATTGAGCAATATTTTAATTATATTAATTTAAAAGGTTTAAAACCCAGTACTGTAACTGGACGAATATCTACTTTAGACGTTTTTTTTACTACAATTCAAAGATATGACTGGAAGGATACACCTTCTAAGATCCTTATCTTTCAAGAAGATTACCCTAAAGTGCCGAAGGCACTACCACGTTATATTGATGAACATATACTTGAACAATTAAATGGGAAATTAGATAAATTGGAACCTTATATTGCTACAATGGTTATGGTACTTCAAGAATGCGGGATGCGTATCAGTGAACTTTGTACATTGAAAAAAGGGAGCGTCATAACCGATAAAGAAGGGGATTGCTTTTTAAAGTATTATCAGTGGAAAATGAAGAAAGAGCATATCATTCCTATTTCTAAAGAAATTGCTGCATTGATATTAGTTCAAGAGCAAAGGGTGGCTGATGAACTCGATGATGGATGTGTATATGTGTTTCTCCGAAAAGATTGCTCACCATTGAAACAAGATACCTTTAGGGTTAAATTAAATGAACTAGCTTATGAAGAAAAGATAACGGACAGCAACGGAGAAATTTTTCGTTTTCATGCTCATGCCTTTCGGCATACAGTTGGCACTAGAATGATAAATAACGGAGTGCCACAACATATTGTCCAGAAGTTCTTGGGTCACGAATCACCGGAAATGACGGCAAGATATGCACATATTTTTGATGAAACCCTAAAGAAGGAATTTACGAAATTTAAGGAAACCTTAGTAACGAATAACGGTAGCATTCTGGATTTAAGTGAGGAAAATACTGAAGCTGACAATACAGATCTTCAATGGTTTAAAAAGAATATCAATGCACAGGCACTTCCTAATGGCTATTGTCGGTTACCAGTAATTGCAGGACCATGTCCTCACGCAAATGCATGTTTAGATTGTACGAATTTCTGTACAAGTAAACAATTTCTTACTGAACATGAAGAGCACTTAGAGCGAACTAAAGAAATACTAAATAGGGCTAAACAAAACCAATGGCAGCGTCAGGTTGAAACCAATGAACGTGTTAAAAATAGATTAGAACAGATTATTCATTCGTTAAAGGAGACGAATTAAAATGATTAGAAAAGGTAACACAACTGCCATAGTTCAGCTAGCTAAAGACAAGTCGGAGAAAACAAGAATTAGGGTTGAAAAGACAATTTCAGAGATGGCATTGAAAGAAGAGAAGATTAATTTTAATTCCGTTGCACAAAAAGCAAATGTTTCAAAGTCATGGCTTTACAAACAAAAAGATATTAGAACTAGAGTGGAGACATTAAGAGGGATGCAGATAAGTGAGTTAACCCCCCGTAAACCTAGTAAAAGCCCTCGTTCAGAGGACGTATTAATAAAAACCTTAAAAAGCCGTATAAAGGCGTTAGAAGAAGAGAATGAACGGTTAAAGGATCAAGTTCAAAAATTACATGGCAAGCTGTTTTAGCAGATTTGTGTTTCTTGGAATTTATTGGGCACTTTGAATTGGCTACCTAAAATGAAATCGCTAAAACCTTCAATAACTTCAATAGCCCATTTCCCTAAATGTGTTAAGGGGAAATGGGCTTTCTTCTAGTATTGTTGGCATGATCGCAGAAGTGTTTTATGCTCTTAAATAATACTTTTTAATATATTGCAAATACTCATTAGCACTTTTCTGTATCTCTTCGCCCTTCATATCCGAATTAGCACCGTAAAGTACAAACTCTGGTACATATTCAGCATGAATCTATGCACATAAAGATTTGAATGGTGTTAACATCTGGGTTAATGTATGCTTGTTTTTACCCATACTTGTAAATTCACCTTTTTTTACGCCAGCTGATATAGCTAATCCTAATTTTCGATTATAAAATATTCTTTTACCCTTTGATCCGTAAGCCCATCCATATATAATCACTTCATCGATCCATTTTTTTAATAATGAAGGAGAACTATACCAATATAATGGAAATTGAAAAATAATATTATCATGATTTTCAACTAATTCCTGCTCTCTTTTTACATTCATAATAAAATCAGGATACTCTCTATAAAGATCATGAATGGTAATTTCGTTTGAATAAGACGCTGCTTTTTCTACCCAAACTTTATTGATTCGAGAATTTGGCATATCTGGGTGAGAAACGATCACCAATGTTTTCATTGTTTCATCCTTAACATACTCAACTTTCGCACCAATAAAACAGTGTACGAAAGTTGAGTTACTTAAAAGTATTCTATTCTAAGAAATTCAAATTTGCGTGATTCCTAAGCTATTTATTTACAGCTTAAACTATAGAAGATGAACTAAACAATAACTAATCTTTACATAACTAAGTTATTACCCACGCTTTTTTAAACCTAATCCAGCTATTAAGGCAATGAGTATTGCCCCTGTAGCTGCAAGGAACGCATCTGAGTAGGACATAGCGTCCAATATATATAATGGATTTATCGGCTCAGTAGCATCACGTCGAGCGGATAATAATGCTCCAATCATACCTGCTCCAGTTCCTGATCCAAGGTACAAAGCACCTTGGAAAATCCCCATTCCGACACCAACCTTGTCTGCATCGAGTGCACTTACTGCGGCGTTATTTGCGGGAGAATTCGTGAATGCAAAAGCAATCCCTACTCCGAGGACCCCCACGGAAACTAACAGAGGTGAAGCACCAGATGCATAGGTGGACAAGAATAAGGTAGACAGCCCCATCAGAGTCATCCCAGTAATTATCAGACGTTTATCCCCAAATCGATCAGAAAGACGGCCAACGAAGGGAGATAAGATTGCAACAGCCACACCACCTGGCAACAATATCATTCCAGCCTGTCCAGAAGAGAGTCCATTCACCTCAACGACTAGTAATGGGACGAACATAAGAACAGCGAAATAAGCAAACATCGAAAAAAATGCAATTATGACCGTATTGACATAATCCTTGTTATTGAACAGGACAGGTGGTACAAATGGATTTTCTGCGGTAACAATTCTCCAAATAAATCCCACCAAAGCTACAACAGAACCAATTAGGCTAGTTAACGATGAGAACGAAGAAAAACCAGAAGTTTCTCCTTGAGTGATGCCAAAAAGGAGTAATCCTACTGTGAGGCCGAGGAATAAACCACCAATGAAATCAAAGTTCTTATTGCTTCCTACGGATTCTGCCGGTTTAATTGTCGGTAACGCGTAGTAGGCACCAATAACAATCATAATGGCTAACAAAAATGTGAACCAAAACAAGGCATTCCACCCTAAATATTGACCAACTACTCCACCAAATATTGGACCAGCAGCAGTTCCAACACCAATACTTCCTGCGATAATTCCCAAAGCTCCCCCACGTTTTCCTTGTGGGAAAACCTTCGAAATTGCAATGACTGATAGAACTGGAATTGCGGACATCCCAGCACCCTGAACCATTCTTCCCAAAACCAACAATGGGAGGTTCGGGGCAATTGCACATAAAAGACTACCACTTGCCAGAATCATAATGGCAAAGATATATAGCTTTCGTAACTCAAAAAAGTCTGAGATTCGACCATAAATCGGAATTCCAATCGCAAGAACAAGTGCAATACCACTAACTATCCAACTCACTTGAGATTTCGAAGCTTCTAAATCTTTGCTTATTAGTGGAAGTACGGGATTGACTGAATCAGCCGTAATTGCACCTACAAGTACAGATAGGGAGAGTACCATCATTAAAAGCCTAGTAGAACCCCTTTTTTCAGATTGAATCATTTCTTTAGATTTACTATCCTTTTTCATTTTATTTCCTCCTAAAATATATTGTGATTTTAGGAGGCTAAATCCACTGCTTTCACCATAAACCTCACCTCATATCTATTTATATTGTAAAACCAAATCAACGAACTCACCATATTTCTACAGCATGATTAAAGATTCGGTTCTCCAAACTAACTGAACTGATCAAACAAAAAAAAGGCACCAGTTTAACAACCGGTGCCTAATCATTCGTATGCATTTTTACAAATGCAATAGATTCATAAATTTTTGCCCATTATATAAAAGGAGGCAAAAAGTTTTCCGGTAGTGTTTCCATTTTTTGTTTTTGTGAAAAAGGACATACTGATCCCGTTGTACCTAAATCCCCTGAAACTTTTACATGCTTTCTAAACTCGACATTAATGAAATCAATTCCCATTACTTTTTGCCTCCTTTCTCATATTGTGATAATAACACAATAATAATTGATGAAAAAGAAATAATCAACCCTACTTTTTTGAAAACCAATTTAAAGCTTTACTACTTTTACTTACATAATAAAGGCAGGTGCAGTATAAACTTTTTTAAATAGGTCTTCTTTAACGAGCAGGTAGCGTCAGTTAAAGTAGATAATTTAAGATCGAAATCATATTATAGATATTCCGAAATTGGGCGTGATTGTTGCAGGTCAAAAGCTTAATTCCTCGATAAAATAAAAAGGAATTAGTTTTTTTATTTGTGGTACATTCTTCTGACCGTAATCAATTGTCATCTAATAATGACATTGTATTTTTTCATTTGATTTAACACGTTAAATATATGTTCTTAAAGTAAAAACATTGATGTTAATGGATTTTTAGTAATTTACTCTTGATAAGATACAGCCTACAGTATTAAAGAGGTGGGGTAACTCATTTCTTTAATACTTATTTTATTAATAGGGGTTTAACATATGGATTATACAAATCAAAAAAGAAAATACATAATATTTGGTGTTATTCTTGTTATAACACTTCTAATTATTGGAATTGCTTACTATTTAATCAGTTTGAATAATGCTAAGGGACAAATTAGAGAATTTGAAAAATTTATACAGCAAAATGATTATAAAAGCATTGCTGATAAGCTATCTAATAATGAACAAACTTTATCAAAAGTAGACGCTAAAAACTTTGTGTTATTTGTTAAAAGTAAAGAAAATCAGATAAAGTCCGTATAATTGT
>NZ_JAESLS010000017.1:0-700 GCF_017892745.1 Staphylococcus sp. GDY8P45P | reverse complement strand
AGTACCCAGAACACGTGATGGTGAATTTTCACCGACGGTGTTTGAGCGTTATCAGCGAAATGAAAAGGCACTGCTCGCTTCAATGCTTGAGATGTATGTTTCAGGCGTTTCGACACGTAAAGTTTCAAAGATTGTTGAAGAGCTATGTGGAAAATCGGTATCGAAATCTTTTGTTTCTAGCCTGACTGAGCAGTTAGACCCGATGGTCAACGAATGGCAGAACCGTTCACTCTCAGGTACGAGTTATCCTTATCTGATGACTGATGTTCTCTACATAAAAGTCCGTGAGGACCATCGAGTGCTTTCTAAAAGCTGCCATATTGCGATCGGGATAACAGAAGGTGGTGATCGTGAAATCATTGGCTTCATGATCCAAAATGAAGAAAGTGATGACACATGGTCCATCTTCTTTGAATACTTAAAAGAACGCGGTCTACAGGGGACAGAACTCATCATTTCTGATGCCCATAAAGGCCTAGTGTCTGCAATTCGTAAGTCATTTACCAACGCAAGTTGGCAGAGATGCCAGGTCCATTTTTTAAGAAACATCTTCAGTTCCATTCCAAAAAAGAATTCAAAACCGTTTAGAGAAGCAGTAAAAGCGATCTTTAAGTTTACGGATATTGAACTCGCTCGAACAGCTAAGAATGCCTTAGTCGGTGAATATATCGACCAGTCTAAATATTCAAAAGCTTGCGCA
>NZ_JAESLS010000016.1:14494-20970 GCF_017892745.1 Staphylococcus sp. GDY8P45P | reverse complement strand
ACAATTATACGGACTTTATCTTTTTATCGTGCTTTCAGCTCATTTCCTGTCATCCATTTATGATTTTTAATGATTTTACCATTATCTTTGGATTTGTAATCAACTACGTAAACAGTAGTCTTTTTCACGTTATCTATATTGGCTGTAGCACCTTTCATACCAGACATATGACTTGCTTCTAATTTAACAGTATCGCCCTTACTAAATCCATCTTTAGGTGCATCTTTAATCTCTTCGTTTACGACCCATTTATGATTGTTTACTTTTTCATTTCCATTTGTGGGTTTATAACTTACAACATAGGCATATGTTTTATACGCACCTTTTACAGTAGCTTCTGCACCTTTCATACCTGGCATATGCCCTGCTGTAATCGTTACTTTATCTCCCACTTTAAATTCACCCTCATTAGTCGATTTCATATCTTCTGGAACTTTACTTTCATCATTATGCTTCATATGGCTCTCACTTTTTTGGTCATTAGTGTCTTTATCTTTTTCATCATTATTGGAGCAAGCTGATAATATTAGTAATGATCCTAATATCATAAAAAATAATTTTTTAATCATAATAAAACTCCTATCTTTTATTTTAATTTTAATGTAAAGGCATTAATTGCAACAATAACCGTACTTAGTGACATTAAAATAGCACCTATTGCAGGTGATAAAATCAAGCCGATAAATGCTAAAATACCAGCTGCTAAAGGTACAGCAACAATATTATAACCTGCACCCCACCATAAGTTTTGCACCATTTTTCTCATAGTATTATTTGAAAGGGTCAAGAAATGAATAATATCTGATGGATTACTTTTAACAAGTATGATATCACCTGAATCCACTGCAACATCTGTGCCTGCACCAATTGCTATACCAATATCGGCTCTTATAAGACTCGGCGCATCGTTGATACCGTCTCCGACCATCATGACTTTATTACCGTCACTTTGATAATCTTTTATAATGCTTTCCTTATCTTCTGGCATGAGTTGTGCGTGGACATCACTAATACCTAATTCTTTTGCGACAGCGTGTGCCACTTCATTATTGTCACCTGTAAGCATGACTGGTGTAATATTTCTTGATAGTAAATCAGCTACCATTTGTTTTGAGCTTTCTTTAATTTGATCTCCTTGAGCAATCATGCCAATGACTTGTTGATCCTCAATTAAATAGCTGATTGAATTACCTTGTTGAGCTAATTTAGTAAACAAGTCATCGTCATAATTAAGTTTATGTTTATCAAGATAAGAGACATTTGTTATTTTATATGTTTTATTATCAATTAGACCTTCTAATCCGACACCTGGAATATTATTAACGTCTTGTGGATTAGTAAATGAAACATTTTTACTTTTCGCAAAATCAACAATACTTATAGCTAATGGGTGATTAGATTGACTTTCTAATGAGGCGAAAAGGCTTAATATTGTATCATTACTCAAATCATTTTTAAAGCTCTCATAATGATTCACAGAAAAGTTACCCTCAGTTAAAGTACCAGTTTTATCCATCATTACATAATCGATATGTTGAGCTATTTCTACAGACTCTCTATTTTTAATAATTAAACCATTATGTGCACCAATTGAAGTAGAACGTGCAGTGACTAAAGGTATTGCCAAGCCTAAAGCATGTGGACAAGCAATGACTAACACAGTTACAAGACGTTCTAATGCAAAATCAACATCATTTTGAATGAGCATCCAGACAATAAAAGAAATCACGCCAACACTTACAGCAAAGTAGAATAAATAACCCGCTACTTTATCAGATAACAATTCAGCACTAGATTTATCACTTTGTGCTTGATTAACAAGTCCCATAACTTGAGAAAGATATCCATCTTCTCCCACAGCTGTAACCTTGACTTGTATTGTTCCAGACCCATTAATAGAACCCCCGATGACGTTGTCATTTTGATTTTTTTGTACTTTTTTAGATTCTCCAGTGACTAGGGATTCATCTATAGATGTTTGTCCTTGAACGATAATACCATCTGTTGGAATGCTTTCTCCGGCTTTTACTTCGACGATATCATCAGTCATGATGTCTGATATTTTAACTTCTTCGCGTTGGCCATTATCCATAACTTTAATAGCACTATTAGGTAACAGTTCTGCCATTTTCTTTAAAGCATCTCCAGCATTTCCGACAGCATTCATTTCTATCCAATGTCCTAATAGCATAATTAAAATTAAGGTTGCTAATTCCCAAAAAAAGTCCATTGTATGACCAGTTGCACTACTAAAGTTATTCATATAAAAAGCATACAAGCTATAAATATAAGCTACTGAGATACCTAGGGTAACTAAGGTCATCATGCCTGGTTTTTTTGTAGCAATTTCATCTTTACCACCAGACAAGAACGGTTTACCACCATAAAAGAATAAAATTGTACTTAATATTAACACTACCCATTCAGAACCTGGAAATGTGAATTGAAAAGGTAAGTTAACACCCATCAGTGGCGATAAAAGAATGATAGGTATTGCAAAAATTAATGAAACAAAAAACTTAACTTTAAAATTTCCATGATGATGTGCATGGCCACTATGATGATGTGAGGCATGGTTATCATGATGCATTTGATTGGAATGATTCATGTGATTTTGATGATTATGCTCTTCACCATTATTATTCAAATTAACCCCTCCTAATGAAAATGTTATAGTAAAGTTACTTATACTATAACATATACCCACCCAGGGTATAAAGGTTTTCAATTTATCTCCTTTTATGGATTTATATAATTCCGAACCTTATATCTACACGTCCTACATTAGACCTTGTCATCGATGTTTAAAACAATGTTTTAATTAAAAGATCTAATCTTAACTATCACATGACAATACACTCTAACCAAGGTTATCATTACCAACACAAGTCATATATTAATATTCTTAAAGAAAATAGCGCATTTCAAAGTATGCCTAGAAACGAAAATTGTCTTGATAATTATTAGAGAAGCCAGTAAATGAGTTTATAGCAAACTCATTTACTGGCCATTTTTCTAGTATTTATGCTCACTCTCTTCAAACTATATTAATCATTTTTTGATTCTCATATTCTACGCCACAATAGCTGCATTCTATTAAAGTTACTATATATTCAATCAATTTCAAAGTGAGTTATATACAACCTATTTTTTAGTTTTATTTGTGATACGCTTCCCCTTATCAGTGATTTTGCTAAAAAACTTTCAAAGTTATTATTTTTTCAACAAATACCTTAGAGGGTTTTTATTATTTAATATTAACTTTATTTAAATTTTGAATTTTTTAAAATCGTTAATAATGATCGTGCAGCTAATAATACAAAAGCTATTATTGGACTGAATCGGAATTAGGCTGTTCATCTGTTTCTGGCAATGTATTATTCGTAACTTGTGTTTGAGTTTCATTATTTGCTTTGAATAATATTTAAATTTTGTAATTTCTTACTTTGTTTTGATTCGCTATTGTCAGTTGTTTACTTTTAATCCTCATTATTCGCGCTATAATTAGATAGATAGTGTTAAATCTTGGGTTTTTGTTGATGGATAATAACCTACTTCAGTTAATTCTTGATAGTCAATCTCACAGCTCTGGTGCCAGTTTCTACTAAACCGTATTTATACTACATCCCCATGTTCAGACTTATTAACATAAAAACTCACAGAATGATCTACCTTATCTCCAGTTTTAAAAAAGTTACATTTTCTAGATGGTAATCTTGTTCTTTCATAATACTGATGCCTATATCTGGAGCATTGCTAGCTGTTACTTCGCTTTCATTCGTATACTAAATAATAAAGTATTTACTAATGTAGTTATGGTAAAAATATTTATTTTTATATCTTGATTCAGATTTAATTCTTATTGTTTATTTTCTTAAGTAGTAGCTCTCGAAATTGCACTACACTGCATCAAATTCCTCAATAATATACATTCCATTCACTGTTATTTGTATTTAGTATTAGTTTTCTAATTCCAACTTAATCTCAAAGAAATTATTTGTATGAAAGTTATTTTTGTTTCTGCTTATTTAAAAATTGAATGTTGATTAATTGCAAAAACAATGAATTACAGTTTAAATCTTGATTTTTTTGTTCCTCTTTTTTTGCAGATTATTTTATCAAACCAAATATATTTTTAATACTTGCTCTCAATTCTACGGGAGGTTATTGATTTCTTTTTAACCAAGCCAATTGGGATCATCAAGATGAGGTTCTCGTCCCCTCTTTTACGGGGTGGTTATAGATTTAGCAAAAGAATTATATCATATAGCAAAAGTTGAAAATGTTCTCGTCCCCTCTTTTACGGGGTGGTTATAGATTAATTTTAAACGAAAACGAAAGAAAAATTTTAGCTGGTTCTCGTCCCCTCTTTTACGGGGTGGTTATAGATTATGGAGGACTATTTAAACACTAACGTTTATACAACAGGTTCTCGTCCCCTCTTTTACGGGGTGGTTATAGATTACTTAATCGTAGCAGGTATTTTAGGAGTAATATTCGTTCTCGTCCCCTCTTTTACGGGGTGGTTATAGATTAGATAGCTGTTTAAAGCCTATAACACCAGTAGTTCAAAGGTGAAAATTGCTGTCAAAAATAGTGACAAACCCATCATACTATAAGTGCTTCTTGTCATATTTTTTGACAAACTAATTCCTCTTTTCAACAACTAAATATATAGACTATTTTTTACTTACACTATTAAAAAACAGTCATTAATTTAACTTTCTAGTTAATAATTATTCTTACTCTATCATTATCTTGATCAAATGGCTCAAAAGTTTTTTTAGCTATCTCTGCAATTGCTCTAGTTGTAACTACGTCAAATGAAGCTCCCACTGCACCGCCTAAAACTGGAACCATTTTTCCTAGATTAATTAATCCTTTTTCACCAAATTTAGTTACTAATCTAAATCCTATTTTTTGATTAATTTTAACTAGTACACTTCCTGGTATTCTTTTAATTTGGGCTTTTCCAACATTTTGTGCAAACTTTACTCCAACATCTTTTAATATATCACCTGCTGTTTGCCCAGTTAAGCATAGATATACAAGTGTTTTTACTTCATCATCTTTTAAATCATAACCTCTTATATGAGCAATAGCTGCAATCATTCTCATTTGCACATAAATAACAGAAGCTATATTAGCTGGTACTGCTACTGGTAGTGTTATCATCCCGCCTAAACCTGTAAGGAAGCCAGAAGTTCCTGTTTTACTCAATTGATTTTTTACCAATTTTTTTATAGCTTTGTCTTCATCTTTATGTTTTTTTAAATAATTATTAGCTAATTCTTCCGCAGATAAAGTTCCTGGTAAACCATTTAACGTTTTATCATAAGCCCAATCCAACGTGGCTATCATTTTATTACCATTAATTTTTTCCATGCTACTACTCCTCTAATAAAAATGAAAATTTATTTTTTTAATTAATTAATTATTATAGTGCTTCAATATTTCAAAAGAATCTCTTATTTTTATAGTACGTGATAAATTTATTATTTTATTATTAACAAACGATGACTACATCCGCGTCATCTTCATCAGCATTCAATGGAATTGAAGTAAAAGTTTTTTTAGCTATCTTTGCAATTGCTTTAGTAGAAGCTATATCAAATGAAGCTCCTATAACTCCACCTAGCATTGGTACCATTTTTCCTAAATTAATTAATCCTTTTTCACTAAATTTAGTTACCAATCTAAATCCAACTTTTTGATTAATTTTAAGAAGTACATCACTTGGTATTCTTTTTAATTGTGATTTACCAACACTTTGTGCCATTTTTACTCCAACATCTTTTAATATATCATTTGCTGTTTGTCCAGTTAAACATAAGTACACTAACGTTTTTACTTCTTCGTTTTCTAAGCTATATCTTCTTATATAAGCAATGGCTGCAATCATTCTCATTTGCACATAAACAACTGAAGTTATATTAGCTGGGAGTGCTACTGGTAGTGTAACTATACCACCTAAGCCTGTAATGAAACCAGAAGTTCCAGTTTTACTTAACTGTCCTTTTACTAATTTATTAATAGCTTTGTCTTCATCTTTATATTTTTCTACATATTTATTTGATAATTCTTCGGCTGAATAAGTTCCTGGTAATCCACTTAGAATTTTTTCATAAACCCAATCTAAAATATTATTCATTTTATTGCCATCAATGTTCTCCACTATTTAATCCCTCCTCCAATATCTTATTAATTTCACTACTTTTTTATTATTTAAACTAATTAATTTCTACTTTTAAATGCAAATGAAATTTTTTGTATTTGTAAATCAAGTTAACTACGAAATTATAAATTATTATCCACTCTTATACAAAGTGGTTATTGAATGACGAATTCGACGGAACACATGAGTTTCAAAATTTAGTTCTTGTCCCCTGTTCTCCGGGGTAGTTATCGAATAGATAAGTCGGTAGACATGATTTTGTGTGACTTACCGTTCTCGACCCCTGTTCTCCGGGGTAGTT
>NZ_JAESLS010000016.1:0-14415 GCF_017892745.1 Staphylococcus sp. GDY8P45P | reverse complement strand
CTCCGGGGTAGTTATCGAATAAAGTAGAAGATAGATTAGTAGTTAATTCATTTTTGTTCTCGTCCCCTGTTCTCCGGGGTAGTTATCGAATTATATAGAAGATAATAGAAAGACGGATGTATTAAGGTTCTCGTCCCCTGTTCTCCGGGGTAGTTATCGAATAGATAGCTCTTTAAAGCCTATCACATCAATAGTTCAAAGGCAAAATTTGCTGTCAAAAATAGCGACAAATCACTTGTACTATAAGTGCAGAATGTCACATTTTTTGACAACTAAATTTCAGCTATATTCTAGTTATATTATACTATATTTGCCCATGCCTAAGCTTGTTTTCATACCTGATCCAGAAAATTCACCAAACTTCAATAAAAAATGAGTTAGTTGTAGAAAAGGTAAAGGTCCTTTAATTTTAAACACTATTTCTCCTGTAAATGAAGGGATTTTAACTTTTTCTAAGTTAAATCGTGTACTTTTCAATTTATAGTCAACAATATTAATGTTTTTTTCCAAAAAATCTAATGTTTCTTTATCGTACATTTTATATTCTTCAAAAAAAGCATCAAATTGTATCATAATACTTCTAAAGAAACGTTTAACCTCAGGAAAAATCATGTAACTACTCTGATATTTAAAAGACATAGGTGTCTGTATATTAATTCTTACATAACGATTCAATTCTTCTGTTTGCAAGAGTTGATTCATAATATTTTGAACGTTTACCTTCTCAATATTAAAAGAATAAATCTCAATATAAACTTGGTAATATTTTAAAAACAACCTATTTTTAGAAGTGAATAGCTTGGCTATCTCATTAAATAATCGATCTGACATACAAACAATTTCCCAAATTACTTTTTTGTTTTTATGATATATTCTTTGCTTCAATGGACTATAAGCAAATTCATGATGTAGCTGATCAGCAATATCATTAGGAAGATAATCCATTAACACGCCATGTAAAATACTTCCTAAATATTGAAAACGAATACTATCTGGTAGGTTTAATTCTACTGTAATCTTGTTTATCATAATAATTCTTTAAATTCCTTATTTTTTTCTTCAAAGTAATTATAGTCTTGTTCATCTATCTCAGGAAATGAAATATTCAACATATTTTTTATACCTTCAACAGATAACATAATTTTTTTATAATTTTTATTTTTATCTAGATGTAACGTTTCTAAATTGTGAGCTATAGAATTTCTTAAACCATTGATATCATTCACAGCTTTTACTTCTTTTAATAATTTAGACTTAGGTTCTAAAATACTAAGCATATCTATAAATGCTGGAAGACCTAAAATTCTTGAGGTATCCAATTTCTGTTTTCTTCTTTCTAATAATAATTTATATTTGTAAATAAAAGATATATTATCTTCAGCATTTAAGTATGGTTTACCGTCAATTTCAATCATTAAATGAGGCCAATGATTTTCAATATATGTTTTAAGTATAAACTCAGCAATAGACTTCACTCTAATTAATGTTTCAGCCACATCAAGTCGATTATATCTCATATTTACTAGTAAATAATGAAACAATGATTTTTTTAAAGCTGCATTATTATATTTCACATTAATTTCCGGAAAGACTTCATGTGTTTTAATTTGATTTGTTAAAGCTAATAATTTTTTCCTTAATAATTTTCCATTACGAAAAGACTTTTGATTACTTACTAAATTAAGTGCACCTTCATAATCATAATTATCTACTAAACCTTTTATCTGTGAACGCACCATAACTTCTCTAAAACTTATAATATCAATTGATTTGCTTCTATTAGTAGCAACTTTTTCATTATCATTAACTTTATTTAAATCTTCAATTAAAGTTTCAGGTTTCGCAAATGAACGTCTAGGCCCTTCAGTAGGCGCAGGCGTTGAAACTTGTATACACTGCATATTATTAGGGTTAGAAATGTATTCTAAACATAAAGTAGACTCCATTTGTGGCGTACCACTTGTAACATTTAATAAAATTTCTGCCTCGGAATATTCACTTCTTATCTCGTTTATGTAAAAGTGAAATAAGTCTTTATAGCTATCAAAATCATTTTCATATTTAATGTTATCAACTTTTATATTTACTTTTGTTCCTGGAGATACTTTTAAAATAATATTTTTCCAATCAAAGTTTTTACGTCCAGGTATATTTTTATTACCTTCCCAGATACTTTCAGTAAAAAATAAAACTACTATATCAGGTTGATAATGACGTACGATATGAAGCATTGCACCATCTCTATCATTACTCCATGGATCTGAATTACCTATTGGACTAAATAGTACTTTCATTATAGCACCTCATTATTTAACTCTTGAAAACTTAATTTACACATACCTTGCTGATATGAAGTACGACGACTTTGGTTAGTTGTCCCTTTTAAAGCAACAGGTACGTTAGAAGGTATTTCTTTCATTTTCCCATAAGTTCTACGGAATTTTTTAGTTAAAATATCAAAAGAATCTCGTTTTGCTTGTTCTCGACTTTTTAATTGATAATGTGTCGTTTTACTAACAAATCCTGCGCCAGCTCCTAAGAATAAAATATTTTGGTTTAGAACATCGGGCATACCGCCTTCTAATGCAAATCGTCTTCCACCTTTTGTTTCTTTGAAACCGATCAACCATTTGTCATAATAGTTTTTGTAAAAATCTCGGATACTTTGTTCAATTTCATTAATAGAATAAATTTCATCTTCTATGGTTAACTTAAATTTTATTTCAGCATCTACATCTATGCACTCTCTATACAGAGGCATTGTTTTTTCACTTTTATTAATATCTATTTTTTGATAAATCGCTAAATGTCTTTCATCGATAGGTTCTGAATCACTGACTTTAATTTTGCTATAAACATCTTTATTTTTTTCATTATCATATTTTGATACAAGTGCTGTTTTGATAGCGCCTTTAATTGAACTACCTGGAAGATACACTTTATTTTGCCCATCTCTTACCATTAGATGTAAATCATTTAGCGGTTTAGGACGTATATTACCATATTTCTTGCCTTGATTGACGTTTTCAGAATAACTCACAAATGCTTTCCATTCACTTTGCTTAATATTTTGTGCGTCTAAATAATCTTTCAGTCCATTTTCTCTTGGATTTTTTGGTGGGTATCTCAAAAAGTTTTGATATGTATCGAGTAAATTTTTTCTTTTTAAAAATTTAACTAGTTTATTGCCATTAATCATATAAACTTTAGAATTATAAAAATCATAAATGTAATCTTGTTTTTTCATAATTTGACCACTACCAATATGAACTGGACCTAAAGTTTTAATAATAACTTCATAATTTTTTATTGTCATATTTATACCTCCAACCACAAAGGTTTTGCATAGCGATAGACTGGATGTTTCCCATTATGTCCAACATTAAAAATATCGCCATTAAAGATATTTTTAAAAACTGAACCCGAAGAAAAGCTATAGAAATCACTTTTTTTAACTAGCATTTCAGAATAATCCGTTGATTGTATAAAACCAGAACGTTTATTTAAAATATACCTCGCTTCTTTTAAAGCACTCTCTATCTCTTCTTCTTTAGCCATTGCCGTTGATAAAAGAATAGAATGTTCTCCTTTTTGATTCAATAACTTAAATAATTGTTGATTATTTATTATTTCATATTCAAATTGTCCATATCCTGCATTACGTTTACCGCCTAAACCCGAGTACTGTAATGAAGTCATAATATATTTTAATTGGTCAAGCGTTTCTTCTGATCCTTTTGCAATAAAATATAAACCAGCTTCAGGTTCAAAAGTAAATGTTCCCACTGAATAAGGTTCACTGTCAGCACTTGAATCAATTTCTTGTGCTGATAATGAAACCTTTGTTTGTAGAGAAAAATGCCCAATATTAAAAATATCATTTAAATCTGTCGCATCTTCAGCGCTTAACTCACCATTTAAATATTGATTATAGTGATGAACCGGAACATATTTTAACTTTTTAAATGCTTTATGGTTGCTTTCTTCTTTAGATTCAATTTTTATCAAAGGTTTAGGAAGATAATACAGCTCATTTTCATAAGGAAATGTATCACTAATGATTAAATCGTTTAATAACCATTCGGTTTCTATACCCAATTGAAGCGCTTCAATAAATAAAGCACTAAACAAAGTATCAGAAATTATTGTCATTTCCCCATCTGACAACCTTTTTTTTCCAAAATGAACAGGAGTCTTAAAAGAAAGTTTAAATACTTTTGTTGTCAATGTCTTTCACCTACTTAATTTTAAGATTTGTACTGTCGTATTCTCCAACAACTGTCTCTATATTTATATCATTAAATTGGATACGTCCATTACCTCTGGTACCGCCACCACCAAGATAGTCATTCTCTAATAAGTGAATTGCTTTTTCAATATTCTCAAAATCATCCTCAACTTGTGACTCTTCATCGACATTGTAAATAAATATAAAGTCAAACTCAGATCCTCTTGTTACTCTCTCAATTTGTCTTGGATTTGCAACTGCAGTTAAACGATCAATTGTATTCTCAAATTTCGTTTCTGTATAAGCAATATCATTTTGCGCAAAATGCTCTTTCGTCTTTTCAGAAAAGAATGCATCAGAAATTTGTAGACGGGCTCTTTGAATATTTCCTTTTTCACTTGAACCGAATAATCTTAAAACACGTTCATCGTCTTGATTATGATTCTCTTGTTTCATTTTCAAGCCAAAATGTTTTGCTAATAAACTTCTCATTTTTCCTTTGATTGAACTGCCAGGTATGATAGGTAATTTAGTTTGTAAATCTCTAACTACAGGGGAATCAATTGCGCCAATCATACTAGATTCACCGCCCCCACCAATGTGTAAACCAGTAACTACTTCAATTGCTCCTGAAATTTTAATTTTTGAATACATATTAATCCTCCTTTTGATAATATTTAGCGTATGCAACTAGAGCTTCAAAGTATTTACAGTAATCTAAGAAAAATTTTTTTGATTCTTTTTGTATCACTCTATCAATAATTGGAAACATCAATGTTTTTTCCAAGAATTCATCAACACTTTTTTCTCGCCCTGCTTCATAATAAAATTTAATTTTTAAATACTCTAATTCATCGATAAATTCTTCATTCAATTGATCTTCAGTCGAATTAAAGGCAATAGTATAAAGTCGGTTTACTTGCTCCAACAAATTTCTTAACTTGCTTGTTGTAAGACCGTTAAATAAATCTTGTTTTTCTCTGCCTCTTCTATCTTTAACATTTTTTACATTATTTTTTACGACCTCATGTGCAAAAGTTAAATCTATCGCTTTACCACTTTTTGTTTTAGCTAATATCATACTTAATCAGCCTCCCTTATTTGATAAACATAATATTCTAAAGCTGTAATTAATTGATCTTTATCTTTGTCATTTTGAGCCCAATTAAAAATTTTAGATGTAAATTCCTCCGTCATTTTGCTTCTTGCTAATAAATAGGCTAATCGAGCTATATTAATTACTTCATTATTTCTTAATAAAGCTAGCATTTTATATATAAACGCTTTTCCGTGTTCATCTGTTTGCGAAAATCCTTGTTGTAAAACGAGAAGCTTTTCTCCTAAAATATACTTTTTAAACTCATCCCAATTATATACTTTTTCTTGCACCCAAAGTGCTATCTGATTTTTTTCATCAGTTTTAGCTGCTTCTTCAAGTAATCCTGTTTCAAAAGCCATTTTAGAAACTGGATACTTGCCACTGAACATTCCAACACCAGCAGACATTGTTAATTTACCAAGCGTAAACTTTTTAAATTTATCATTTATATAAACGCTTGCTTCTATAATGTCATCCCATGCGCCAATCAAAAATAAATCGTCGCCGCCTGAATATATAGCTGTAATTTGATAACTTTCTAATAAATGATTTAATTCATATTTAAAAAATAATGATAATTGACGAGACAACGTAGCTGTTCTTGAAATTGAATTATATTTTTCTGGAATTCCTGATATAAATGTAGCACCAAGATTATCTATGTCAGCACGTACAACGCCTAAACGCTTGATACCTTCTTCTCTTTCTACATAACTTCCAATACCTTTTTCTCTCATATCTTGATTTTGACTAGCATAATCGTAATCACACATCCATAAATTCGTTGATATTCCTACACCAATATAAGGTTTATTTTTACTGTAAATACGAACTTGATTATTATTTTGTGCTAACCTTTCTGCTTCTTCATAATCGATAACCGATATAAATTTATCGAATGGCATTTTTAATTTTCCAGTTTCTGACAGTACAAAGAATGATTTATCTCTTAAGTCATTTGATATATTAATAAGCCCTTCACATATACTGCATAATCCATCATCATTAATATCTATGTCACTTCTTAAACATTCTTTACATTCTCGATCCCCATATGAATGAAAATGATTTAATTTTAATATATCTTCTGCAGAATACTTATGTGCTTTAATATCAGAAAGTTTACTGCTGACATTACGCCAAATAGTTCTATAATTACCATTGGTATTCATTAAGTCATTACCACTACAATTTTCAAAAGCAATTGATAATGAAAGATCTGTAGTGAATTCTGACATAAACCAATTTTTTAACTCAGTATTAAATTGATTTATTTTTTCTTTCACTTTATCTGTATTAGAGACTAATAAATATGCATGGCCGCCACCAGTGTATAAAAGATTTGCTCGTGTTAATTCTAATTTTTCTAGTAATTGATCAACGATTACCTCAAGCATGATTTCTAAGTAAAAACTACGAGATCTTAAACTTTTTAATGCTTTAGAACCACTTATGTTGTAAATAAAATCTTGAATACCACTCATATCCATACTAAGTAGTAAAAAAGCTTCTTTTTGATAAAATGCTTTGGTATTTTCATACTTTGTAAACAATTCATCTTTGTAATTATGTATATTATTTTCATTTAAATAATCAAATATACAACTAGCAATAGCACATGTAATACGACTATGATCATAAAGAGAAATATCAATTAATTGATTTTTATTTGTCGAACTTGGCACATATTGCCATAGACTTTCTGTCCATTGTAATAATGAAGGAAATGTATCTTCTTTAATACTTAATTTGTGCTCTAAATCATAACTCATATCTTTCATTAGTGTTGTATAATTTCCACTTGAATATTGAATGTTCTCAGTTTTAGGATACTCAATATTACTTTCATTAGAAAATTTAAACTTTCCACTTGTTTGTTTCAATTTTTCAGAATTCACAATATTAAACACACTATATAGAGGTGTATACTTATCAAAATTAAATACTTGTTTTTCGTATTCTTCGTCGCCCTCTTCTATAACATCTCGTCTATCAATACCACTCGCAATATTATCGGCAATATAAGTAATATAAGCTGTATTATCATTAGCTAAATTAGCTTTTGCAAGTTCTTTATAATGATGATAAGCAATGCTATCGAGCACTTCGTTATCTTTAAATTCTGAAAATTGAGATAAAAATTTGTATCCTAACTTTGAATGCGTTCCTCTTGCAAATGCATGATCATTACTCCGATAGATAATTTTACCTATATCATGTAGTAAAGAACCATACATTAATGTCGTTTTTTTATCCATTGTAACCTCCACTTTATAGAAAAATTAGCTTAGGTTCTTTTCGCACAACAACCTTAACCTCTTTTCCTAATATGGTAATCTGACTATTATTTACCTCATCAGGTAAGACATATAGTGTAATACTTCCAGTATCAGGAATTTCTTGTTGCAGAATTTCTAAAATCTTATCTTTTTTTTGAACATCGCTGACATACCTCTCGTATAAACTAAACTGTTTCATACTAAAACCGAGTTCTAATAATCGAGTACGATACTTGCTTGCGACTCTACGTTCAAATTTAGTATCTCTAGGTAAGTCAAAACTAACTAATAAATACATTAGTTCCCCACCTCAATCATTTTAGGTAGTAATAAATAAGTAGGGGTGTTTTCTTCATAGCATCTAATCAGTGATTGAATAACTATCTTCACACTATCAAGTAACCTCACCACTTTTTTATCTATAATGCACTTTTCATACAAAACATTTAACAATAATTTCTTTTCATTTACATCAAATGTATTAATATTTTTCTTAAAAACTATCTCGTACACTATATTATCTACAAAAGGACGAAAAACTTCAATAATATCATCTGCTAAATTAAATGGATTTTCTTTCGAACGATGATTAATGCCTAAACTCATTTCGAATCCATGTAAAGCTAGTTCTTTCTTTATAAAAGATCTAAGTATCGAATAGCCATAATTCAATCCTGAGTTAATAATATCATTGTAACGTCCACGTTTAAATTGTTTGCCATATAAATCTTTAAAATAAATTCTTGCTGCTAGTGCTTCTTTATTACTTTTATCTCCTGTACTAACTTCTTTTGAAAATTCTAACAATAATTTAACATTTCCTGTATGTAAATTATTTTCAAGACATCGTGCTTGATTAATAATTTTATTTATAACAATCTTCTTCCATATTCTCTCTCTAGTTCTTCCTGTTAATTGAAACTGACTTTGAATCCTTTGAAGACGATGTGTCATTCCATAAGAGGAAATAAGTTGAGTTAGTGGAGAATGGTTCTTATCACAAAAAATAATAGCAATATCATTTTCAATACATTTAATTACTAACTTATGGGAGAAGTAGCTTTTATAATGATCAAAAATAATCGCTTCTATTTCTTCAAACAAGTAAAATTTCTCACTTTTATCTATTACATTTCTAAATTTAATACTATTTTCTTTCACAGTGACAAAGTAATGATTTTCCACATAAATAACATCTTTCATTTTCCATCCCCTAAAAATTAATCCATGTAGTTTTTTTAAATTTTTTAGAGTGCTTATAAAAAAATACACTCCGTCCCCTGTTCTTCGGGGTAGTTATCGATCAGATTAGCTGGATTAGATATTTGCAATCCATGAAGGTTCTCGTCCCCTGTTCTTCGGGGTAGTTATCGATCTTATCAGTCGAAAGTCACAAGCAAATCTTAATTTGTTCTCGTCCCCTGTTCTTCGGGGTAGTTATCGATCTTAAAGAGTAAATTTAATAGTGACGATAAATTAAAAGTTCTCGTCCCCTGTTCTTCGGGGTAGTTATCGATCAGCTTTTATGGAAAGGCTATCGTTAAAGAGTATAGGTTCTCGTCCCCTGTTCTTCGGGGTAGTTATCGATCCTTTAACGCGTTTTGAACATCTTCATAAGGTAAATAAAATTCAATTGTAGATTAATTTTACAATCTTCCATATAACGTCTCCATCTTTTCAAAACGACTTAATTCTACGGGCTATAAATAACTTAATTTGCCAGTGTATAACGTTTCAGATTAAGCTACCACTAAGTTATAATAACCATATCGAAAGGAGACCAATCTAATGAAATATACGAAAACCAAAGCAGTATTAAATCAACTCGTTGCCGATTTGAGCCAGATGTCAATGATTATCCATCAGACGCATTGGTACATGCGTGGACCCAACTTTTTGAAGTTGCACCCCTTGATGGATGAGTTCATGGAAGAAATTGACAGCCAACTCGATGTCATTTCTGAACGGCTGATTGCGCTTGATGGCAGTCCTTACTCCACCTTAAAAGAAATGGCCGAAAACACTAAGATTCAAGACTGGCCTGGTGAATGGGACAAAACAACCCCAGAACGCCTCGCACACTTAGTTGATGGCTATCGTTACTTGGAAGACCTTTACCAACACGGCATTGAAGTATCCGATGTTGAAAAAGACTTCAGTACCCAAGATATTTTCATTGGTCTCAAAACCGCAATTGAGAAGAAAATCTGGATGATTCAGGCAGAGCTTGGGTCGGCGCCGGAAATTGATGAATAAAATAATATTAAAAAATCGGTAGACTTATGGTAGATTTTAAAATTAATCCGAACGCCCATTTGGATATTGGACAGCCCTAGTTCACAAAAGGTTTCGATTTTAATTCGTTCGGAATAGGTTATACTAGACAAAAGATCAGCTCCTAAAAGATGGGTTTGTGGTAAACACCATTTTAAAGGAAGCTGATCTTTTTTGTCCGAACAGCGTTCGGATTAATTCAAATCTTTATTAAAAAATATTTCATCTTATTTAACAAGAAACCATATTTATATAACAACATAAAATACACTAAGTTATTTTATTGAACATATATCGTACTTTATCTATCCGACTATTTGGACGACGGGGCTGGCAAACAGGTTCACCGGTAGTAACATGGTACCCTTTTAACTCTGTTAAACAAACACTACGTCCATTTGTAAAGAAAGTTAAATCACTACGATATTCTTGAATACACCGAGCAGGGATTTCTCCACTAAGAATGACCTCATTATTTTTCAATTGAGTGTCTACGATGTTCGCACAATATTTAGGAGCATCGTTGTATGCTCGTGAAAGATATTCCTGTGGCGCATAAATTTTAAAACTAAGATATGGCTCTAACAATTCTGTTCCAGCTTTTTTTAAGACTTGTTCCAATACAATAGGAGCAAGCATCCGAAAATCTGCTGGGGTACTAACAGGGCTATAGTATAAGCCATACTTAAAACTGATTTTACAATCCGTCACATTCCAACCATATAATCCTTGTTCGCAACCATAGCGTATCCCTTCCATAACTGCATTTTGAAATGATTGATTTAAGTATCCAAGAGAAACCGAGCTCTCATACTGCATTCCACTTCCCAACGGAAGCGGTGATACAGATAAACCAATGGAAGCCCAGAAAGGATTTGGCGGCACTTCGATGTGAATGGTATATTCTGCATTTTTTAACGGTCTCTCCATATAAATGACTGTAGGCTCTTTTAGTTCTATCTCCACATGATACTTTTCTTGCAACAGTGCACTAATCACTTCCATTTGTACTTTCCCTAAGAAAGAAAGTATAATTTCATGTGTCGTAGAATCCACGTAATATCGTAGAAGCGGATCACTATCTGAGATTTCCAAAAGGGCATCAAGCAACATTTCTCTCTGTTCAGGTTTACTCGGTTCAACAGTTGTTTGTAGTAGAGGGTGCGGATTTTCAATCTTTTTTCTCTGTGGCAATAGTTTTGTATCTCCAAGAACACTATTTAACTTCAAAAACTCATTTTGCAAAATAACAATTTCTCCAGAATAAGCTCTATCAATCTTACATAATTCACCATTTATTGAAGTATACATTTCTGTAACTTTTATTTTTTCTTTTTCTGATACTCTAACCGAATCTCGTAAATGTAGTACTCCACTATAAAGGCGTATATATACAAGACGTTGTCTTTTTTTTGTATATTCAATTTTGAAAACATTTCCGCAAAGTTCAGACGGACCTCGATGTGTTGATGAATAAAATTTATTCGTAATCACTTCTATAAGGTTATCAATCCCTATATTGTTTTTTGCACTTCCGTGATAAACAGGGAACAGGGAACAATTATGAAATCTTATGCTTTCCTCTTGTTCGAGTTCCAATGCTTCTAATGATTTACCGGACATATATTTCTCTAAAAGGTCATCGTTTCCCTCTATTACCGTATCCCATTGTTCAGATTCGGTAAAGTTCGTCACACACATATTAGGATACAGTTCTACCTTCTGTTTGATTACAATTTCGGCAGAAAGTTTCTCTTTAATATCCTGATAAACCGTTGATAAATCAATTCCATTTTGGTCAATCTTATTGATAAAAAAGATTGTGGGAATCCCCATTTTCCTAAGTGCATGAAATAATATACGAGTTTGTGCTTGTACGCCATCTTTTGCAGAAATCAGTAGAATTGCCCCATCTAAAACTGATAATGAACGATATACTTCTGCTAAGAAATCCATATGTCCTGGCGTGTCTATGATGTTCACCTTCGTATTTTCCCACTGAAAAGAGGTTATTCCTGTCTGAATTGTAATTCCTCTCTGACGTTCTAAAAGCGTATTATCCGTCCTCGTTGTACCTTTGTCCACGCTTCCTAATTCTGTAATCGCTCCACTGTTATATAATAAGCTTTCTGTTAAGGTAGTTTTTCCTGCATCAACATGAGCTAAAACTCCAATATTAATAATTTTCATGTGATTTTCCTCCATTCAAAAACCCAAAAGGGCATAACCATAGGTATACAAAGCATACAGATATTCTCTGGATACTTTAGAATCACATGATAAAGGTATTCTTAAACTGGGTACAAAAAACTAAGCCCTCCTAAAAAAGGACATCTAATTATTTGTTCCTGCTATCAAATTGACAGTTTATTTAAGAATACCTTGCCGCATATTTATTAACTCCTTTTAAATAGTCACTTAAATAATAGCACGTAAGAGCATATTTGTAAAGGAATCTCCAATTTTTTATCAAAAAGAGTACATGATTACAAAGTATCTGTAATCATGTACCAATATTTGTTATTTTACAATCTTCCAATTATCTTGTTTTTCTAATATCAACTCAAATTGCGAGATTTGGGTTGCCTTTGTTTCTTGATCTAAATATTTCACAGCGACATTCACGATTACTTGGTTATCTTTTCTGGTAAAGATAGGATTCACCAATTCCTCGAAAACATATTCCTTGTTAATCATAGGTAACACATGATTACTTACATAGTAAGTCAATTCTTTTTCTGTGGCGGTAGGATAGAGCTGGAAGAACGTTTCTAAAAAGCTAATGATTTCGTCCATCGTTTCTGTATCTACTGTATGGTCACTTTCTAGCTGTTTGGGTTGGTAGTCCGATTTTTGAGGTTTCTTACTCATTGTCGGATTTTTGATAATAACCATATTATCTGATTCATCTATATGGACAACCACATGAAAGCTAGACGATATAGTTTCCTTGTCTTTGTCTTCGGTAATAACTTGTTCAACAGAAAACAGTACCTCAAAGGTGTTCTCATTCACTTGAGAAACCTGCCACACCTGTATATCGTTCACACTAGAACTAGTAGGAATATCCTTACGAATCATTTCTTCATTTAATACCTGCAATTCTTCCGTCAAATAATGGGTCAATTTCTCATTTCGTTTATCAATGGCTTCTTGGGATTGGAGAGCGTAAAATATCTTGTGTAAACGCACAAAAGATTTCTAAATTGTATAGAAATAGGGAATGCCTTCCCTTATGATATTTAGTAACCACAGAAAACATCACAGGAGGCATTCCCCATGAATGAACTTACCACAGAAATTATCGCTGCACTAGCCCAAAAACAAGATTTGGACGAAGTTTTTCGTCACCACCTTGAAATCGCCATCAACCAGCTGCTTCAAACTGAATTGGCAGAGTTTTTGGGTTACGAACGCTACTCATACGCTGGGATTAACACTGGTAATAACCGCAACGGCAGTTATGAGCGCTCGTTTGATACGAAGTACGGCCAACTTAACTTAACCATTCCTCGAGATCGCAATGGCCGGTTTGAAAATCATACCTTGCCAGCCTACGGTCGGCACAGTGATAATTTAGAAACAACGGTTATTCAGTTGTATACCAAGGGAATTACCACTGCTGAAATTGCCGAACTCATTGAGAATATGTACGGTGCTCACTACTCCAAAGCCACGGTTTCCAACATGACTAAAGCCGTCAATGAACAGGTTCAAGCTTTCCAGCAACGTCGACTGGCTTCACAATATGCGGCTATCTTCTTAGATGCCACTTACTTGCCGTTAAAGCGGGATACCGTTCAAAAAGAAGCGGTTCATATTGCGATTGGCATTCGTCCAGATGGTACGAAAGAAGTGCTGAACTACCAAGTGGCGCCGACGGAATCAACTGGGATCTGGACTGAATTACTGGGAACCCTGATTAAGCAAGGTGTCAAAGATGTGCTGTTGTTTGTGGCCGATGGGTTAGTTGGTTTGGATGAAGGTTTAAATCGGCATTTTCCCAAAGCTAAACGACAACGTTGCCTGGTTCATGTTGGGCGTAATTTGATAAACAAAGTTCGGGTGAAAGACCGTAAGGCCGTGATCAATGACTTTAAACAAGTTCATTGGGCTGCCAATCGTGAAGCAGCCGAACTGAAACTGAATGAGTTCGCCAACAACTGGCATCGTACCTATCCCAAGTTAATCAAAGATCTGCTTAAAATGCCGAATCTGCTCACTTTCATGGACTTTCCACCAGCCATTCGGCAATCACTCTACTCCACTAACTTGATTGAGAACTTTAACAAGCATCTCAAGCGCACCACCCACCGCAAAGAACAATTTCCAACGGAAGATTCACTGGATCGATTCCTGGTTTCTCAGTTTAATGCTTATAACGAGAAGTCTCTGAAGCGGATCCACCGAGGCTTTAAAGGACTCCAGGACACCTTGGAAGCATCATTTATTTGAGTTAGTTACATATTATATGTACGAAGGCATTTCATTTACACAAGATTCTTGACGCTACCCAAAATCGTGAAACAGGCGAA
>NZ_JAESLS010000015.1:0-3288 GCF_017892745.1 Staphylococcus sp. GDY8P45P | reverse complement strand
TTGTACATTGAAAACTAGATAAGTAAGTAAAATTTATGATTTTACCAAGCAAAACCGAGTGAATAAGAGTTTTAAATAAGCTTGAATTCAAAAAGAAATAATCGCTAGTGTTCGAAAGAACACTCACAGATTAATAACATTTTGGGTTTTCAACCGACGGTTGTCGAGTTGAAAGCAAATAGATTAAGTTATTAAGGGCGCACGGTGGATGCCTTGGCACTAGAAGCCGATGAAGGACGTTACTAACGACGATATGCTTTGGGGAGCTGTAAGTAAGCTGTGATCCAAAGATTTCCGAATGGGGAAACCCAATACGAGTTATGTCGTATTATCGATACGTAAATACATAGCGTATCGAAGGTAGACGCGGAGAACTGAAACATCTTAGTACCCGCAGGAAGAGAAAGAAAAATCGATTCCCTGAGTAGCGGCGAGCGAAACGGGAATAGCCCAAACCAACGAGCTTGCTTGTTGGGGTTGTAGGACACTCTATACGGAGTTACAAAGGAATAGATTAGACGAAGCATCTGGAAAGATGCATCAAAGAAGGTAATAATCCTGTAGTCGAAAATCTGTTCTCTCTTGAGTGGATCCTGAGTACGACGGAACACGAGAAATTCCGTCGGAATCCGGGAGGACCATCTCCCAAGGCTAAATACTCTCTAGTGACCGATAGTGAACCAGTACCGTGAGGGAAAGGTGAAAAGTACCCCGGAAGGGGAGTGAAAGAGAACTTGAAACCGTGTGCTTACAAGTAGTCAGAGCCCGTTAATGGGTGATGGCGTGCCTTTTGTAGAATGAACCGGCGAGTTACGATTTGATGCAAGGTTAAGCAGTGAATGTGGAGCCGTAGCGAAAGCGAGTCTGAATAGGGCGTTGAGTATTTGGTCGTAGACCCGAAACCAGGTGATCTACCCTTGACCAGGTTGAAGTTCAGGTAACACTGAATGGAGGACCGAACCGACTTACGTTGAAAAGTGAGCGGATGAGTTGAGGGTAGCGGAGAAATTCCAATCGAACCTGGAGATAGCTGGTTCTCTCCGAAATAGCTTTAGGGCTAGCCTCAAGTGATGATTATTGGAGGTAGAGCACTGTTTGGACGAGGGGCCCTTATCGGGTTACCGAATTCAGACAAACTCCGAATGCCAATCAATTTAACTTGGGAGTCAGAACGCGGGTGATAAGGTCCGTGTTCGAAAGGGAAACAGCCCAGACCACCAGCTAAGGTCCCAAAATATATGTTAAGTGGAAAAGGATGTGGCGTTGCCCAGACAACTAGTATGTTGGCTTAGAAGCAGCCATCATTTAAAGAGTGCGTAATAGCTCACTAGTCGAGTGACACTGCGCCGAAAATGTACCGGGGCTAAACATATTACCGAAGCTGTGGATTGTCCGTAGGACAATGGTAGGAGAGCGTTCTAAGGGCGTTGAAGCATGATCGTAAGGACATGTGGAGCGCTTAGAAGTGAGAATGCCGGTGTGAGTAGCGAAAGACGGGTGAGAATCCCGTCCACCGATTGACTAAGGTTTCCAGAGGAAGGCTCGTCCGCTCTGGGTTAGTCGGGTCCTAAGCTGAGGCCGATAGGCGTAGGCGATGGATAACAGGTTGATATTCCTGTACCACCATGAATCGTTTTAAGCGATGGGGGGACGCAGTAGGATAGGCGAAGCGTACGATTGGATTGTACGTCCAAGCAGTAAGACTGAGTGTTAGGCAAATCCGGCACTCTTAAGGTCAAGCTGTGATGGGGAGAGGAAATTGTTTCCTCGAGTCGTTGATTTCACACTGCCGAGAAAAGCCTCTAGCTAGATTTATGGTGCCCGTACCGCAAACCGACACAGGTAGTCAAGATGAGAATTCTAAGGTGAGCGAGCGAACTCTCGTTAAGGAACTCGGCAAAATGACCCCGTAACTTCGGGAGAAGGGGTGCTCTTTAGGGTTCACGCCCAGGAGAGCCGCAGTGAATAGGCCCAAGCGACTGTTTATCAAAAACACAGGTCTCTGCTAAACCGTAAGGTGATGTATAGGGGCTGACGCCTGCCCGGTGCTGGAAGGTTAAGAGGAGTGGTTAGCTTCTGCGAAGCTACGAATCGAAGCCCCAGTAAACGGCGGCCGTAACTATAACGGTCCTAAGGTAGCGAAATTCCTTGTCGGGTAAGTTCCGACCCGCACGAAAGGCGTAACGATTTGGGCACTGTCTCAACGAGAGACTCGGTGAAATCATAGTACCTGTGAAGATGCAGGTTACCCGCGACAGGACGGAAAGACCCCGTGGAGCTTTACTGTAGTCTGATATTGAAATTCGGTACAGCTTGTACAGGATAGGTAGGAGCCTTAGATACGTGAGCGCTAGCTTACGTGGAGGCGTTGGTGGGATACTACCCTCGCTGTATTGGATTTCTAACCCGCACCATTAATCATGGTGGGAGACAGTGTCAGATGGACAGTTTGACTGGGGCGGTCGCCTCCTAAAGAGTAACGGAGGCGCTCAAAGGTTTCCTCAGAATGGTTGGAAATCATTCATAGAGTGTAAAGGCACAAGGAAGCTTGACTGCGAGACTTACAAGTCGAGCAGGGTCGAAAGACGGACTTAGTGATCCGGTGGTTCCGCATGGAAGGGCCATCGCTCAACGGATAAAAGCTACCCCGGGGATAACAGGCTTATCTCCCCCAAGAGTTCACATCGACGGGGAGGTTTGGCACCTCGATGTCGGCTCATCGCATCCTGGGGCTGTAGTCGGTCCCAAGGGTTGGGCTGTTCGCCCATTAAAGCGGTACGCGAGCTGGGTTCAGAACGTCGTGAGACAGTTCGGTCCCTATCCGTCGTGGGCGTAGGAAATTTGAGAGGAGCTGTCCTTAGTACGAGAGGACCGGGATGGACATACCTCTGGTGTACCAGTTGTCGTGCCAACGGCATCGCTGGGTAGCTATGTATGGACGGGATAAGTGCTGAAAGCATCTAAGCATGAAGCCCCCCTCAAGATGAGATTTCCCAACTTCGGTTATAAGATCCCTCAAAGATGATGAGGTTAATAGGTTCGAGGTGGAAGCATAGCGATATGTGGAGCTGACGAATACTAATCGATCGAAGACTTAATCAAATTTAAAAGTTTTGTTGGTTGAACTAAATTTTACTTACTATCTAGTTTTGAATGTATAATAATTATACATGATATTGTCTGTTGACTATAGCAAGGAGGTCACACCTGTTCCCATGCCGAACACAGAAGTTAAGCTCCTTAGCGCCGATGGTAGTCGGACTTACGTTCAGCAAGAGTAGGACGTTG
>NZ_JAESLS010000014.1:0-10801 GCF_017892745.1 Staphylococcus sp. GDY8P45P | reverse complement strand
TTTACTTTGCAACAGAACCATGCCTTCTATAAAAGGCAAAGATGATAATTTCTCTGTTACTATTTGAATAACATTACCTACCATATAAACATCCTCCTTTATTCGTTAGATATTTTTATTTCTTCTCCATCTGGTAAAATAAATGCCTGCACAAACTTGACACCTAGCACATCAGCAATGGCCTTCAACTCATCCAAGGTTACTGTTTCTCGTTGTAATTTTTTATTGAAATTCTGTGGAGTCTGGCCAATACGTCTAGCAAGTTCGGAAACACTTATATTCATTTGCTCACACAGTTCTTTAATCATTTCTGCCGTAGTCATACAGCACCTCCAAGTTTACGCTAAGAATATTGTAAACCATTTGATTGATAAACACAATAGTTATTAAAATATTATTATAATCAGCAAGCAAAAGAAAACCCACAACTCTACTGTAGAGTCATGGGCTATTTACTTTGGGTTTTTATATTTCCATTTCGATGCCAGATTTGAAGACTATGACGAAGTGGTCTTCATACACTGTAACGCTCTGGATTATCTTCCTTACAAGCTTATCATCATATTCTAAGGTGCGGAATTTGTTTTTGCGGATAAATTCAGGCTCTATAATTTATAGAACTGATGAATCATTTTTTGATTCATCAGTTCTATTTTAGTTTATTTAAGTAGAAAAGCATGTCGTCTATCTAGTAAAATTAAAGTACCAACCAAAATCTTAAATAGAAAGGACGACATGTCATGACTAATCATATCAAAAAAATGTTGCGAATTAAAGAAAGATTTAAATTTAACTTGTGTTGAAGAAGGAAAATACAAAGGTGTGAACACATTAATTATCACTGGTACCTACTCACCTAAGCTTACGGCCTGTAAGTATTGTCAGTCTCATGCGAACGATGCAGATGAAAAGAAAACCATTGTAAAAAATGGGAAAAAAGAAGTGACAATTCGTTTGGAATCATATCAAAATATTCCAACTATTTTAAAGCTAAAAAAACAACGATATTTTTGTAAAAACTGCCATCAACATTGGACAACTCAATGTTCTATCGTTGAAGAAAATTGTTTTATTAGTCGATTCATGACATTTAGAATACTAGAATTATTAACTCAAAAAATATCAATGACCGTTATCGCTAAGATATGTCATGTATCACTCACAACCGTTATAAGGGTCCTTAAATCTGTTGAAAAACATTTACCTGAAACGCTTAAACCACGCTCTTTTCCAAAATTTCTAATGGTTGATGAATTCAGATCTCATGCCACCTATGAAGATAAAATGAGTTTTATTTGTGCCAATGGTGAAACCGGTGAACTGGTTGATGTTCTTCCTAGTCGTAGACTTGATAAACTAATGAATTACTTCAATCGTTCTCCCAAGGAGAAACGAGAACAGGTAAAATTTCTAGTGACAGATATGAATGCGGCTTATTTTCAGTTAACTAAAAAAATCTTTCCTTGTGCAGCTTTAGTCATTGATAGGTTTCATATCGTTAAACACTTAAACCAAGCTTTTAATGACTTTAGAGTCAGGGAAATGAAAGCATTAATAAAGAATCACCAGCGTTCTGAAGCCAATAAGCTAAAAGTAAATTGGAAATACCTATTAAAGAATCAAATGACTGTTTCTAGTTCAGAATATAAAAATTGGAGAAGCTTTCCTTCACCTAAGTTTCCCCCTCTAACAGAATCAATGATGATTGATCGTCTTTTATCATTTTCTACAGACTTAAAAGAAGCCTATGGCGTGTTTAAATTATTAACCTATCACTTTAGAAATAAAGATCCAGACTCATTTTTTGATTTATTAAAGAACTTACCGACTACCTTAGATCCACTATTTAAACAGAAGATTGAAAATCTGATTAATTATGAAGAAGGGATTCGTAATGCTTAACGTATAAGTATTCTAACGGAAAAATAGAAGCTAAAAATACTCATATTAAGATATTAAAAAGAGTATCTTATGGCTTCAAATCTTTTAGTAATATGAAGATAAGAATTTTTATGATAAACGACCTTGTCACAATTGAATAACTAAAAAAAGATGATGAATTTGAGAAAATTCTCAAATTCATCATCTTCAATATTTGTCTCATCAGTCCGATTTGACAAAGAGCCCGTTTTTTTATGTTTTCCTTACTTACTTAAAACAGTCACACATTCAATATGGATTGAGAGGACAGAATGAATGTCATTTGTGTATGTCCGTTCTCGGAAACATATCCACGACACTTTTTGCACTATCGGTAGACGGGAACATATCCATAGGCTTCGCTGTTTTTTGAAAAACTGAGGTATGCTGTTAATTTTCAGTACCCAATACTGTGAATAACGTTACTCTCCTATTCACTAATGTAATTCAACAATCTTTCTAAAATGTCATGTGTAACTTTTAAGTTGTATTGTTCAATAAGGTGACTTTGCAAATCCATAACTAATAGCAAAGAATTTTTATAGGCTTCAAATAATTCTACCTTATCTAATCGAGCAGTGGTCTTTGCAAATTTTTTATAATTTTCAAGGCTAATTTCTTTTTCAAGGTTTTTACTCATGTTTAGCCAATTATCAGCATTTTTTTCTGCCATACGTATAAGTTGTAGTGTATTTTTTTGAAGTTGTGATAAGAGTTCTAATGAACGAGCATATTCTCCTCTTTTTAGAACGTTGATTCCCATCAACCATAGATTAGAGAAATTACACAACAAAAAATTAGCATTTTCTTCAGTAAGTCTATTTGGTCTTGCACCACTTATCTCTGATAAATAATTTTCTAATTGCCCTGTTTCATCGTAAATAAGCATAGCCTTCGTATCAGGAATATAACCTGAATCTTTAAACGAGGGGATTATGTTCATATCTTTTTCAGAAAGGAAATGAAATTCCCCACGTATAAGATTATCAAAAATAACTACCTCTGTTCCGTACTCATTTTTATAAAGCATCAAGTACGGAGCTACGTCAAACAACCAGTTGGATGAATCAAAGTTCGAGGTTATACTATCTTTCAAAAATATATAGAACTCTATATCAGAGTATTGGTCACCTTCTCCTTTGGTAAACGATCCATACATCATACAAGCTGTAATTCGTTCATCTGACTCAGTAAGATTCTTAACGTTTGCAATTAATTCTTTTTGTTTTAACATTTCTTCACCCTTTCATGTAAATATCTTTTAGTTATTGTGGCAACTCAAAATCTCTACAAACCTAAATTAATATTTTTCGTACAAATGTTATTGCAAAAAGCATCATCATGCTCCACAAACAATAGTGTAGGACAATATTCCAAAATCATTTTTTCAATTTGGATACGTGAAAAAATATCAATATAGTTCAATGGCTCATCCCATATATACAAATGTGCACTTTCACAAAGGCTTTTAGCAATTAGTACTTTCTTTTTCTGACCAGCACTAAAATCCACCATGTTCTTATCAAACTGCTCTCTATTAAAATCCAGTTTACGAAGAATCGTTTTAAATAGAGTTTCATCGATCTTATTATTATAGGCAAATTCAGATAGATTACCTTTTAAATATGAAGTATCTTGCGAAATATAAGAAATTTTTAGTCCACTTGCTAGCATAAAATTTCCGGTAAATTTAATATCATCTCCATTAATCAATTTTAGGATACTAGACTTACCACTCCCATTTTTTCCGATAATGGCAACTCTATCACCAATATTGACTCTGAAATTAAGATTACTGCATACTTCTTTATCTCCATAAGACAATGATAAATCATTCGCTTCTATTAAGCACTCTTTGTGAAATTCAAGTGGTGAAATTTTTAAGTCATCATATTGTTCAATGTTGTGGAGCAGTTCTGATTTTTGTAAAACGGCTTCCTGATGTCTTGACTCAATATTTTTGGCACGTTTCATCGCTTTTGCAGCCTTATGTCCAACATAACCCTTATCCAGTTTTGAACCAGAATTTGTTGTTCCATATTTACTTTTTTCTACTTTATTTGACCAGTTTGAACTACGTTTTGCTGCATAAGACAACCTTCCTATTTCTTTAAGGAGTTTCTTGTTTTCTGCCAGTTCAAAATTATCTTGTAACGTTTTGTTCTCCCACCAAGAAGTAAAATTTCCCTTTTGGATTTCGATATTCGTTTTATTGATAGATAGTATATGGTCAACACATTGATCAAGTAAGCTTCTATCATGAGATACCAAAATAAACCCCTTCTTGCGTTTCAAATAGTTTTGCACTACATTACGTGCATCGATGTCAAGATGGTTTGTAGGTTCATCAATAAGCAGGAAACAACTCGCTGTAAGGAATAAAGCTGCAAGAAGGACCTTCGTTTGCTCACCATTTGACAATGTATTAAACGGACGATATAAAGCATCTTCTTGAACATCAAGCAATGATATTTCACGAAAAATCTCCCAATCCATACATTCCGTACAAATACTCTTCATTACTTCAATTGTATATAGACTCTTATCTTCCACATCATAAGGAAAATACTCAAACTTAACTGTAGAACTTATATTGCCGGAATACGCATATTTGCCAAGCAGTAAATTTAAGAAAGTAGTTTTACCGCGTCCGTTTCTTCCAATAAAACCGAGTTTCCAATCTGTATCTATCTGAAAACTTACATTTTCAAAAATATTGTCATAACTTCCTTCATATGAAAAAGTTAGATTTGAAACATTTATTAAGGACATATATTTCTTCCTCCTTTACATTATAAAAATTTTATAAGCAAAGTCGGTTTTCGGCATTAATTACTCTATAATGTTATCCAACTCTGCAAGGATTTTGTCATGAATGACATAGTATCATTGTCTATCACGTTTATCTTCCTTTCTTTTACAAATATTAAAAGCCGCAAGAAAGTAAATTCTTACGGCTCAAAAACAAATACTATTATTACCTTTTGTTATACATAACATAAGGTTACTGTAATGTATTATTGAGTGTAGAATACTTAACTTTCTTGCAATTTGCATAACAAAACAAACGGTTCTATAGCCGTTTCTTTAAATATCTTATTATGCATCATATAATTAGCAAGAAAAGTTATACATTCTTCCACCTCCAAGTCGTTTTATTATATCATATTATCTTTAAAAATCCAATATAATTCTTCTGTTCTCTTTCTAAAGATTACCCTTCTACATCAATCTCGACTCCTGATTTGAATTCAACGGCGAACTTATCATGAAATACCGTAACTTTTTCTATAAGCCTCCTTACTAACTGCTCATCATATTCCTCTAACTCACAGGATTGTTCATTAAAGAAATCAGTCATTTCAGCGATTCGTTGCCTTTTTCCTTCACGCTCTGCATTTTCAACAAGTGCATTTTGCTTCAATTCTCGAAGGTGGTAGATTTCATCAGCCACATCTTCATAGTCATTCTTGGATTTTGCTTGGATAAGAAGCTGTTGTTGTAATTCTTCCAATTTGCTATCAATATCATTGGTGGCATTATCATTTTCTTCATTAAGTATAGTAGCTATGTTTTTCTGCAACGCCTGGAGGAAGGGTTCTTTGTTAGCCAAAAGTTCGTTAATAGCCTTGACCACTGCTGTCTGCAATGTTTCCTCGTTTATGGTAGGGGCAGTACATTCAGATCCTTTTTCCTCCAAACGGCTGACGCATCTCCAAACAATAGACTTGTAACCTCGGTTATTCCAGTGTACCCGGCGGTAAATATCACCGCACTGGCGAGCAAACTGCAACTGCAACTATGCAGGCACTTAATCTTAAAAGAACTACTTTCTATAAACTGGTGAAGGAAGTGATTGTATGATGACGATGTGTCCACGATGTTTAGAGCTATACAGTGAAATTTGGTCGAAGCCTTGTTGTAAATGCGCCGATAAGACCATTCCTGTTGATATTGAACTCATCAATGTCGTTCAGATGCTGCTCACTAGAGGCTTCGA
This sequence comes from Staphylococcus sp. GDY8P45P, assembly GCF_017892745.1. NCBI lineage: Bacteria > Bacillati > Bacillota > Bacilli > Caryophanales > Staphylococcaceae > Staphylococcus > Staphylococcus sp. GDY8P45P. Next base: position 4,881 of record NZ_JAESLS010000014.1, on the reverse strand, counting down.
TGTATCTTATGCCACTTGTTACCCAGATAAAGAACAAGGTGAGATCGAAGCTATGGAAATTGAGATTCACTTTAGGGAATTGTATCCGCAGGCTCTCTTTGATGGTCTCCCACCTGACTGGATTGTAATTGACGAATACCCAGTTCTTGGCGGTAAGGTTCTTGATGAACCTGTTGATATCCTTACATGTGCAATCGAATATCGATTTGAAGAGAGCATCCATATTCAAAAGGATATCGCTATAAGCAATCTGGAAACATGGCTCGAAGAGAAAGACCCGCAATCTTGTAGGGCTATCCTTACATTGGCCGGCTTCTGAAAAAGTAAGACCCTCTCAACAGTAATGATCTGCTGAAAGGGTACTTTACTTTAATCTATGACCTTGAAGTGCCTTAATGCGTCTTTAATAGCTTCTACTTTATATTCTGGTGCTGGTTTATATGGGCGTTTTAGTTCTTCAACTGCGTTTGGTGCGTCGTACATCGGCAGGCCTAAGTTTCTTTTGACCTCTGCAATGTTTGCAGTGTGAACTTTGAAGCCGTACTTTTCTTCGATATACTCCTGAATAAGCCTGTAGGTGATACGATCTGGCTGGATTTTTCGGTCGTCTGCGTACTCCATTTTTACACTGATAAAATCGTCTGCACTTTTGTGGGACAATAAAACACACGTCTCAACGTGGCTCTAGTTGATGGCATTGATGTCTTAAGCTGATTTTTAACCCTTTCGTTCGCGGGAACGTATCAACGGTATTTTGATTATTTTTTAAGAAACTGATATATGGGGGAACATATCGAAGCAATCAATAATGCACATTAACAACTAGTCTTTGTTATATTTAAACTATTCGAAAAGGTAATTGGATATTAAGGGAAGACTCTATAGACTTTTTCATATGATTAACGAGTTCAGCCACCTCAGATTCCATTCCTTCCCACTTGTCAACACACTCTCCTAAATAAGCCTCTCTCGCTTTGTTGAGTAAAGTAGCATGCTCATCGGGTAATTGAGGTATCGCCCATTCAGCTGCCAGATCTTTTGAGCGAATTTCACCAGTAGATGCTGTCAGCCACATTCTGGCTAAAGTTAAAATCACATTGCGTTCGTCACCGTTAATGCTAGCTATCAACCCGGGCAACGATTCTTTAATTGCTTTTCGAATATCTGTCATTGGCACAGGCTCAATTACTTCTGTTGCCTTTGGTCCCAAAAGGTTAATACTATTTTTTCTTAGTTGTGCTAAAAGTATTGCTAAATCCGGATCATAAGTCGACTCAGGAATTTCTCCCTTTTCAAACTGCTCTCTTAGCCACTCGCCATACATAAATTCATATTTGGGGGGGAAATGCCAAGGGACAATATCCTTTTGATTTATGACCGTAACTTCAAGAGGCCTCATATCTTTTATGTTTCCTATTTTCCCAGATATAAGCATTAACCTATTTGTAAGATTCCTTCGAGTTTTTTCAGATAAACTTTGATTTGTTATTACCAAAATATCTACATCGCTATTCATACGTAAACCACCCATTACTGCCGAACCATACAAATACACCCCAATTAACATATTATCAAGTAGTTCCGCTATAGTTTTTAATGCTTGAATTGCTTCTTTCGGAATTTTTTTGTTACTTAAATCTATACTCAACTTCGATCTCCTTTCGTCTGAAAACTGTTTTTTAACGCCTCTTAAAATTTATAAAAAAAGAGTAAACATCTTTCGTTGTATTGTAAATTAACGCCATCCAAAATTTTGATTCAAGATTTTCTTTCGGTTTATTATATGTTTGAGCCAATATAAGCTACAAAACTGCTGTCTATCCATTTTTGAGTAACCTCATTTATATCAATCCCAATAGTAGCCAACCCAATAATGCTGCAATCCAATTTCTCTAACAAAGCTATTAAAGCCTTCATTTGAGAACCTGTCTCTATCCAATCATCTACAATCAAAACTCTTTTGTTCCTCACAATAGAACTCTTAGATATTTCAAAGCTTTTATCTTGACCTGAATAGTCGGTAAAATGTGTCGAAATAATCTCTTCTTTTGCGTATGGCAGCTTATCACCTTTTCTTACTCCAATAAACCCCACTCCAAGTTCTTTGGCTATGGCAGTGCCTAGTATCCATCCAATTGCTTCTGGGGCAGCCACATAATCTACTTTATTTTGAAAATCCAATGATAGTACTTTTACAATTTTATCAAAAACGGTTTTATGTGTAAAAATAGTTAGTAAATCATATTTTCCAATTGAGTTACGAGGTAATATACCTCTAATTTCATTTATAACATCAGTACTTTCCATACATTTACACCCCTTGCTTATGGTTAATAATCTTTGCTAATCTTTAAAAATAGTCATTTTCAACATATTTTTTATACATGTCCTCGGTATATCTTGTTATGTTCTTACCATACTCTGGATAATCAAACCCCAGTAGTTCTGCTACCTCTTTGGACACTTCCCTGAACAATTGGTGGCATATAAATAATGACTTCCAAATATTTTCATAGGAATCCATGCGATATGTAGATAATAATCTATTCCATAGATCTTCATCAATGTATTTGTTAATATACTTATAATTTTTCCCAACACTTAATGAAAATTCTGTCTTTATCCCAACCTTCCACGACATCATCCTAAGTAGTTCAAACCGTAGAATCTGGTTCAGATGATCGATTGCAAACAGTATCTCTTTGCGGCACAATCCTTTAATAACATAAGGTGTTACATTCCAAAATTCATTGCAGCAATCATCATACTCCCTTGCGCTTGGCTTTCTTACATGATAATCTATATCAGTCGGAACTATGTCCCTTTTAATTCTACAATCTTTATCAATTAGAACCTTTATTAATTTATCGCCCTTTAGGTAATTATCTAACTCTTCCAAGGGCAATAAGGTAAGATCAATTTTATTGTAATCATCAAATAGCATAAGATAGGAAAATCCCTTTTCTTCAGGTGGGAATAATTCCATATCCTCCGGCTTTTGCATCATTATTATATTCCCAAATTGATTAAGCCAGTCATCATTAGATATAAACGGTTCTATATCACTTACAAAATATGTAATATCATAATCCTGAAATTCATCTTTAGGTATATTAATATTTGCGCGTGACCCCTCAAGGGTCACAATTCGAATACGTTCATCCTGTTCTGCTAAAGAAAGTACTAAATCCATCATTTCTTTTTCTGATCTCATTTACATACTCCTCGTTTATTTTTTCTATATTATTACATCTTCTTTTTTGCCGATACAATCAGCATCATTGGGCGTCGCATTTCATCCGCCATCCCCGGAATATCCATCATGTTCTCTGGCGGCTGTGGCTCCACAATCTGATTTATTATAAAACTATTTGAAAGCAGTGTATTTAGATATGTGGTCAGTGTTCTATGATATTTTGTAACCTTTTCTTCCAAAAACATAGCTGTCCGTTTGCCCTCATAATAATAATTGTCCACCGGGAAATGCAGTATTTCTCCTTTTTCGTTATAATACCAGTCTTGTGTTCCATGAGCAGTAAAAACAGGATGTTCAACTGTAAAAACTAAATTGCCACCAGCCTTCAGCATCCTATATATCTTTTTTATTAAATTCTCATAGTCTGCTACATAATGAAACGCAAGCGAACTTAGTATTACATCAAAGCTCTCCTCTGGGAAATCCACATCTTCTATGGCACAGCATTCATATTCAATCTGTGGAAAATGGGTTTTTCCTTTTGCTACTTCGAGCATTTTATGAGAAATATCAACACCTACTACAGAGGAAGCACCGTTTTCCATCGCATATATACAGTGCCATCCATAGCCGCATCCTAAATCAAGCACACGCTTACCCTTAAAATCAGGTAGCATCTTTTTCAAAGTCTCCCATTCTCCCGCACCAGCCAGTCCTTTCTGCGAGCGACTCATTTGACTGTATTTTTGAAAAAATATATTATCATCATATTTGTTTTCTTTCATCTGAACTCTCCTCGTTTAAAAAGTTATTTATCTCCGATACAATTTCATTCACTTCTTTATAAAGTTTCTCGGTCATATCGTAGCATTCAAAAAGTGAGATACCGAGTACTTCAAAAATATGATTTACCTTCTCGGTATATTTTTCAGGTTTATGTTCAAAAGTTTCAAGCAGTTTTATAGCTTTCTTTTCGTTGATACAATAAGCATTATTACATGCAAATAGTACTTGATTTAAGCATGAAATAATACGAAAAACATGGCCTGCAATATAATATTTATCCTCTACCCCCGCATTTGCTTTTACAAACATTAAAGAGAATTCAGCTTCAAATATAAAAAAGTTCATCAAGCTTTTCTTTAGAGCAGTAGGGTAAATTTCTGCCTGCTTTTTTAATTCGCATAAGCTTTCGTTCTTAGCATATAGTATTTTACTAATCGCTAATTCTCCACGATACATTGCACTTATATAACCATGGGGATGCCCGGTCTGATAATTGGCAGTAACAATTCCTTGCTCCGTATCTTTGATTATTTGTTCTACCCGTTTTATATCACGTAAAATCAAGTCAACATGATACCCATTTATAAATAACCATCCGCCGCCATTAATCCAATCACCCCACGCTCCGGGAGGCACAACAAGGTTGTTTCTATTTTTATCATCCAATTCTGTAGCAATTTGATTAATCGCTGTCAGGTCAAATGAGTCTGAATTGTAATAGATTCCGATATCTATATCAGAATTTTCTGTATGGGTGCCTCTTGCACGTGAGCCCCCTAATACGATGCCTTCGGTTCTGTTGCAAAGTTGAATTGATAGTATAATTTTAACAAAAAGGAGTCTTCTGTATGGACTATTTCAGATATAAACAATTTAACAAGGATGTTATCACTGTAGCC
>NZ_JAESLS010000013.1:0-20330 GCF_017892745.1 Staphylococcus sp. GDY8P45P | reverse complement strand
ATATATTAGATAGTAGCCATCGTCTACAGTGATAACATCATTGTTAATTTGTTTATATCTGAAATAGTTCATACAGAAGACTCATTTTTGTTAAAATTATTCTATAAATTCTACTTTGAAACAGTACCTTCCTTAGCCTATATATTATTTACAAAATTCTATATTATCGATAATCAGGATGTATAAAAAACAATATTACATATTTTGTTAAGTTCTTTTATAATTTCTTTTTCAAAAGTCTCATCATTTTCCCTTGATGTATTTTCATAAATATCAAATAAAAATAGAGCTGAATCACTTGCAGTATGTAAATTGACTATATTAACTTCATCCATTTTAGTAAGTTCAGTACTTTTGCTACTTCTCACTTGTGATGTAAGTTTTTCTATTTCCTCTAAATTACTTTTTATAGAAAGTTCTTTTGCAAGTTCAGAGAATTCAACATCTGAATTCGTATATCCTAATCTAAAAACATTTATTTTCCTAGTATATTTTGCTAAATCAGATTTCAAACTATTAATAATCCTATCGCTGTTTTCTTCGAACTGTTTGTTTTTTTCTTCTTTATCTTTTTCTTGTTGCTTAACGCTATTATCATATGATTTATATGCGATAACAAGACTGATAACAGTTGTAAGGAGAGTGAATAATGCTACAAATGCTTTTAAAATATTTGGATATTCTTCTAGAATTCCCTCAATTTGATAAGAGTATTTAAAAACAATAAATATGGAGACCACTATTATGAAAATCGATATACGTAACATCTTCTTCATTCTAAAACTTCCTCTCTAAGCCATATAAAAATGTTACTGACTCACATTATTATAAAATGATTCTTATAACATATAACATATATCAGTATAGTTATTAAAACATCAATTAAAAATGCATGTTTTATAAATATCATTAACCCTATTCCTATTTATATATACTACAGATATAAATAAAATAACTCCGTAATTATAATATTTACGCTCAAACTTTATGAACTTTGCATTCCTACCCACTATGGTGTTATAATGCAATTAACAAAGATTATCAGGCATGTATGCACCAAATCCCCTTACTACGGCCATAGTAAGGGGATTTTTTGGTGTGACTAGTCGCCTATTCGTCATTACGCTTGCGTAGCCAATGCGCAAATAGCGCAACGAGACAACCACTTGATGCTGTGGTCATGATGTTTACAAAGATTTCAGACATCGCGTATGCACCTCCTCTCTACGTCAATTGACGCCTGAGAGATAGGCGACTTCATTATTATATCATCTGTGAATTGTTAAGCATATCCACTTCGGATAAGTTAAATTATGAAAACCATTCTCTCCACTTCTTTATAGTTATACATTTAAAAAAGCAGATGATATCACCATCTTAATTATAAAATCACCTGTTCAATTTATTCCTAGTTTAGTAGGAAGTCTTTACAAAAAATAAATTAGGTATTTATGAAGTAAGAGAGCTAGACAGTAATAAAGAAACTGAAAAATACTTAATTAAAACATCTCAATCCCACCAAACTACTATTATCGTTGGTGGAATTGATCCGTTTATTTTTGTAATTTATTTAATATTTTTTAGGTACCTCTTGTTGATAAACCTTTTTGATTTTTACTACGGTTCCTTTAATCCCTCTAAATATAAATTTATATAGCTCATCATAATCTCTTTAATAACTTATATATGCTTTATACACAAGTGTAAGTTACACTTGTGTGAATTACATTTGTGTAACTTACACTTAATTCTTCTAATTGTTTGCATACAGTATGCACGCATACATTATGCATATATTAGTTATGCAAACATAATATATGCTTTAAAGTAATATCATAATATTGTTTGCTTTTTACATACTTATAAGAATATAAAAAGCAACATGTTGCTTTAGTATGTCCACTAAAAAACAGTAATTTGTATTATACTAATAGGTTTAAATAAACTCTATTTACTCACCAAAGTATATGTTAGATTGCTATTTTTTTACTATCACTATCTAAGTAGTACTTTAGAATTCTTATACATGTTCGATACACAAATGTAAACTACACATCTTTAAGATTATTGTATAAACTCATCCAAAATTCTATATCTTTTACACTCACTTTTCGCACCTCATTATGATATAAATAATCTTTTAATTCTTCTCTGTTATACCTTTATTTATATCTTCAATCAAGTTTCCTTTTGGCGTTAAAAAGGATATATTTTTGTTAATTATTCTTTGCATGAACGCTTTGAATTCCAATACATTTTAAATATAAAATAGCTCACACTTTTCCAACTTTTGTTCTCATATTTAATAATCTACTGACTCAAGTAATGCTAAAATTTTGTCTTGTTTACTCGCAACTTCTTTTAAAATTTTTGTATTTTGCGCTTGCTGATGTGACTGTTCTGCATATAATTTTTGATAACTTTCAAGTGGATCTAATAACTCTAAAGTCTCTAAAATTAATTTGTTTCTTGATATATTTTTATCTTTAGCCAATCTACTTAATCGATCTAACAACTCACTATCTACATCTCTAATTAGTAAATCTTTCTTCATTATTTTGAACTCCTTTTTTTAAAATTTTTTACTTATTTTTTTATGTTTTACGTACATATACTTACTAAGATTATTTTGAAATTCAAACGAAATCCAGAATGATATTAAAGTATTATGCCTTCAAAAAAAGGTGTCTCACCTTTGTGACATTTTCTATATATCGTGTCACAAAGGTGAGACAAACACAATATGTTGTGTCACAAAAGTGAGACATTTCTATTTTTTTGATATCATAACACAAACCATTTAAACCCTTGAAATGTCTGGCTTCGCCAGACCTATCATTTCAAATGATAGCATATTTCCCTTATGCTCTTACCAAATATTTACCGATTTTTACGTTTTTTCTAAAACGCTCCTAAAATCCATATAGTTTTTTTAGTTACATGATATGAAAAACATACCGAATCGAACATTTAAAAAACTCATTTTTATACTATATTTAAGATGTATCTATAGCAAAAGGAGTGTTCAAAATAAAACTAATTTATAAACTAAAAATGAAACGGCTTAACGAAGAATTATCTCGAAAAAATTGGCAAAATCACTTAATAAATTTTTAAAACGACCTATTATGCCGAAAGAAAAATAGGACTCATTGCTTTCAATGAGTCCTATTTAAAATTTGATGTTATAGATCAAATTTGTAGCTTTCTTAATTTAACGATTCAAGATTTTCTATATAAAAAGTGGTTCAAATAAAATTAAGATTTCACTAGCTGCTTCCAAAATAAAATCATAAATTTTGTCATTTACTTAATGAAAATAGAACATTCATTCATCAATTTTATACACTTATACTTCATTTAAATTTAATTAATAAACAAGATAGAGTTTCATTTCCTAAATATGATTTTAACCAAAGAATTTATTACGATTACTTTGAAAAAATCTCATTAATTGCTTACCATATGAAATAAATTTAAATATTTTTGAGTCATATTGACTAACAATTAATAAGTTAATTTAGATAGTAATTTTAGCAACATGGATTTAGTTTTCAAAATTGATAGTTTTAAAAGAGGTTATAAAATGAACAAAACTAATAACGAAACGAAACTAACGAGTAATTTAAAAATTTTAGGTGGGGTATTTGTAACATTAGCTATATTATTGTTTATATTTCGTCTAATAATTGATTATTTTTATGGTGGAAGCCCTCTTGAAAAAACTAATGATATTTTAATAGCTATAGCTTTTGGTATGGGCTCCTTAGCATATACTTTAGAGAAACGTGTTATATTAACAATCTTTTATGGTCTTTTCTTTATTTTATATGTTCTATCTTTACTTGGAATATAGTTATATATAAGCAATTAGCTGCTTATATATCTTAGAAAATTTTGAAGAATATTAAACATCGAAGGTGATTTTTTGAAACAAGAAGAAAAATATAGTTTTTTAACTAAAGCGATTAATATCTTAGTTGCTATATTATTAATTATCGCCATTTTTTATATGGTTATACTTTCGGATAATAGCTATTTACCTATGTTATTCTCTCTTATAGCATTTACAATCGCATCTATCCCAGAAATTTTGAAAAAGAAAAAGAGTGGTTGGATACTTGGTATTTTAGGTTTAATATTGATCATTTTAGTTTTGGTTTAATTTATCTTTATATTTAAAAGCCACATTACAATATTTATGAGTCCAGAAAATAAATAAAAGATGGTGAAGATAAAAATGATAAAACCTAAGTCAAGATCCATTTTTAATTTCATTATAGTAATCAATCTTATTTGGTATATAGTTTTAATATTTGTTATTGATGTTGGAACTATAGGGTCAATTATTTATTGTAGTTTATTTTTTATACTTGTTGTTTTAAGAGATACTATAACTCCAAAGTAAAAACAACGTGCTAAGAAGGACAAAAACTAAAAAGATACTATAAAAGGAGCCATAATCCTTTACGCATCAAGGATTATGGCTATAATTTAAAAATCGAGTTATTTCTATATAGTATCAAGACAAGAAGAAACTCGTTTTCACTCGTTTCAAAATCATAAAAATAAATAATTAAAAACATTACATAATCACAAGAAAGTGTTATATTTTATATGACACCTTTTGGTGTCATATAAAACGAGGAGGTTTGTATATGAACAACAATACTGAAATGCCACAAATTGAAAAAGTAGTGATATTAAAAACAAATAAGGACAAAGTCTGGGATGCTGTATCAACATCAGAAGGTATAAAATCTTGGTGGATGCCAAACGATTTCGAAGCCAAATTAGGAAAAGAATTCACTCTATATGCTGGAGAATTTGGAGAATCTCCATGTAAAGTAACAGAATTAAATCCTAAAGATAATTTAAGTTTTAATTGGGGAAAAGATTGGAAAATAACATTCAAACTAAAAAAAGTAGATGATAATACTACAGAATTTACACTTATACATTCTGGATGGGATGAACGAAAAGAAACAGAGTTTGGTCAACCACATCCTGTTGTGCAAGGATTTATGGACGATGGTTGGGATGAAATAGTAAAAATTGAACTTCCTAAGTATCTAAATTCTAATGAATAATACAAAAGAAAAATATGATGTATTCCAGGCAATAGCAGATCCCAAACGTCGCAAAATTATAAAATTACTTGCAGATAATGAAAAATCTATTAAATCAATTACTCAAGATTTTAATATTTCTCGAACAGCAATAAATAAACATTTAAACATTCTTTATCAAGCAGAATTAGTTACTAAAAAAAAATCTGGCAAAGAAACTAGATACAAACTTGAACCAAAAAAATTAATCGAAGTAGAAAAGTGGATTAAATATTTTGAAAAATATTGGGACAACCAACTATCTAATCTTAAAAACTATGTAGAAAACGATAATTAAAAAGGAACCAAGTAAAGCAATAAACTCTACTTCTTTTATTGCTTTATTCCAATTGCTTTATTGACGTTGAGCCTCGGAACCCTTAACAATCCCAAAACTTGTCGAATGGTCGGCTTAATAGCTCACGCTATGCCGACATTCGTCTGCAAGTTTAGTTGAGGGTTCTTCTCAACTTCAATAAATTTTCTCGGCATAAATGCGTGTTCTATTTTTTATTTTTACTCCTCTTGATAGCAAAAAACGCTATTCCAATACAAAACCACATACCTATAATCGATATCCAAATAGCAGTCATAAAATCGCTCCTTTTTAGCAAACTTTATCACAATAGTTATCGCTTTACAGGTCTATTTTTCATCGTTATAATCTAGTTAATTCCCGTAAGGGCGCACTTATGCGTTCTAAAAGAACGCGTGTAAAAACCATAATCGACCTTCGTCGATTTTTTAATCTTAGTTTTAAGTAATCGGTGTTGCAGCACAGATATAAAAATTAATACTGCATTATTAGTAATCGGCGTTGTGGCGCAGATACAAAAATTAATACTGCACGAATTTGAATCGACGTTGTAGCGTAGATATAAAAATTAATACTACATCAAAATTTAACTAAGATTTAAGCTACTAGTTTTTTGCTAGTAGCTTTTTTATTTTTAAAATTTTAAATACCTTTATTTTGAATTTTAAGGGGGCATTTTAAAGATTTAGGGGTAATTCATATAGTTTTATGCCTAAAAACTTATATAAGCTCTTAAAACGCAAATATAAGCCAAATAAATATATGCTATTTCCAAAAGCAAAAATTTGAGCAAAACCAGTGTTGATTTTTTTAGACACTGCCCAGTTACATGCAAATTTAAAAATTGGCATAAAAACTGGGCAACCATGTTGGTTGAACGCTATAGTTCCTGCAGGGGCAAAAATACATAAAAAACGCTAGCTTTTAAGCTAACGTTTCAAATCTTTTAAGTAATCATTTTGTTTTTCAAAATGCCAAATTGCCGTAATTGAATGTGCTTTTTCTTCTTCGTCTGTTGTTTTATCTTCGTCACTTGTATTAATCAAATTACCATCTTCGGCATCGTCTAAATTTAAAATCTTATGTTTTTGTTTAAGCAATCCACCATAACTCAACATACGTTTTCGGTATAAACCTTTTTCCAAGTCATTCACGATTTCTTGATTTCTTTCATCATCATCAGTTAAAAAATCAGATGACTTAACCGAATATTTAGAGGTTTCTTTGATTGCTATAAGATTATCTAAATTATTGGTTAAAGATATTATGTTGTTTCATGTTTTGACGACGCATATTAAGTGCGTGTATTTCTTCAAGTTCAGCTTTAATCGATTGCATTAAATATCCTTGCATAGCTTCAACGGTTTCATTCTTTTGTAGCAGCATCGCTTTAAATCGTTTTAATACACTCACAAGTTCGAACTCCACGTCTTCTAAACGGTAATATGTATTATGCGCATTATTAAATGATTTTTTTCCTTTAAGTAAAACACTTTTAATAATACGAATTTCTCTAATTTCAAAATTACTTAAGTAATCTTTGATTTGTTGTGGCAATTCTTCAAGCACTTGGAATTTTAAGGCATCATTATTAAATTCAGTTTGTTGATGATTTGTATGATTCGAATGAGCGTTTTCAGAAATATTGTTAGGTGTATCATTCAAATCATTCGTATCATTGTTCTCAGTCTCTATATAATCAGTATTACTTAAGTCAGTATCATTAGGGTCTAAGTTTTGGGATTCTGGAGTCCCATCATTTGGGATTCTGGAGTCCCATTGTTTGGGATTCTGGAGTCCCATTATTTGGGAGTCCTTGATATCACTCGATTCGTCATCGTTCGAAGTGCTATTTTGTATTTCTTTTTCAATAGTTATATTCGTTTCTATTTCATGAAGATATAGTTTGTTCGGTCGATTAAACCCGGTTTTAACTTGTTCCAGTAAACCAACCTCTTGTAACTCTTTTTTTATTTTAGTTATTGTATTTTTACTTTTATCTAACACTTCTTGAAGATTTTCATTAGTAAAAATAAAGTATATATCTCCATTTTGATCTATCCAATTATTTTTAATAGATAAACTAACTCTATCATTAAGAATTGCATAGGTAACTTTAGCACTATCACTTAGCTTTTTATATTTTTCGTTGATAAATAAAACTTTATGTAGCATATAGAAATTTTGATTGGCTTGATTTTTTATATTTTTTCTAGGCATAATAAAAACCCCTTTCCTATTAAAGTTTTGGATAGAGGTAATAAAACATTACAAGAACACATAAATTTTCTGCTTGCACTTTGATGATATAGTTGTATATAATACAGATATCAAAAGATTTATAAACGTGCTGCAACGTTTTATCACCAAACCCCGACTATTACCAGTAGTTGGGGTTTTGTCATGTTAAGGTTATTATATCACTTTGAACAACCTTATAAAAGGGAAAATGCAGGCTTATCAAAGGTTTATAAAGGGTTTATAAACCTTTGATAAAAACCATCAACCCTTTATGAACCTTTGATGAAACGATTGACGGGAACCGTTTTTTAATATTGTAATTACTTTATTACCAAGCTTTATGAGTTTATACTGTTTTATAAAGGGTTGATAAACATTTTATAAAAGGGTTGATGATATGAGAAGCGTGAAAGCTTTGAGTGAAGAATTAGAAGTTAGTAAGCAAACAATTTTTAATAATATTAAAAGATTGAATATAGAAACAATAAAACAGGAAAACACTTCGTTTATTAAAGAAGATAGCGACATAGAAAAAATAGTTCAAAGAGTAAATAAAAATAAGAAGAAATATGGATTTGAAAATGTTGCTGAAAGTAAACAAAAAAAAGACCCAGATAATATTGACGTTGAATCTAAAACTGATGCTCAAATAGTGGAGATTCTTAAAAACCAGATTGATACTTTGAATAATCAAATTGAAAAGCAAGAAAGTCGTCATGAAACAACAATTGAATTTTACAGAAAAGAGTTGCAAGAAAGGTCGAAATTGCTTGAAAATCAACAAGTATTAGCATTAGAAAGTAATAAAAAGATTAAAAAATTAGAAGATCAATTAGAGGAAGAAAGACGACTTAATTATTCTTTTGATACGTCTGTTAATGAGAGACAAAATGTTAATGTACAAGAAGCAACATTTACTGGAGAGTCTAAATATACTGATCAACAACAAAAATGGGAACAGCCTACAGAGGTGCAGCATAAAGATATACCTGAAGAGAAAGAGAATGAAAACCTCAATGAAGAACCATCCACAATAGACGATAAACAATTCGAAGAAATAGATAATGAATACGAAGATAAGGAAGAAAAACCACCTAAAAAAGGTTTCTGGAGTCGGTTGTTTGGTAATTAACACAATAAAAAGCGCTACAAGCTCATGAACTTGTAGTGCTTTTTTATGCTAGAACTTCTGATAATCATCGATTATGTTAATAAATGCAAAATCAAACAGAACTTTTTTAATGTTAGCAACAATTTTTATTACCATTTTCTTTTTTCTCATTATTTTCGTCTTTTTTGTCTGTTTTCTCTTCAATTTCAACTGAACAACATGACTGTTCTTGAGGTTTTAATTTTTTTAATGTGTCTTTGATACCCATTTACTTCACCTCCTTAAATGATTAAGTTAACAATTAGACCAGTAGCAATAGCTACGACTAAAATTGCTATAACAAAAGATATTACAAATTTCTTTTTAAATAATTTAGATAACAATACAACTTCAGGAATACTTGCTCCTGCGCCACCTATAATTAATGCTACGACTGTTCCCAGTGACATACCTTTAGATACTAAAGCTTCAGCTATAGGAAGCATTGTTTCTGGTCTAATATACATAGGTATACCAATAACAGAAGCAATAATAACAGAGATAATACTATCGCCACTCGCATATTGTGTTATAAAGCTTTCTGGAATAAATCCATAAATAAATGCACCGATAAATACACCAATAATTAAATAAGGTAACATTGGATATAGGAAAGCCCAAGCATCATTTAGCGCTTGCTTAACACGAGATCCTGATTTATTAGTGAAAAATCCATCACCTTTGACATTAACGCCTTTATAACTCTCTGCTAAATTCACTTTTGAAAAAACAAGGCCAGTTAAAATGCTGAATATCGCTAATACAACAAAATAAACAACAGCAACTTTCCACCCTAATAAAATCCATAGCATAAATATCATGAGTGGATTCATGAGTGGCGAAGCGATTAAGAAACTCATAGCTGGACCAAACGGAACTTTAGAGTTTAACAAACCTGCAAGTATAGGAATAGTAGAACAAGAACAAAATGGTGTTATAGCACCAAAAATCATTCCTAATACATAGTTGGTTGCTTTATTTGGTTTGCTTAAAAGCTTTTGTATTTTATCTTCTGATACTACTTGTTGAATTAAACTTACAATAAAACTTACAACTATAAATAATGCTAACAATTCAAAAAATAACATTAAAAATGTTTTTATGAATTCTATGATTGAATCTGTCATTAGTATAACTCCTCTGAATTTATTTAATCAACTTTTTTTGATATATAAATTAAAAAAAGTTGATTAATATGATGTGTAATAAGATAAATCCTATAATATTTTACAGCAAGTATCTTCAGTTAATACAACTTGAATTTGTGCTTCATTGATTTTGTAGTAGTTCCAAGTACCGTATTTTTCAGGTATTAAAATCTGTGCACTTACTAGTTTTTTTAAATGATATGAAATTTTAGATTGTTTTAAATCTAATAACTCCTCTAAGTCGCATACACATAGTGATTTATTAGGGCTTTGACTAATTTGATTAAGTATTTTTAATCTATTTTTGTCAGCAAGTGCATTAAACATGTTTTCATAAAAATCTAATTGTTGATCTTCATTCATATCAGTTTTTGCTTTAATAACTTCCATAAAAAGAGCACCTCTTTTTTATAATATTTGATTAGAGTTTATATTATCTTTATTTCAATTCTTGTATTGCTTGTTTGTAGTTATTTTCTGTTGATTCACCATACTGATGAATATTACCTTTAAAGAACTCCTTCTCCATATATATTGTAGCTTCTTTTAAAGTGACTTCTCTTGATACCATAACAAGATTTAAATAACTTACAAAGTAACCAACAGATAAAGTACTTGCGTGGTTTACTCGCAATCAGGCACACCTCCTTATTGTCTAAATAATTTTATTCCATTTAATATATCAACTTTTTTTGATATATTAAATATAAATCAATATATACATTATTGCAAGATTAAAAAACTATAATTTTACATAAACTTAGACATGCTCCACAGCAATAGTAAAAATATTTTCTTCCTAGCTATATTATTAGAAACTCAAATTAAGTAAAATTTTAAAAATCCAAATCAATACATAGACACTAATCTATATAGATGTTAATCTATGGTAGTAAAATAATTAATGAGGTGAGTATAATGTTAAATATTGAAATATACGAAGAAGCTATGTGCTGTTCTACTGGCGTATGTGGTCCAGAACCGGATGAAACACTAATAAAGACGAACCAAATCAATGAATATTTAAAACAAAATCAAATAGAAGTTCAACGTTATAATATGAGTAACAATCCGAATGAATTTATTAAAAATAAAGAAGCTATTCGTTTAATTCAAGAAAAAGGTAATGAAGTTTTACCAATCACTTTTATAGAAGGCAATATAGCTAAAACGGGTACTTATATTACCCAAGAAGAAGCCGATGAAATTATTACGGTTAATCAGATGAGAAATGGAGGATGCTGTGATGGAGATGGATGCTGTTAAATACTTAAATAAATTGAATTTAGATAATGTTGAGTTAACAAAATATTTGTTTTTTACTGGTAAAGGTGGCGTAGGCAAAACGACGATATCAAGTTCTATTGCTTTAAACTTAGCGGAAAATGGAAAGAAAGTAGCTTTAGTAAGTACTGATCCAGCTAGTAATTTACAAGATGTATTTCAAATGGAATTATCTAATAAATTAACTAAATATCAACCTATACCTAATCTCTCTATAGCCAATTTTGACCCGATTGCTGCTGCAGACGATTATAAAGCACAATCTATAGAACCTTATGAGGGTATTCTACCAGAAGATGTGCTTTCTGAGATGAAAGAACAGTTAAGTGGTTCGTGTACAGTTGAAGTAGCAGCGTTTAATGAATTTACAAATTTTTTATCCGATAAAACTTTAGAACAAGAATTTGATTTCATTATATTTGATACAGCTCCAACAGGTCACACCTTGAGAATGCTTGAATTACCTTCTGCATGGACAGATTATTTAAATACAACGAGTAATGACGCTTCTTGCTTAGGTCAATTATCGGGTTTAAATGAAAATAGAGGTAAATATAATTCAGCACTTGAAAAACTACGTAACCAAGACGATACGACCATGATGTTAGTTGCGAAACCTAGCCACTCTTCTATATATGAAATTCAAAGAGCGCAACAAGAATTACAACAACTATCAATTTCTAAATTCAAAGTAATCATTAACAACTATATAGAAGAAAGTCACGGTTTAATTTCGAGTCAGATGAAATCAGAACAAGATAAAAACATTAATCATTTTACTGAATGGTTAAATAACAATCATGCTTATTACGTTCCATATAAAAAGCAGAAAGAAGAAGGTATAGAAAGTTTAACTAATCTATTAAATGATGATAACTTAATTGAAAATGATGACTTTATTGTTGAAGATCATCCGCAATTCAATAAATTAACAGATGAAATTGAAAATAGTAAAGTTCAATATTTATTTACAATGGGAAAAGGTGGCGTTGGTAAAACGACAGTAGCAACGCAATTAGCTACAGCATTATCTAATAAAGGACATCGTGTTCTTTTAGCAACTACTGACCCTACTAAAGAAATTAATGTTGAAACCACAAGTAATTTAAATACTGCTTATATTGATGAAGAACAAGCATTAGAAAAGTATAAAAAAGAAGTACTAGCCACAGTGAATGATGATACACCACAAGACGATATTGATTATATTATGGAAGATTTAAAATCACCTTGTACAGAAGAAATAGCATTTTTCAAAGCCTTTAGTGACATTATGGAGAACCAAGAAGACATGGATTACGTAATTGTAGATACAGCTCCTACAGGCCATACCTTGTTGTTACTTGATTCTAGTGAAAATCACCATAAAGAACTAAAGAAAAAATCAACTCAAACTACCAGTAATGTTGAAACGTTATTACCTAAAATTCAAAATCAAGATTTAACACAGATGATAATCGTAACACTAGCAGAAAAAACACCTTATTTAGAATCTAAACGTTTAGTAGAAGATTTAAATAGAGCCGATATAGGACATAATTGGTGGGTCGTTAATCAATCATTAGTTACGCTAAATCAACGTGATGACCTTTTTAGTAACAAAAAAGAAGATGAATCGATTTGGATAAACAAGATTAAAAATGAAAGTCTTAATAATTACTTTGTCATACCTTATGGAGGGTTAGAATATTGAAAAAAATTGTTATCATTGGTTCAGTTGCTGCCGGTACGAGTGTCGCGGCTAAAGCAAGAAGAAATAGTGAAGATGTTGAAATTACCGTTTTTGATAAAGATAGTGATATTTCGTATTCCGTATGTGGTATCCCCTACTATATAGGCGGTAATGTATCTGATATTGATGAACTCACGCCACGAAATGCTAAATGGTTTAAAGAACGCTTTAATATAGATATTTATACAGAATATGAAGTGAATAAGATAAATGATAGTGATCAAACAATAACAGTTACTAATTTAGTAAATGATGAAAAGATGATTCAAAAATATGACGAATTAGTATTAGCAACAGGTTCATCGCCTAAAGAACTCCCTCAATTAAATAGCGAAGAATATAATAATGTGTTTAAAGTTAAAAATATTAATGATGCCAAAGCAATTTATAATTATATTAATGACCATGATGTTCAGAATATAACAATCGTTGGCGGTGGATTTATTGGTTTAGAGATGTTAGAACAATTATCTAATTACAACACTTCAATTGTTCAACGTAACACTTTTATGCCTCATTTAGACTACGATATGAGTTTTATGATTCAAGAATATATTGAAGATAAAGCTAACGTATATACCTATAATGAAATTGACATTGTTGATTATGATGAGAATCATACGATAAATAGAGTCAGCTTAAAAACTGGCGAATTAATTGATACAGACTTAATCATTATTGGGATTGGTGTCACACCAAATACTAAATTAGCTAAAGAAATTGGTATTAATATTGGAGAATCTGGAGCAATACAAACCAATAAGTATTTGGAAACAAATATTCCTCATATATATGCAATTGGTGATGCAGCAGAAAGTTATAATTTAATTACTGGTAATCCTATATATAGACCGCTAGGTTCTACAGCAAATAAAATGGGTCGTATTTTAGGAGATCGATTAACTGGTGGAAATCTAGAACATAAAGGCATTTTAGGCACAGGCATTGTCCGTATCTTTGATATGACAATTGCCCAGACAGGTTTAACCGAAAAAGAAGCTGTTGAGTTAGAAATTGATATTGATGTATTACACAATGTGAAACCGAATCGTCCAGAATATATGCAAGGTCAAGAAATGGTAATTAAAGCTATATTTGATAAAAATAATTCTAAATTACTTGGTGCGCAAATAGTTGGGTATGAGGGCGTAGACAAGAGAATTGATGTACTAGCTACTGCTATAACATTTGGTGCCAAAGCAGAAGATTTATTTCATTTAGATTTAGCATATGCACCTCCTTTTTCTACAACTAAAGATCCTGTTATTTATACAGGGATGATTGGTCACAATATTACTCGGGGACGTAAAATTATAACGCCTGAAGAAGTCGTAAAACAAAAAAATGATTTATTGATTTTAGATGTACGTTCTCCAAAGCAATTTGAAGTTGATCATGTTGATGGAGCGATTAACGTCCCATTGAAAACGTTGAGAAGTTATGCAAAAACGTTAGATGAAAATCAAACAATCGTGACTTATTGTAATAAAGGTACTACTGGTAATGCTGCACAAAACGTACTTATTAATTTAGGCTTTAAACAAGTATATAATTTATCAGGTGGCAATAAAAATTATCAACGATATAAAAGATTTCAAGTAGAAAGGGAGAAGAAAAATTGAATTATAATGAGATATCACAATACTTGAAAGTGATTGCTGATAGTAGCCGTCTTGAAATATTAGATTTGTTATCTTGTGGTGAATTATGCGCTTGTGATTTATTAGAGCATTTTTCTTTTTCTCAACCCACATTAAGTCATCATATGAAAGTATTAAAAGACAATAATTTAATTACATCCAGAAAAGATGGTAATAAAAATTTATACAAATTGAATCATGACGTATTGGATGACGTTACATCACGACTGACTCTATTGAGTTCCAGTACTGTCCCATGTATATGTGAAACAGTAGAGAAAGGTGAGTGTTAATGATGACGATATTAGCAATCACAATATTTGTATTAACGTTAATTTTTGTTATATGGCAACCTAAAGGTCTAGATATTGGTATTACTGCATTAATTGGTGCTGTAGTTGCTATAATCACTGGCGTTGTAAGCTTTTCAGACGTACTAGAAGTTACTGGAATTGTTTGGAATGCGACCTTAACTTTTGTTGCAGTTATTCTTATTTCACTCATATTAGATGAAATTGGCTTCTTTGAATGGTCTGCTATACATATGGTGAGAGCATCAAAAGGTAGCGGATTGAAAATGTTTATCTTTATCATGCTATTAGGTTCAGTTGTAGCAGCTTTCTTCGCAAATGATGGAGCAGCTTTAATACTTACTCCTATTGTTTTAGCTATGGTTCGTAGTTTAGGATTTGATAAAAAAGCGATATTTCCATTTATTATTGCTAGTGGTTTTATAGCTGATTCTACATCATTACCGCTCATTGTCAGTAATTTAGTTAATATTGTTTCCGCAGATTATTTCGATATTGGATTTATTGAATACTTCAGTAAAATGATTATACCTAATATATTCTCATTGATCGCAAGTATTCTTGTTTTATGGTTATATTTTAGAAAGTCTATTCCAAAAACATTTAATGCAGTAAACATTAGAGAACCAAGAGAAGCGATTAAAGATAAAAAACTTTTTAACATCTCGTGGATCGTACTTGGTATATTACTCATTGGTTATTTAATAAGTGAGTTTATAAATATTCCAGTATCCATTATTGCTGGTATCATTGCTTTAATATTTGTATTATTAGCGCATAAATCTAAAGCCGTGCATACGAAACAAGTAATTAAAGGTGCGCCATGGAATATTGTTTTATTCTCCATTGGTATGTATCTCGTCGTATTTGGTTTGAAAAACGTGGGCATTACAACACTTCTTGGTGATGTACTAACAAACATTTCAAGTTATGGCTTATTTAGCAGCATTATGGGTATGGGCTTTGTAGCTGCATTCCTATCCTCTATTATGAATAACATGCCAACCGTTTTAATAGATGCAATAGCAATTGGTCAATCGAGTGCTACAGGAATATTAAAAGAAGGTATGATTTATGCGAATATTATCGGATCTGATTTGGGGCCTAAGATAACACCAATTGGTTCGTTAGCCACACTTCTTTGGTTACACGTACTAACTCAAAAAGGTGTCAAGATTTCTTGGGGAACCTATTTTAAGACCGGAATTATTATCACAATCCCTGTTTTATTTGTAACCCTATTAGGTCTATATTTAACACTAATAATTTTTTAAAAGAGAGGTAATAATAAATGGATAAGAAAACAATTTACTTTATATGTACTGGTAATTCTTGTCGTAGTCAAATGGCTGAGGGCTGGGGAAGAGAAATACTCGGCGAAGAATGGAATGTTTACTCAGCAGGTATCGAAACGCATGGCGTAAATCCTAAGGCGATAGAAGCTATGAAAGAAGTGGATATTGACATATCAAACCATACTTCTGATTTAATTGATAATAAAATTTTAAGACAATCAGACCTAGTTGTTACACTTTGTAGTGATGCTGATGAGAATTGTCCAGTCATCCCGCCTAATGTAAAAAAAGAACATTGGGGCTTTGATGACCCAGCAGGTAAATCTTGGTCAGAATTTCAACGTGTAAGAGATGAAATAGGTCAAAAGATCAAGCAATTTTATGATAATTAAGTTAATATAAAATTCAAAAACAGAGGATAAGCATTGTTATATGTGCTTATCCTCTGTTTTATATAATGATATTTGCTGCTTACCTTTTTCTGTTAGTTCTGCATATATTGTTGTGCCACATATAGGAAAACACCCATTGTAGAATAACTCTATATTTTTTGCTAAATCTTGCCTCGCTATGCTTTCAAGTGCTAATAAAAAATTTTTTCGCTTACATCTAAAGTTTTAAAATCTACACTTTATTCTTCTCTAATCGATAACAGTACATTATACACTAAATCTTGTTTTAACAACGTTCATCACCTCTTATTTATCTAGATGACGATACAAGGTTGCTCTACTTATATTTGTCTGTTCTTTTATCTCATCTAAAGTGTATTTTTTGCTCATATACATCTCAATAGCATCTCTAAGGTTATTATCATCGCGTTTGGGTCTACCCTAATCGAACCATTATCGATGCTAGTAAAACAGTATTTCTGTATGTATGATTAGAGTATTAAAAATGTTCGTTTTTGACACAAAACCTCTTAACTTAATATTAAGAGTGTCACTTTACTCGATATATGAGAATGACTTTACCTAATAAATGAGAAAAGCAACGCACTATATTAAAATGCGTTGCTTTTTCTATTATCGAATACCTATAACTAAACTATCTCTAGCTGTTTCTACAACTTCTGTACTTATTTTATCTAAACCATTTATATCCATAATTCTGTCTATCTGCGCAAATAAACGATGAATCAGCCTAAAATTCCCTTTTGTAATTTTAATAATCGTCGTTATTGCCTCATAATCAGTAAAGTCTTCGAGTTTTAAATCAAATCCTAAATCTTGCCACTTATATTCTAATATATGATGCGTCTCATCTTTACTTAGATTATCAAATTCATGCGCAAAACCTATACGCGAATATAGTTGAGGATAACGAGATAGTTTTTTCTCTATACCCGGCATACCAATAAATATCATTGCTAAATTATGTTCATCATAAATAGCTCTTAATTGCTCTAAATGTTGCACTTTAAGGCGATCAATCTCATCTACTATAATTAAATCAATATATTTAAACATATCACTATAATGTTTACTATGTTCATGTCCATACTTATTTACAACATGTAATTTTTGACCCAAATCAATGCTTGCAGTAATACTATATAAATCATTCCTTAATTTAGTTTGTTTTTCTGCTGGTGCAGTATAAAATATTTTATCCACCGATAGTATGTCATCGGTCGTTTTACTAGCTAAATCTTCCCAACCTCTATGGTTAACTTGTTTTTCAATAGTATCCCAATTTGTGTAATACCTAGACGATAAAGTTTTTCCGACACCAGGTTGACCATAACATATACCAATATACTGATATTTAATACAAGCATCACAAAATTCAGCAAAGCGTTTATACTCTTTCGTTTCAATGAAATTTTGATTTTTAGTCATTACGATACCTCTTTAATTTTTTGACGTTTTTAGTCGTTTCTTGAGGTGAATAACCACAATTTTTTTCTTCCTTAATTAATTCCGTGGTACTTGGACTAGCAATATTTTGTTTTAAGTGTTTTCTTCTCTGACTACGAGCGTGCTGTATGTCTTTTATATCTATGGAGTAATCAGCTATTTCTGGACATATAGCAGTACAAAGAAATTCATCTCTATAAAACACACGTATTTCAGCCATATCATTTGGGTTATAACGAATCAGTACATATTCACCTACATAAGCTGCTAGATTAGTATTACTGTATCGAAAACCTTGAAAATGAATGCCATCTGAATGAACTTTTCTAGATTTAGGTATTTCCAACAATAATAAATCAAGTTGTTCTAAGCTACTTGGCATATTAGGGAAAAAGTGATTACTATTCCAACGACTGATAGGCGTGGTATGAATAGTACTATGTTCTTTTTGATTATAATCTTCAATTAAAAAGTAACGTAATTTTTCTTCAAAATTGTGAAAATTTATTAGATTACTAGGAGTATCATTATTGTTTATATATCCAGGCAGTTGTTCTAAGAAAGTTTGATTAACTGTCTGAAAGAATCGTTCTATTTTTCCACGACCACGAGGAACACCAACTTTCGAAAACATCAAGTTAATTTTCAAATCAATAGCGACTTGTTCCATATGATGTGAAGTAAAGTCACTTCCATGATCTGTGTAGAATTTTTCGGGTATACCACACACTGGCCAATTGGTATCATTTTTATTCCATATTGCTTGGTGTAGTGTTAATGCTGTGTTTTGAGCATTGGGGGCATCAAAACTTAAGAAATAGCCTGCAATTGCACGACTATAGTCATCCATAATAATAGTTAGCCATGGTCTATTGATATTACCTTTTTGGTCTAATATAAAGATATCTAGCAAAGTATGGTCTGCTTGCCATATTTCATTGGGTCTCGAGGATTCTCTAATTTGTATTAAATCGTACTTATTTTGATAGTATTTTTCACCCTGATGAGAGAAATCAATAACAGACTTAGGCATCGCTTTAATAACACTATAAATTTGTTTATAACTTGGTATATCAAAATTATTTTCTTTACAGTAATTAGTGATTTTCCTATGAATTGTGGCTATACTATTTCTTTTATTCATAAGCGCAAGGCGTTCAATTTCATCAATTATCTTTGGTTCTATTTTACGTGTTCCTTTATCAGCTCTTGTCGCATAGATTAGTCCTTTAAGTCCTTGTTCTTTATATGACTTATTCCATCTATAAAGGGTGCTTAACGCAATCCCTTTACTTTTAGAAATACTTGATAAAGATTGTTCGCCTAGGATAAAAGGTTTTATAATATTGTACTTTTGAGTAGCTTTTTTACGTTTGGCTTCAGAAAAATTAGTTAGATACTTCTCCTTGTTTTTCATCTTCCTTGTCCTCCAATTTATTGAGGTAACGATAAATTGTTGTACGTGAAACATGCCACTGTTCTGCAATTGACTTAATTGGCGTGCCATTATCATAAAGTGTCTTAAGTAAGTTTAAATCTTTTTGATTTAATTTTTCTGGTCTGCCTCCATATCGGCCTCTAGCACGTGCTGCAATTCGGCCAGCTGAAGAACGCTCTAAAATTAAATTACGTTCAAATTCTGCAAATGCTGCGAATAAATGAAATAATAATTGTCCAGTTGAACTTGATTTATCCATTGTTATATTTTCTTCTAAACTATGGAAACTTACACCTCGTTCGTTAAGTTCATTAACTAATGTGATTAAATCCTCCATATTACGTCCCAATCTATCTAATCTCCAAACAACAATCGTATCTCCTGACCTCGCAAATTCAATTGCTTTATCTAAACCAGGTCTTTTACTTTTTGAACCACTCATATGGTCATTAAATATCTTTTCACAACCATATGTATTTAATCGATCCTCCTGTAAATTTAAATTTTGTAATCCAGTTGAAACTCTTGCATAACCTATTTTCAAAATACAAACCTCCTATATACATCTTCAGTGTACCATAACTTAATTACAAGGTCTTTTATGAACATAGATTTTTTGTTGGGTTTTTGAACACATAATTCTATGTAATACATACTTATTTAGACATAAAAAACGAGTGTACATAAAATGGTTATTTTCTGTACACACTTAAATTATTTTAATGAAACTGGAAAATCTTGATAGCCTTCTCTAATATTTACGACATTTTCAAAGCCTTTGTTTTCTAAGATACCCACGGCGATTGAA
>NZ_JAESLS010000012.1:0-19135 GCF_017892745.1 Staphylococcus sp. GDY8P45P | reverse complement strand
CACAATTATACGGACTTTATCAATTGAAAAGACAACTATTTAGATTTATAAAGAAAATGAATATGTTTTAATATCATTATCTGCTGTGCCACCTTTATAATAATTATCAAAATCTTCGTTTTTAGTTACATTACCGGAAGAATCGGTTTCCGTAACGAAATATTTTTGTAGATTATGAGGCTCATTAGCTACTTTTTTTTCAAAGTTTTTCCACTGTTCTATAATAATAGAAGTCAAACTTGAAACATTTTCGAGTAAATGTTTTCTATCAATGTCAATTGTATCAAAAATTTGTGAAACTGCAGATACAACAGCGTATTTTCCGTACCTCAGTGCATTACCATAAAATTTAACACCATATTTATCTTCGGTTTTTTTTGTGTTTTTTTCTAGATGTTCTAGCTCTTTATAAACAAAGTAAGAAAAGATTAATCTATCAAAATCGGTATCTATATTTATATAAGAAGAAAAGTTTTTAGATCTAAAAAGAACATCTTCTCCACTTCTTCGAGCTGTAGATGCTTCTCCATTAATAGCAAAAGCAACTCTAGTTAATATTTCACGTTTGATAACCTCATTTTTATTAATATAACCTTGATTCAATCCATCATCTAGTTCTCCTTTTTTACGGTTATAATAATATCCAAACTGTTCAAATATATAGTCTTGAAGTTGTATTTGTATTAAATCGTTAGAGTGTCTGTCAGCTTCTTTCACTGTGCTTTGATTATTAGTTGCAATAGATAGATGTTCAATAAATTCGATTTTTTTTTCATCTTTTAAAGTCTCATCTAAAGTTATAACCTTAGTTAAAACTTCTTTACCCTCAAATACACTATTTTCTATATTAGGATCCTCATAAATTTTAGCTAAGGTATGTGCAGTTTGCCCACCGTTAATAATTTGTGGATTTGTAATTTCTAATAAGGCAACGCCTTTTTTACCAGTTTTAGTAGTATGAGAGGTATCATCTGAAAGTAAAGTTAAACCATTATTTAATAATGAAAATATATTATCATTTTGATCTGTTATAGATTCATAAATATTATTATTAACAGTGTTAGATGATAGGCCTAAATAACTACGTGGATTATATTGTAGTACTGAATTTCTGTATTCACTCATTATTTTAGCAATTTCAATTGTTGGAATAAAAAATAGTTGAACATTAGAAGTTGATTCTTTGTTAGTAACTTCATAATCCATCGAAATATTATTTTTTGAACCCATATTAAGACTTACTTTGATATCTTTTGCAACATGGCATGTGCCTTTAATTATTGGAAAAACCAGTTTATTATAAGCTTTTTCAAAGTTAAATACTGAATAAGGAAGTGAAATAATTTTTTGTAGAACTGTGTCGCTATAATTTTCTAAATTTGCTAATATAATGACTTGAAATTTATATCTACTTACTTGTTCAAGGGAATTTAATTTTTCTTGAAAAGCTAATATTTTATTATTGTAATTATTTCCTTTCGAATCACTAGATTCACCTTCTGAGATTCTAATTATATCCATTTTCGAAAGTTCATCTATTGAAATGGATTTAGATTCAAAATTTTTTTCAGTTGATCTGAATTTTGATTGTATAAAGTATACGATTTTCTCGTCTTTATCAATGTAATATGCATCAATTCCGCCATCATTTGGTCCGTCAGTAATAAAATTTTCTCTTGATTCAAAAGTAGTTAAATTAAAATTAGCTTTTAAAAAAAGATGTATATATGCTAAAGAAAAAGCGTACTCCTTTTTTTTAAAAGGTTCTTCAACATGATATTTTTTGTAATTTTTTGGAGCCTCTTTTCTTAGAGAATCTAGAATGTTTAATAAAGTATTATATTTACTCATAAATTTCACCTACAGTATTAAATTTTTAATCTTTAATATATTCTAACAAATAAAACAAAAAAAGGGGTTATTTATACAATTTACTTTTTTTATTTATAATATAGTTACATAAACAGGGTTTAAAAAGGAGCTATCAAATTATAATGTCAAATATTAAATTCGAATAAAAATTATGGCAAGCTGTTTATAAATTAAGAGGAAGTATGGATGCTGTCGAATATAAAATTTAGCATTAGATTTAATTTTTTACAATATGTGTTAGATTCATTTGAAGAAAAAAATGAAGAATTAAAGCAAGACTATTATGCAAAAGAAGAGGATCAAGATGAATCTTCAGCCGAAAAAACTGTCTGGGTTACGAAAGAAACAATAAGACTTTCAGATATCGACAGGAAAGTAAAAATGAGTTAGTCACTTGATAATGTCAACTATCTACTCAGATGGTCCTGAAATTATTCAGAATAAAATTGTATCTATGTATACTGATCTGGACCATATATAATATGAGTGGAAAATCCAGGAAAGTTAAGGAATATCTGAATGATAATTTTTAGGTAGAGCTAGCATCTATCCAAGAAAAAAACAGTAATATGAAAATAATATTAAATGACTCTATGACGTGTTAAAGAATAGAAGCTTGGAAGTACGTTCAGTTGTATCACAAATATTAGAAAAGGAAAGGACTACGATAAGTATCGAATACTTTTAAAGACGAGTTGAAAAATTTTTGATTTTAAACAAATACTCAAAGGATTGAAGGTTTTATGGATATTAATATTCAATATTTTGAAGAAAAAAGATGCTAATGTTTGAAACCAATATTTCTGACTATTCTAAAGAAGATTTGGTGAAAGATGCTGAGAATATAACTATGTCATCAATTATTGAAAGAGCTTCTTGGACCCACTTTTATGTATTTAGAGATGGGGCTATCATCATTGCGACAAGTGCAATTGGTCCTTATTGGGACAGTCTGACTGAGAGTAATTTTTTACTATTTTTGTTTTACCTGAATATCATGGCATAGGGATTGGAAAACTCACTATTAATACATTAGAAGAAGATGAGTTTTATAAGAGCGCCAGCCGGATAGAGATACCAACATCAATTACTGCCGTCCCTTTCTATCAGAAGTTTGATTATAAATTTAAAATGGAGTCATTTTTGGTGATGCGAACCACAAAAATGATAAAGAATTAGTGGCAAAACAAGGTTTTGAAGCATTAAAAAATAAAATAGATCATGTAGTTTGTGGAGATGAGGATACTAAAAAGAAGCTGAAGAAAACAAAATAACTTCTGAAGAAATCAAAGCAGCTAGACATGCTAAAAAAGCTAAACCACAATAAAATTTTAAATGTTATTTCTAATGAAAGAATATCAAACAATTCGATAATTAAGTCAATTCCAAAGCTTGAAATAATAAAAATACTTTTGTTGAATTCAGAACAAATGAATTTATACGAGGGTGTTTTTTTGAAAAGTAATAAATATTAGCATTTAATGACAGAATTTGCCATTATCAATGGTTTAACAATTTGAAATTGTAAATTTATATATTTAATTAATAAAAAGACTCGAACTTAATCGAGTCTTTTTTACTTGAACTTATTATAGTAGGAGTTATTATTGTGATTTTTAAAATTAGTAATTAAAACATAGAAACCAATTATTAAGATTAATATTGGTAAAATAATTATTAAGTAAATAGAAAATGAACCGAAGATGTTAGTAATCATTGCCAATGCGAACAGAATTAAAAAATTAAATTTAACAAATTCAACCTTAAATTTTTTGACATATTTTCACTTCCTTAACCTGAATAAATTTTTAAACTGGTTACTTTTAGTCCTCATTATCATTATTATTTCGCTTATTAAAGATAAGATAAATTATTACTATTGCTATAGGAATGAAAGCAGAAAAAATAACCGAATAACTACCATTTTTAATTAAAAACGGTAAGCAGACTGCCATAATTATTAAGCATATAGTTAACACTATAATGGCATAAACTTTACTTTTATTCATCCTGTAACTCTCCTTCAACTTATTATTTTCATAAATATAACAGATCTTCTTGTGTAAAAGGAGTTCTGTACGCTCCTCTCATTTTCTTAGCTGAAATAAAACATTCTGTATAGATTGGATAAAGTATTTCTAAATTTAACTTTGTATTCGCAATTCTGATACCCACGTATAATCTAATCCATTCCTTAGAGCCATAAAAAATACTCCTGTTATCAAGACTGTCCATATATGATTTTCCATCAATTCACTTCATATTATATTATGAGCAACCTTTTTTTATTTATGATACGCTTCTGCTTATCGATTTATGATGCGGTTTTTGGTTAATAAATAGCCGGTTTCAATATGAAACCGGCTAAACAAATTTTATGATTTTTATATATTGGGATAGTAACTACAATAATCTTTTAGCAATATGAACAGTAATTTTAGGATGAATGAATTAACTGATAGCAATCTACATGTATAATACAAATATGTAGCGGTTGGTTTCTTATAATAAATGACTCAATGTTCTTACTAATATGATTACGATTAATAAACGTTAAATTTTTATTTTTTTAAATATCTAAGTTACAGCGGATACTTTAATTTAGTGAAATTAACTTACTCTAGTAGTACTTTTTTAAAAATGTCTTTTCAAAATTCATGAGCTGATACATAAATTTTTCAAAATCTTCTCTAACAAAACAGCTTAATAAAAGTAATTTTATTTCTTTTGTTAAGTTGTTTTTTATTTCTTTTAATAAGCGTTCTCCATTATGCGTCAAACTCACTAATTTAGTACGTTTATCATTAGAATAAACTCGTTGCACATAACCTTTGTATTCTAACTTCTTAACACGTTTTGATGCAGCTGTCTTATAAGTACGTTGCTTATTTGCTAAGTCGTTAATCGATACTTTTTCATTATGCTGAATAAAATACATTGTTTCTATTTGTTCATAAGATAAGTAACGACCTGGTTCCAATTCTTTAACCATGTTAGTAATTGCTTTATTAATATTCGCTGTAGCATCATAGAATTGGTTAATTAATATTTCTAAGTTTCCCTCTTTATCCTCCATATTAACCTTCCTTACTAAACTATCATTTTTCAACCATCATTTATTTTTTAAAAATTAAATATTACTTATTATAAGCATAATAACTTTATTCCATTACATCACTTTCTTCAGCTTTTTCAGTTGCTTTTCTCATCAGTGGATCAGTAATTGGTTTAAAGATAACACCAATTAATAAAAATCCTATACCAAATAATGAAAGTACCACTAATTTTTTAGTTAAAATTTCAGGTACAGGTCCTCCAACTGCTTCTCTTAAAGCATCTATTGAATAGGAGAAAGGTAAATAAGGGTGAATGACTTGGAAGAACTCTGGTGTAACTTGGATAGGGAAGGTTCCTCCACCACCTGCTATTTGTAGTACAAGGAAGATGATTGCAATTGCTTTCCCTGGATTTCCTAACAATGACACTAAAGTATATACAATTGAAATAAATACAAGTGATGAGAATACTGATATAGCAATAAACCATACAACAGATTCAACTTGCGCTTTCAGTATCACCATATCTCCAATTGATACGATGAGTGCTTGGATAATACCCAACGTATAGAACAACCCACTCTTTCCTAGATAAATTTCTCTTGTCGTTAGATGTGGCTCTAATGATTTATGTTTATTATCTGTCGTTAATAAACTTACCAGTAATAAAGCTCCTACCCATATTGCTAATGCTGTGTAAAATGGTGTGCTTGCTGAACCGTAGTCTTTCACAGGAAATATATCTTTTTGATCTATATTAATTGGATTTGCGATTACATTAGCTTGTTTTTTCAAATCATTTTTCAATAGGTCTACCATTTTATCCACTGCATCGTCGTCTTCAATCTCATCAAATAGTTTGTTCGCTTTAGCCAGATCTTTTTCAACATCTGGTAATTGATTACGTGCAAAATCTGCCAAATTGTGCAAGCTTTCTTTTGCACGTGGTTGATTTGTATCTAAAATATCTACCAAATTATCATAGCGATTAAACAGTGTTGGTATTGTATTGTTCACAGTTGCTGTTGTATCAGATAACTGTTGTTCTAAACCTGGCAAGTCATTTTCAATAAATGATGCTGCGTTAGAAACACTTTGTTTAAATTGTGGATAATAATTTTGAGCAATAGACATTGCATCCATATATCTTTGCTCAATGACTGGTAGTGCACTTTGAATCGTCTCAATTCTATCCTTACCAGTAGTTAAAATACTTTCTCCTGAATTTATAACTTGATTAATTGTGTTTAATTTCGATTGAACAGTTGATAGTTTTATATCGCCGTCATCTAATAATGACATCACATCATTAGATACATCTAATAATTTTTGGTTTAGTTCTGACTTAATATAGTTTCTTAAATCATCTAAGCTACTATTCACGCGTGGAATTTCTTTAAGTAATTCTACTGCTTCTTCTTTACCAGAACTTCCATTCGAAAGTGCTTCACTAAGTTGATTTTGTGTCTTAATTAAATTATTAATTCTATTATTTGCTGATTCTAATTCCTTAATCTCATCAGAAAGATCTACCTTTTCTCTATCTTCAAGCTCTGATAATATATCTATAAACTTTTGATTGGACTTACTTGTTACTTCAAGTCTAGATTTAATATTATCTAAAGTTTCTTTGAAATCTTTTGGCTTATCTGTAGATATAATACCGTAAGTGACATTTTTTAGCGCATTAATATCTTCTTGACTACTTTCCGCTTGTTTGTCGGTATAATTGGATAAAGATAATAATGATTTTGATAGTGAAGATTCCATTGCGCTTACATCTTCACTACTTATTGCTGTTCCATTTTGATTATTCCCAGCATTGTCGCTATTACCATTACTTATTTGCGAAGTTTTAATATTTGAATAACTATCTGACCCTTTAGAACTTTGCTGCTCAGTTTCAACATTTTCTTGTAATCGATTATTAGCATTTTGATTTGCTTCTTGTGCATTATCAACGACTTCTTGATAGCCTTCGACACGCTGTTGCACTGCAGGTAAATATCCTTGCGCTTCATTCAGGCCTTGTAACCCTGCGTCAACCCCTGCGCTTGCAAGGTCTACACCACGATTAATTTTTGGAAAAGCTTCTGGTACATCATTAGATGCAACATTCAAGGCATTTTCAATATTTGGCATGTAGTCATTTAATGCCAATATCAATTTAGCTCGGTCATTTAATGTCGGAATGGCCGCATTAACTTGGTTTAATTTATCTGCAGCATCTATAACTTCACCTTTATGATTTCCTAACGCTCTAAATTCATCAGCATAATTGTCAATCTCATCCTGATTTTCATCTAAATATATTATTTTATCAGCAAAATCATTAATTTTGGGTATAGAATCATTAGCTTTAGATACTGCATCTTCAATTTTATTTATGGTTGGAATTTCTTCCTCAAGTTTCACGCCAAGTCGATTTGCTTCATCTAATAATGCTTTTGTTACTGTCTCATTAAATTGTTCATTTGCTTTTTGAACAATGGCACTCGTTCCTGCATTTGTCATTTTAGGCGCAATCGCGTTAAGTTTTTGATTCACTTTGTATTCTACGTCTGCTTGCTGTGGGTTTTTTCGAAGTGTGCCGGTAATTTGGTGCGTAAACTTCTCTGGTATGTAAATGGCCGCGTAATAATCGCCCATCTTCAAATCATGATCGGCTTTTTTTCGACTTACAAATTGCCAATCAAAGTTATCGTCTTTCTTTAGTTTATTGGTAATTTTATTGCCCACGTTCACACTTTTATCTTTAACTGTATCTCCCTTATCCTCATTTACAACAGCTACTTTAATATTTTTAGTATTACCATATGGATCCCATGTCGCTTCTAAGTTAAACCAAGCATAAAAAGAAGGAAGAAGTGCTAAACCTCCTAAAATCACTAAAACAGCAGGCGTCTTAGCAATCTTTTTCAAATCCATTATAAATAATTTTATTCCGTTCTTCATTTATACACCTCTAAAACTGTATCTATTGATTTTTCTTACATAAATTTAAAATTACTATTTGTTAATTTCATATAAGTTGATATAATGAATGCATTAACGAATTTTTTCATTTTTTAGTTGATACACATCAACTATATCTAAGTCTGTTTACAGTGTACCAAGACAAACCATAGTTTGTACATAGTAAAGTAATATATTTTAGAAAAGAGGTATTTTCATGAAGCAACAAAAATTATTAGTCTGTTTGCTTTCAACTTCTTTACTTATTCCATCATTTTCTATCAACGATGTTAGTGCCGAATCTTTAGAAAAAAGTGCCACAACTTCTGAATCAAATGACGTGTATAAGGAAAAAGATGAGGAGCAAGCTAAGCAATCGCATTTATCAAAAAATGGAAATGATGAAAAGAATAAGTCTAGTGATGAAAAAGAAAATAGTGAACGCAAGAGTAAGTTAAATAGTACAAAAGATGAAAGGACTACAGAAGATATTAATAATAAAAGACATAAAACTTCTGATAATGAATCATCCAACGAAAAAATACCGAGTTCATTTGAAAATTCATTTAATGATTCATCGTCTTATGATAGTTTGAATGTTTTCAAGCCAGAACCTTTTAAGAGTGACAATGATGGGCTATCTGAATTATTAAATCAACTGTTCTCTAATAATAAAATGAAACAAACTTCTACTATAGAGAATAACAATGTACAAAACGAGAAGAATGAGAGTAAAAATGATGATACATCTATAGATCAAATAAATCCAAATACGACAAATTCGGATGATAGTGACGAATCAAATACTAACAATTTAGAAAAAAATAGTGATAAAGGTTCACTACAAGGTGACATTGATGATGTACAGTCATCTGAGAATTCAAAGAATGATGATATAGATAATAAGTCTGAATCAAACAAACTTCCAGTTGATAAAAATCAAAAAAAAGATGATGGTGAGTCAAAACGATCTTCCCAACAAGATCGATCTTATGAAGAAGCAAATAATGATGCTGATGATCTAGACAACAAAGATAATGACACATCTGCTACTGAAAACGATAATGCCAACAGTGATAACGAAAATGCTGATAAATCAGATACAAAATCTGACGATAAAGTATTAGATGCAATTTTAGACGAGTATAGTGAAGATGCTAAAAATAATAAAAAACAATATGATGCTCAAAAAGATGATTTATCAAATGGAAATAGTAAAAGTAAGAAAAATAATTCTGAGAAACAGGCATCGAATACAAATGCTAACCCTCAATTACCTTCTGAATCACAATTAGCTAAAAAAGAAAAGCCAGCTCAATCATTTGAAAACGATATAAACCAATCAAACATCAGATCTACTGCAACTTTCCAACAATTGCCAAATTTATCGGATGATAATAACAATTCTAACGATATAACAATTACTGAAAGTAAAAATACACGAGATTTTATTAAAACAGTTGCACAAGACGCTCACGACATAGGTCAAGATGAAGATATTTATGCATCTGTTATGATTGCCCAAGCCATATTAGAATCTGACTCAGGCACTAGCGATCTTGCTAGTTCACCCCATTTCAATTTATTTGGAATAAAAGGAGCTTATGAAGGTCAGTCGGCTACATTTAATACACTCGAAGATAATGGCAACCATACGTTCCAAATTTCAGCAAACTTCCGCAGCTATCCAAGCAAAAAAGAATCATTGGAAGATTATGCCAATTTAATCAAACACGGCATCGATGGTAACCAGGACATTTATAAACCAACATGGAAAAGTGAAGCTTATAGTTACCGTTCAGCAACAATGCATTTGGCTACCACATACGCGACTGATTC
This sequence comes from Staphylococcus sp. GDY8P45P, assembly GCF_017892745.1. Lineage (NCBI taxonomy): Bacteria > Bacillati > Bacillota > Bacilli > Caryophanales > Staphylococcaceae > Staphylococcus > Staphylococcus sp. GDY8P45P. Next base: position 9,413 of record NZ_JAESLS010000012.1, on the reverse strand, counting down.
ACAATACGCGGACAAATTAAATAGTATTATCAACCACTATGACTTAACACAGTTTGATAATAAAAAAATGCCTGATTTAGATAACTACAAAGCGAACAACGATGATTATGATTCAGCTTTCAAACCATTTTCAGAAACAACAAATGACTCTCCTTATCCTCATGGGCAATGTACATGGTATGTTTATAATCGCATGGCACAGTTCGACAAATATGTGAGTGGTGATTTAGGCGACGCACGAAACTGGAATAATCGAGCAGAAAGAAAAGATTATGCTGTTTCTTCAACACCAAAAGCTCACACTGCCGTTGTATTTGAGGCAGGTCAACAAGGGGCAGACCAGATCTACGGTCATGTAGCTTTTGTAGAAAAAGTTAACGATGATGGTTCTATCGTTATATCAGAATCAAACATTAAAGGACTTGGTATCGTTTCTTATAGAACAATTGATGCAGATGCTGCAACTGAATTGAGTTACATTACAGGTAATAACTAGTAAATTTAATATTCCCTTTATTTTCTTTATTAAAGTGTTTAATTTAGCTTTTATTCATTCAAAATACAAATGCTCCATTCAAAGTTACACTTACTAGTGTTCACTTTGAATGGAGCATTTTCAATATACTATATGAATTAACTTGTACTAAAATACGTTATAATTTAATATTTACAATTTTTCGATTTATTTCGTTTGGTGAACCATATTAATCCACCACCTATAATGAAAAGTAGAATCCCTAATGGAATTGTTGATTTTTTTACTACTGTTCCTGTATCAGGTAAAGAAAAATCACCATTATTGTCAAATAAACCACTTAAAAAGCTACCCGAGGAATCACCTAGAGATAAAGCACGACCAGGCGAAGGATTAGATATATCCTTAATTCCATCTAATATACTGTTTCTATTGAATAAATCGTCAAATAGACTTGGTGTACCAAGTAATTTTGAATTTCCACTTAATTTTCGCATCTGTTCATCTCTGTCTAACAAACTCCCATCAAATTTATTTGATAAACTTGGCGTATATTTTAATGGTTCAAACAAACCATGCATATCATCTTTAAATTTACTTATATCTTTATCAACCTTTAATAAATCATTCAACTCGTTATTAATTCCCGATTTCATTAGATTTAATAAGTTATGCTTAGAATCTTCTTTTTTGGCAATAACGTCAGCAAGCGCTTTAGCTTTAGCATCATTTAATTTCGTAGCTAGCATTGTTTCTAAAGCTTTACGTTTATCATGAGATTGGTCCAATATATTTTCTAAAATATCATCGCTTGTAACATTGTCCCCAAAATGATGTTTGATTAAAGCTACAATTTGTTCGTTACTCGGATTTTTACGCATTATTTCACCAACGATTTTTGATGTATCTATATGATCAAATTTAGTTAATAGTATCGTTTTAATAAGTTCTTGCTTATCAGATGTTTTATCAAACATAGATTTTAAAATATCATCACTCGTAGTAGTAGATAAGTTATCTAACTCACTAACAACTTGACTCGCGATTTGTTGATCTGTTTTACCTTTTGTATCTATACGTTCTAAAATAGATTGTGCATTCTTTTCATCAAAAGTACCACTAACAATATCTTTTACAGCTTGTTCTTTATTATTTACAGATTGTAAATGATTTACTACAACGTCATTTTGTTTCTTTAGACTTTGTTGCGTTTTTTCTATTTCTTTTTTCAATTTTTCTTTGTTTTTAGCAGATATTGAGTCTCGTTCAGAAAGCTTTGAATCCAATATCTTTAAATTATTTTCTTTATTTTCGACATAATAATCTAAATTATCTTTTACTTTTGAATGGTTTGTCTTAACTTTATCGATGTCTTTTTTAATTTCGTCTGATTGTTGCATTTGATTACTCTCAGTATTAGATGTATCTTTAAATGCTAAACCGTCTTGGTTGTTTTCTTTAATAGCGCCTTCGTCTTTTTCTGAAGCCGTATTTTTATTTTCTTCACTATCATTCATATCTGCTATATCTTTACTTTCTTCATTTAGTTTACACATATCAACTAAATGAGATATTTCTTGCTTTGTATCTCTTTGATTTAAATTAGCATCAAACGTATTATCTTGCAGACCTTCTTGATCGAACAATTCATTACTATCTTGTTCTTCAATATGGTTAGACTTTTCTTTGACAGAAGAGGCTATATTTTTTTGACCATCTAACTCACTTTTTACACTTTCCTTATCTTCAGATACTTCCTTTTTGTCATTTTCAATTAAATGACTCTGCACTTTATTCTGTTCAATGATTTTATTATCAACCTTTTTTGCTTTCTTCAATATTGCTTCAACTTCTTCTGTACTTTTAGCTTTTATAATTTCATTAATAGAAGCATCTTTCTGACTATCTTTAATGTTTTTTAGTTTATCAATTTTCTCTTTACCTTCTTGAATGCGTTTTTCTAGCGTATTTTCACTATTAGAATGTGTCTCAATATTTAAATCAGCCTTATCTTTTGCTTCTACTGATGGTGTTGAAGTCACACTATATCCCATTAAAGAAGTGCTAATAATGAGGGCCACACTAGAAAATTTAAATTGATGATTTAATCTGGTTTTATTATTTAAATTATTATACCTTAACTTTTTCATTAAATTCACCTTTCTTCTAATTATTCATCTTCATTATATAAGTTATATAAATTTATTCAAATAGCAATATTGAAATACTATCTCATTTAAAGTAATAAATATTGTACAACTCAACTTTTAGCTTTATTTATTATACGCTTCACAAAAACATAACAGCAATTCTCATAAACCTCATACGTTCCGATACGTTCAAAATCCCTTTATGAAGCGGCTGAAAAACCGCATCATTTATGATATGCTTCTGCGTATCGGTTAGTGATGCGGTTTTTAATTAACGTCTTTTTGTTATAAGTCTTAAAGAATATTAAATAAACAACATCATTTTCCTTAACTGAAACGAAAGAACGACAAGTTCCATACTATTACTTTGGAATTTGTCGTTCATTTATTTATTAGAAGCATATATTTTACAGACTTCTAAATTAATTGTTACAACAATTGTTATTATCTTCTTGCTCTTTTTCATCTTTTTCTTTTTTTTCGTTCTTTTCCTCAATTTCTACCGAACAACATGACTGTTCTTGAGGTTTTATTTTTTTTAATGCGTCTTTAATACCCATTATTTCACCTCCTTTAAATAATGATATTCACAATCAAACCTGTAACAATAGCCACAACTAAAATTGCAATAATGAATGATATTACAAATTTTTTCTTGAATAGCTTAGATAGCAATACGACCTCTGGAATACTTGCGCCAGCACCACCAATTATTAATGCAACTACTGTTCCTAGCGACATACCTTTTGATACTAATGCTTCGGCTATAGGTAACATTGTTTCTGGTCTGATATACATAGGGATACCGATAACAGAAGCAATAAACACCGATATAAAACCATCACCACTTGCATACTTAGTTATAAATTCTTCAGGTATGAATCCATATATAAAGGCACCAATAAATACACCAATAAATAGATAAGGTAACATTGGGTATAAAAATGCCCACGCATCGTTTAATGCTTGTTTAAAACGAGATCCTGTTTTATTAGCAAAAAAGCCATCACCTTTAACATTGACCCCTTTATAACTTTCAGCTAAATTCATTTTTGAAAATACTAAACCTGTTAAAATACTGAAAATTGCTAGTACTACAAAATAAACAATGGCTACTTTCCATCCTAATAAAGCCCATAACATAAATATCATTAGTGGGTTCATTAACGGTGAAGCAATTAAGAAACTCATTGCTGGACCAAAAGGAACTTTGGAATTTAATAGACCTGCAAGTATTGGAATAGTTGAACAAGAACAAAATGGTGTAACAGCACCAAATATCATACCTAATATATAATTGACGACTTCATTAGGTTTGCTCAAAAGCTTTATAATTTTTTCTTCTGAAACAACTTGTTGAATCAGACTTACTATAAAACTCACTACTATAAATAGTAATAATAATTCAAAAAATAACATCAGAAATGTTTTTATGAATTCCATAATTGAATCTATCATTAGTATAAGGCCTCCGAATTCATTTAATCAACTTTTCTTGATGTATTAATCAAAAAAATTTGATTAATTCTATGTTATAAAGAAGATACTTAAGGTATCTTACAGCAAGTATCTTCATTTAAAACCACCTGTATTTGTTGCTCATTAATTTTATAATAATTCCATGTGCCATGCTTTTCAGCAATAAGAATATTTGCATCTACTAATTTTTTTAAATGATAGGAAAGTTTAGATTGTTTTAACGCTAATAATTCTTCTAGATCACAAACACATAAAGATTTTGAATCGCTTTGACGTATTGATTGTAGAATTTTAAGCCTGATTTTATCAGCTAGCGCATTAAACATCTGTTCATAAAAGTCTAATTGTTCTTTCTCACTTCTATTAGGACTGGACTTAATAATTTCCATTAAATAATCACCTCTCTTATATATAGATATTTCTATTTTTGTTTGAGTTCTTGTATTGCTTGATTAAAATGAGTTTCTGTTATTTTACCATACATGTCAGGTTCTCCTTTAAAGAACTCATTTTTCATATATGATATAGCTTCTTTTAAAGAAACTTCTCTTGATATCATAATTAGATTTAAGTAGCTAACAAAATAATCAACAGATAATGTACCTGCATGATTTATTCTCATAAAATCGAACTCCTTTATAAAATACTAAAATGATACATCAATTTTTTTGATGTATTAAATATAAATTATTATTTCAACTTTTGCAAGATAATAAAACTAGTTATTTAGGACGCATTCTAATCTAATACTAAAATTAGTCAAAAAACTACATAGACATAAAGCTATATAGATGTTAATCTATGTAATGAATAGGAGGTATATTTATGTCTTATAAAGAATTATCAGCAATATTAAAAGTTTTATCAGATCCAAGCAGGTTAGAAATATTAGATTTACTTTCTTGTGGTGAACTATGCGCTTGTGACTTATTAGAACACTTTCAATTCTCACAACCTACACTAAGTCATCATATGAAGTCATTAGTAGATAACGAATTAGTTACAACACGAAAAGACGGCAACAAACATTGGTATCAACTTAATCATGCTATTTTAGATGATATTATTCAAAACTTAAACATCATTAATACATCTAATCAAAGATGTGTATGTAAAAATGTGAAATCAGGTGACTGTTGATGACCATTTTAGCAATTATAATCTTCTTGTTAACTTTAATCTTTGTGATATGGCAACCAAAAGGTTTAGATATTGGTATTACAGCTTTAATTGGAGCTGTTGTTGCTATCATTACAGGAGTCGTAAGTTTTTCCGATGTATTAGAAGTAACCGGTATTGTTTGGAATGCAACTTTAACTTTTGTAGCTGTTATTCTTATTTCATTAATATTAGATGAAATTGGATTTTTTGAATGGTCTGCAATACATATGGTCAAGGCTTCAAACGGTAATGGCTTAAAAATGTTTGTTTTTATTATGTTACTTGGGGCAATTGTAGCAGCATTTTTCGCAAATGATGGTGCAGCTTTAATCTTAACGCCTATTGTATTAGCAATGGTAAGAAATCTAGGATTTAACAAAAAAGTGATTTTTCCTTTTATAATTGCCAGTGGTTTCATCGCTGATACGACATCACTACCTTTAATTGTAAGTAACTTAGTGAATATTGTTTCTGCAGATTACTTTAATATTGGATTTATTGAATATTTTAGTCGAATGATTATACCTAATATATTCTCTCTAATTGCCAGTATTATCGTCTTATGGGTATATTTCAGAACATCCATACCTAAAACGTTCGATACAGAAAATCTATCAGATCCTAAAAGTGCAATTAAAGATCCTAAATTATTTAAGATTTCTTGGGTAGTATTAGCCGTACTACTCGTTGGATATCTTGTTAGTGAGTTTATCCAAATTCCTGTATCAATTATTGCTGGTATTATCGCTTTTATCTTTGTTCTGTTAGCTCATAAATCTAAAGCAGTTCATACAAAACAAGTCATTAAAGGCGCGCCGTGGAATATCGTTTTGTTCTCCATTGGTATGTACTTAGTTGTATTTGGATTGAAAAATGTAGGAATCACAACTATTTTAGCTGATGTATTATCCAATATTTCAAGTCTTGGATTATTCAGTAGTGTTATGGGCATGGGCTTTATATCAGCATTTTTATCTTCCATTATGAATAATATGCCTACTGTATTAATAGATGCAATCGCAATTGGCCAATCTAGTGCTACAGGTATATTAAAAGAAGGTATGATTTATGCGAATGTTATAGGTTCTGATTTAGGCCCTAAAATTACGCCAATTGGTTCGTTAGCTACATTATTGTGGCTTCATGTTTTAACACAAAAAGGAGTAAAAATTTCTTGGGGAACATACTTTAAAACTGGAATTATCATTACTATTCCAGTCCTATTTGTAACACTCTTAGGTTTATACCTTACACTAATCATATTTTAAGAAAAGAGGCTTTAATTATGGATAAGAAAACAATTTATTTTATATGTACAGGAAACTCTTGTCGTAGCCAAATGGCTGAAGGTTGGGGAAAGGAAATATTGGGTGAAGATTGGAATGTCTATTCTGCTGGTATTGAAACGCATGGTGTTAATCCTAAAGCAATAGAAGCTATGAAAGAAGTAGATATTGATATATCAAACCATACGTCAGACTTGATTGATAATAATATTTTAAAACAATCAGATTTGGTCGTAACGTTATGTAGTGATGCAGACGATAATTGTCCTATTTTACCACCAAACGTTAAAAAAGAGCATTGGGGTTTTGAGGATCCAGCAGGTAAAGAATGGTCAGAATTTCAACGTGTTAGAGATGAAATTGGCAAAAAAATTAAAGAATTTAATAGCTAAGTAAAAAATTAATCAACTAAATACAAGGAGTTTTTTATGTATAAATATATAAATATATTTTTTGTTGCATTAAAACTTGGATTACTATCATTTGGAGGACCAACTGCCCACTTAGGTTATTTTTATGATGAGTATGTTAAGAAAAGAAAATGGCTTGATGAAAAAGAATACTCAGATTTAGTAGCGCTATGCCAGTTTTTACCTGGACCTGCAAGCAGCCAAGTTGGTATTGGTATAGGAACTATTAGAGGAGGAATTCTGGGAGGAATTATTTCTTTTATTGGTTTTACACTTCCTTCTGTGATTATACTTATGGTTTTTTCAGCATTAATTATTAACAATGATTCTAGTTTAACTTGGATGCAAGGATTAAAACTAGTAGCTGTTGCCATTGTTGCCCAAGCCGTAATAGGTATGGGTAAAAAATTAACTAATACTAAAAGTACCATTACATTGGCATTATTTGTTCTTATATTATCTCTAACAATCGATAATCTTTATATTCAAGTAATCGCATTATCTATTACTGGTATATATGGTCTTATCTTTTTAAAAGAAACCTCTACAGATAAAAATTATTTAAGAGTGAAGACATTTAAATTACCTAAAATGTTAGGTTTTATTTCAATTTCATTATTTTTTTTACTATTAACTATATTGCCTATAGTTAGTTCTATGACGAATAATTTATGGCTTAGAATGTTCGATAGTTTTTATAGATCTGGTTCTTTAGTGTTTGGAGGTGGTCATGTCGTATTACCTTTATTAGAAAATGAGTTTGTACCACAAGGTTTAATATCACCTGATAGCTTCATAACGGGTTATGCTGCTGCTCAAGCTGTACCTGGACCATTATTTACGTTCGCTTCATATATTGGCATGTCTATAGAAGGTATTGGAGGGGGAATTTTGGCTACTGTCGCTATATTCCTACCAGCATTTCTATTATTATTTGGAGTGTTACCATTTTGGGATAATATTAAATCTAACACTTATGCTGAAGGTTTTTTAAAAGGTATAAGCGCGGGTGTAGTAGGTATTCTTATCGCTGCATTTTATAATCCGATTTGGGCTTCAACTATTAAATCAGAATTAGATTTTGTTCTAGCTAGCTCATTATTCGTATTCCTAGTTTATTATAAATTACCTTCCTGGTCTATTGTGCTAATAGGCATTATAATAGGTATAATGTTTTACTAATCTTTCTCGTTCATAATCAAAGAATAAATTTTATAAGTATAGTTATTAAAGTAACCATTATAAATTAAAATAATTGATTTCGTGTAATTATAGTATCTTATCTCAATGTAAAAGATAGTAAAAACCATTAATTATGTAGTGAGCCCAAAAAGTAAAACTTATTGGGCTCACTACATTTCCACTAAAAAGGGGTTTATATTAATTTTATAAATCTATTGCTATTATGACTAATTAGGAATCATATCTATATTTCTTTTAAACTTCTATTTATTCTAAATAATCTTGGTGGTATTATAATATCTGATTGTCTTACAATAACAATTTGATAGGATTACTCACTTTTCCACATCTTTAAATTATTTTAATGATTCTGGGAAATCTTGATAGCCTTCTCTAATATTCACGACATTTTCATAGCCTTTGTTTTCTAATATACCCACTGCTATTGAACTTCTAACACCTGACTGACAATGTACATATATTTTATCTTCTTTATTAAATGGAATATTTTCATTTAATAATTTACCATGCGGAATATTGACTGCTTGATCTAAGTGCCCATTATTCCACTCTTCATCATTACGTACGTCAAGTATATATTCTTCTTTACCAGTCATATCAACGCTATAGATGGATTGGGTTAAAATTTCTGATTTTGGTAAACGATAACCTGCTACATTATCAAAGCCAATTAATTGTAAAGTATGTGTTGCTTGCTCAACGGTAGATTTATCACCAATTAAATCTATACTGTTTTCATAGTCTAAATACCAACCGATTTGGTTAATGAAGTTTTTGTTGTAAGGAATATTGATTGTACCTTCAGTATGACCGCCATGAAAGGCTTCTTTACTACGAAGATCAAAGGCTATTCTTACATTATCTAAACTAGGAAAAACGTTGTATGGTTGATACATGTTCATACCAAACTGATTAATTTTTTTCATCTGTGCAAAGTGATGGGGTGGCGCTGGTTGATTTGATGTTAACGTTTCAACAAATTTAGATTCATCTGTCACATTAAATGCCCAGTTATTTATTTTTTCGTAACCTAGCGTAGACATTGGTATAGCACCTAATGCTTTACCACATGGGCTGCCAGCACCGTGTCCAGGCCATATTTGAATATAATCTGGTAAATCTTTAACACCTTCTATAGAATGATACATCTGTTTTGAACCAATCTCTGTATTACCTTCCATTTGTACTGATTTTACTAGTAAATCAGGTCAACCGATATCACCAACAAAAATAAAGTCACCACTAAATA
>NZ_JAESLS010000011.1:0-38774 GCF_017892745.1 Staphylococcus sp. GDY8P45P | reverse complement strand
TTCAGTTTTCAATGTTCATTTAAATATATATGGTGGAGACTAGCGGGATCGAACCGCTGACCTCCTGCGTGCAAAGCAGGCGCTCTCCCATCTGAGCTAAGCCCCCATATTCTTTTTAAATAAGAGTCGGGAAGACAGGATTCGAACCTGCGACCCCTTGGTCCCAAACCAAGTGCTCTACCAAGCTGAGCTACTTCCCGTATTTATCATAAAATCATTCTAAAAATGGTGCGCCCAATAGGAGTCGAACCTATAACCGCTTGATTCGTAGTCAAGTACTCTATCCAATTGAGCTATGGGCGCTCTATTAAAATGATGGTGCCGAGGACCGGAATCGAACCGGTACGATGATCTCTCATCGCAGGATTTTAAGTCCTGTGCGTCTGCCAGTTCCGCCACCCCGGCAAAATAATGGAGCAGAAGACGGGATTCGAACCCGCGACCCCGACCTTGGCAAGGTCGTATTCTACCGCTGAACTACTTCTGCAAAATGAAACTGGATGAGCCATAGAGGATTCGAACCTCTGACCCTCTGATTAAAAGTCAGATGCTCTACCAACTGAGCTAATGGCTCATGAAATGGTGCCGGCCAGAGGACTTGAACCCCCAACCTACTGATTACAAGTCAGTTGCTCTACCAGTTGAGCTAGGCCGGCTATTCACTTTTGAAAATGGTGGAGGATGACGGGTTCGAACCGCCGACCCCCTGCTTGTAAGGCAGATGCTCTCCCAGCTGAGCTAATCCTCCACATATTTATTATAAAGCCTGGCAACGTCCTACTCTTGCGGAACGTAAGTCCGACTACCATCGGCGCTAAGGAGCTTAACTTCTGTGTTCGGCATGGGAACAGGTGTGACCTCCTTGCTATAGCCACCAGACAAAATAACTTACTCAATGTATGATACATTGTTTATTAATCAATTACAATAGTTAATTTTACACTATCTTAAAGAAATTCACAAGTTCTTTACTAAATGCTCATTATGTAAATGCTCGTTTTTGACGACTTTTATATAATACTATGTTTTTTCATTAAAGTCAACGGTTTTCGTAACTTTTATTTAAAACATATATTTTATTTCGCACGTATTCGCGTTTACTTAACTCGACTTGAATTATCTTACCATAAGAAATCTCAGTTTACCATACCTTTTTTGGTATATTTTTATATTTAAATAGCATAAATATGCATAATTGTATCTTATTACTTTATTATTTTTAGCTTGTTGTTAAAAAAATCGCTCTATTCCATTTGTTTAAAGTTCAGATTTATAATTAAAAAGGATTAAACATCATGCCTCTTATCTGTGAGTCACAATATTTAATCCTTTATTTTAAGTTGATCTATATTATTTTTGTCTCATGTATGGGAATAATAATACATCTCTAATTGAAGCTGAATCAGTAAGTAACATAACAAGTCTATCAATACCTATACCTAAACCACCTGTTGGAGGCATACCATATTCTAATGCTTCAATGAAATCTTCGTCCATTTCATGTGCTTCATCATTACCTTGTTCTTTTTCAACTAATTGCGCTTCAAATCTTTCTCTTTGATCTATAGGATCATTTAATTCTGTAAATGCATTACCATGTTCTCTACCTACAATAAACAACTCAAAACGATCCGTAAATCGAGGGTCTTCTGGATTTTTCTTTGCTAATGGTGATATTTCTATTGGATGACCATATATAAATGTAGGTTGTATTAATGTTTCTTCAACTTTTTGTTCAAAGAATTCGTTTAAAATATGACCGTATTTCATATTGTCAGTTATTTCAACACCGTGCTCTTTAGCAAGTGTTTTAGCTTCTTCGTCACTCTGAACGTTAAAGAAATCAATACCTGTTACTTCTTTGACAGCATCTGCCATGTGAACTCGTTTCCAGTTTGATTCTAAGTCAATAATTTCTTCACCATAACTAATTTTTGCAGTGCCAAGTACTTTATTAGATATATGTCTAATCATATCTTCTGTTAAGTCCATAATATCGTGATAGTCTGCATATGCTTCGTAAAGTTCAATCATTGTGAACTCTGGATTATGACGTGTAGATACACCTTCGTTTCTAAACACGCGACCAATTTCATATACTTTCTCTAAACCACCAACAATTAATCGTTTTAAATGTAATTCTATTGCAATTCTCATATATAATGTTGCATCTAAGGCATTATGATGTGTTACAAATGGTCTTGCTGCCGCTCCACCTGCAATTTGGTGCATCATTGGTGTTTCTACTTCTAAGAATCCTTGATTGTTTAAGTAATTACGCATTTCTTGTAAGATTTTACTTCTATTAATAAAAGTTTGCGTGCTATCTTGGTTTGTTATTAAGTCTAAATAACGTTGACGATAGCGTTGTTCAATATCTTGTAAACCGTGGAATTTATCTGGTAATGGTCGTAATGCTTTTGTTAAAAGCGTGAATGATTTTGCTTTGACTGACAATTCACCAGTGTTTGTTTTGAACATAACACCTTCAATACCTACGATATCTCCTAGGTCTGCTGATTTCCATAGTTCAAATTGTTCTTCTCCAACTTGATCTTTTCTTACATAAATTTGAATTTGACCTGATAAATCTTGCACGTGTGCAAAGCCTGCTTTACCTTTACCACGTTTCGTCATTAAACGTCCAGCTATGCTGACATGACTCTCTTCTTCTTTTTCTTGTAATTCTTCTTTAGAGAATTGATCCCAATCTTCATGTAACGGAGTAGCCATTGAAGTTCGTACAAATTTTCCGCCGAATGGATCGATACCTAAATCGTATAGCTCTTGCATTTTTTGACGACGCACCTGCATTTGGTCGTTCATTTCTTCTGACATAACTTTCTCTCCTTTATACTTCTTGTTCTATTTTAATTTTAGCCCCTACTTTTTGTTAGAATGCGAGGAATATCTATCATTTATGGTTATTGTATCTTGATTTGTTCCAATCATTTCTTACTTTACCATGACCACCCTATCTTTTAAATACAAAGATGGGTATTTCCCTATGTACTCAGCACTAATTTTTCAATTTTCAATTTTACTAGAGGTCATGAATGTAATAAAGTAATTTAAGCTTATATATTTCAGCGTATGCTAAAGTATCTGTTTAATCTTTATGAATGAAACAATTTTTAAAATACGCATTTTTACTGTGCAGCAATTCAGTGTATATAACTATTACTGCAATTGTTATACAATACATGTTGTTCTAGTTAGAGTTAATCTTGTTATATCAGTTGTATTAATGATTTAACATGCTTCTACCGCGTCCAAATAATGATAGAAGAAATCAAATGAATTTCACAATTAATATATAATAAAATTGCAAGTATAGCTATTCAATAAAAATGCTTTGCTGGGACTCATTCTCATTGAATTTATACATCGTTGCTTTCTTAACCCTTATATTGTTTCACTGAATTATCTAACGTTACTAAATTTCTAATTTTTTTGTTTGTATGAGGTTCAGTAAAATCTGGCGCAATATCATTGAGTGGTATGAGCACGAAAGAACGTTCCAGCATACGTGGATGCGGTATAACCAAGTCATCTTCATTTATAATTTGTTTATCAAATAATAAAATATCAACATCTAATGTTCTAGGACCCCATCTGATATCTCTCACTCTATGCAACTGTTGTTCTGTTTCTAGGCATGCATTTAATAAATCACGAGGTGTCAGTGTCGTTTGTATTTCAATACATTGATTTAAAAATTGAGGTTGCTCAACATATCCTACAGGATCAGTTTCATAAATTAGGGATGTTTGTGTTACATTGATACCTTCTGTTTCATTCAAAATATGAATCGCTTGATTAAGCTGTGTTTCTCTATCTCCAACGTTACTTCCTAAACCTAAGTATGCATATGACATTAGAAATTCTCCCTCACTATTTCTACGCCTACACCTTCATAATGGCCTGGTATAGGTGGATTTTCTTTAGTGATTCTAACTTTCGTTTCCATTACACGATTATAGTGTGAATTTATACGTTTTGCAATACGTTCAGCTAGATGCTCTACTAAATTCACTGGTTTACTTTCCATGATTGATTTAACATCTTCATATACTTCACCATAGTGAACAGTGTCAGTAACTTGATCTGTTTCACCTGCAAGACTTAAATCAACTTTCATTGTCACATCTACGATGAATATTTGGCCAATTTCATTTTCAGCTGGTAAAGCACCGTGATAACAATAAAATTTCATACCGCTAAGAAATATCGTGTCTCTCATCCTCATTCTCCTTTAAATAATCCATGCTTTGAGCCAAACGGGCGTTGAGCATAACATTATGAACCCTCACACCTTTAACACCTTTCATTATACCATATGCAGTAGTGGCGGCTGTTGCTTCATCTCTTTCAGTTGCTTGTGTGTCTCTATCTATCATTTCTTTAATAAATCTTTTTCTACTTGTCGCTAATAGTACAGGATAATCCGTAGCTATTAACTCGTCCAAGCGTGCCATTACTTCTTTTTCTTCATCTCTTGTTTTTGCAAAACCAATGCCAGGATCTATCCAAACTTTTTCTTGGGGAATACCTGCCATTTCTGCTTTATTTGCTTGTTTCAATAAATGTAGAAGCATTTCATCCACAACTGGCATTGTTCGATTACCATCACCATTGTGCATCAATATGATCTCGCCTTCATATTTAGATACAATATCAAAGATTTTTTCGTCATATAATCCAGCCCACTGATCATTAATCATTGTAGCGCCTAATTTCATCGCTGCTTCTGCCACTTCACTTCTATATGTATCAATAGAAAGTTGCACGTCTAATTGGCTGAGTGCTTTTACAACTGGTACTACGCGTTGCAATTCTTCAGTTACACTGATTTCTTCGTAGCCAGGACGTGTAGATATACCGCCAACATCTATAATATCTACACCTTCTTCAATCATTTCTTCCGCCCTTTTAACAGCCTTTTCTATTGAATTATATTTACCACCATCAGAAAATGAATCTGGAGTTACGTTTAATATGCCCATAATTTTTGTATGTGCCATCGTTACTTTCTTCCTTTCACTGTTAAATACCTCATCGCTAGCTTAGTAATCACTATTCTATAATAACGCTAATTTATAAAATTTTCAGTAAGCAATGCTCATATAACAAAAAATTTAAGTCTAATTCATTTTATCCATTTAAATAATCAGTAATTGGCAAGAACGCATTCAAATATATTAATCATTTCGCATTTTGACCTATTTCCATTGATTTACTTAATTTTATAGACGCTATCAGCACGTCATTAACAATCATTACAATACTTCAACTTAACATTAGCTGCTGTACATGTAATTCCGTATGGGCGTATTATTATACTAAAATCTAGAAAACGACAAAATCTTCACAGAAAGCACACAAAAAAACTGTCGACAAAGTCAGTAACCTTGTCGACAGTCTGAAACTGATCAAATCTACACATGATCGGTTTTATAAATATATTTTTAATCTTCAAATGAATATAAAGGTGTTGAAAGGTAACGTTCACCATTACTTGGCAATACAGTAACGACTGTTTTACCTTTACCTAAAGATTTTGCTTTTTCGATAGCTGCATAAATTGCTGCACCTGAAGAAATACCTCCAAGTATACCTTCTTCTTTAGCAACTTTACGAGACATATCCATCGCTGTTTCATTACCTACTTTTATAACTTCGTCATAGACATTCGTATCTAAAGTATCTGGTACAAAGCCAGCTCCTAAACCTTGTAATTTATGTGGTCCTGGTTCTCCACCACTTAATACTGGTGAATCTTCTGGTTCAATAGCTACAAGATTAATATCAGGGTATTTCTCTTTCAATACTTTACCTGCACCAGTTAATGTACCACCAGTACCAACACCTGCTAAGAATGAATCAATTGTTTTCCCTTCAAATTGTTCAACCAATTCTGGACCAGTTGTCAATTCATGCACACGTGGGTTAGCTGGGTTTTCAAATTGTTGTGGTTCATAATAGCCGAATTCTTCTTTTAATTCTTTTGCTTTTTTAATAGCGCCTTTCATTGCTTCTGAACCTGGTGTTAAAACAACTTCTGCACCATAAGCTTTCAATAAATTACGACGTTCTTGACTCATTGTTTCTGGCATAGTAAATACTGCGTTATAACCTTTAGCAGCACATACAAAAGCTAAACCTATACCTGTATTACCACTCGTTGGTTCTACAATTGTATCTCCTGGTTTGATTTTTCCATCTTTCTCTGCCTCTTCAATCATTGCTAATGCAATACGGTCTTTAACTGAGCCACCTGGATTTTGATATTCTAATTTTACATAAACATCTGCAGCATTTTCATCCACCACATTGTTTAATTTAACTACTGGCGTATTACCAATTACCTCAACGATATTATTTACTGGTTTGTTTGTCATAAGTATTGCTCCTTTTCATTAAAAAGTTTAAAACCTACTTTTTCTATCGGATATACTTTATATTTTATCAGATTTTGATTTGAATACAACTAAGAAGATTGAAAATTACAATATTTTTATAATTTATACTGATTTGAACATTATTTTAAAGGATTTTTTACATCTTTTCTAATAATTCCTGTAATTCATTTTCTGTATATTGATATTTACTTCTACAAAAGTGGCATTCTGCTTCTGCACCATGATCTTCATTAATCATACTTTCAATTTCAGCTTGACCTAGTCCTTTAATTGCATTCAAAAACTTTTCGTGGCCACAATTACATTCAAAACTTGCAGGCATTTCTTCTAAAATTTGAACTTCATCTTCACCAAGTATTTCATATAAAATTTCTTCTGGCGCTAAACCTTGATCAATTAATTTCGAAACTGGTGTCATATTGTTGATTGCTGTTTCTAATTTATTAATCGTTTTTTCTTCTGCACCTGGCATCACTTGAATGATAAATCCACCTGCAGCTTTTATAGAATTATCAGGATTTACTAATACGCCTAGTCCTACAGATGATGGCACTTGTTCACTTTTTGCGAAGTAATAAGTGAAGTCATCGCCTAATTCACCGGATACAAGTTCACTTGAACCAGAGAAATAATCTTTCATTCCAACGTCTTTTACTACAGTTAATGCACCATTGGTTCCAACAGCTCTACTAACATCTAACTTCCCAACGTTATTCAGAGGAAAGTGAGTCTGTGGGTGGGTCACGTACCCTCTTACATGGCCACTGGCATCAGCATCAGCTATAATTTTACCGATTGGTCCTTGTCCATCAACCGTAACTGTTAATTTTTGTTCACCTTTTAACATAGCACCCATCATCAACGTTGCAGTCATCGTTCTGCCAAGTGCAGCTGATGCTGTCGGCCAAGTATAATGCCTTGATTGTGCTTCTTGAACACTTTCTGTAGTTAATGCACTATATGCTCTTATTTGTCCTTCGTAAGCCAATGCTTTAACGATGTAATCATTTGTCATTTCTATAATTTCTCCTTTTATACATTGTAATGTTTTAATTGTTTTCTGATTTTTATATAGAATTTCATCATACTTTTTATCAATGCAATTTATTGTAAGTGTTCAGTCAAAAAATTGCTACATATCTGTTTGTAATTTGGTCGATTGATAAATATTAAAAAAGCTTCTTTCCACATCAATATGATAGCAGAAAGAAGCTTTTTGTTCAGTTATTAATTTCTATTGCTTGGATCATTAGGATCACTTGGGTTGCTAGGTTTATCGATATTTGGCGCTTGCTCATGACCTGTCTCTTCTGAGTCATCATTGTCATGTTCGCTATCTTTACTTTCTTTATCGATATCTTTTTCTTCTTGTTGATCTTCTTCTTGTTGACCATCTTCTAGTTGTTCTTTTCGTACATCTTCATAAGATTTACCATATTTACCTTCTTTAAATTCACTTTCTTGATCACTAACAACTTCTGCTGCATCGTAATCAACTTCTGGTAATACACCATCATAAAATAATGAACGAATTTGCTCAGCAACTAATGTTTCTTCTTTTAATAAAGATTCAGCAATTAAAAGTAATTGTGATTGATGTTCTAAAAGAATGTTTTTACAACGTTCGTATTGTTCTTTAATAATACGTTGAACTTCTTTATCAATTTCATACGCAATTTGTCCAGAATATTCTGGATCGCCTTGCATGTCTTTACCTAAGAATACTTGTCCATTACTGCTACTTGTGAATTGTACCGTACCAAGTTTCTTACTCATACCATATTCAGTAACCATTTGACGTGCGATTTGTGTTGCACGTTCAAAGTCATTTGAAGCACCTGTTGATACTTCGTTGAAATTAATATCTTCAGAAACTCGCCCACCTAGCAAGCCACAAATTTTATCTAGTAATTCTGGCTCAGTCATTAGGAAGCGATCTTGTTTTGGTAACATCATTGCATAACCACCAGCTTGGCCACGTGGTACGATGGTAACCTTATGGACAACCTCTGCTTCATCAAGCACCATACCAATAATAGTATGGCCTGCCTCATGGTGTGCTACGATATTACGTTCTTTTTCAGAAATGACACGTGATTTTTTAGCAGGACCAGCAATCACACGGTCAGTTGCTTCTTCAATATCACGCATATCTATTTTCTTCTTACCTTCACGTACTGCAACTAATGATGCTTCGTTCAGCAAGTTTTCTAAATCTGCACCAGAGAAACCAGGTGTTCTTTGAGATACTGCTTTTAAGTCTACTGTTTCATCAAGTGGTTTATTTCTAGCATGGACATGTAGAATAGCTTCACGTCCTTTTACGTCTGGACGACCAACTTGAATTTGTCTATCGAAACGACCAGGACGTAATAATGCTGGGTCTAAAATATCAGGACGGTTTGTAGCAGCAATCATAATGATGCCTTCATTTTCACCGAATCCATCCATTTCAACTAGTAATTGGTTTAACGTTTGTTCACGTTCATCGTGTCCGCCACCAACACCTGCACCACGTTGACGACCAACTGCGTCGATTTCGTCAATAAAGATAATACAAGGTGCGTTTTTCTTAGCATTTTCAAATAGGTCACGTACACGGCTTGCGCCGACACCTACAAACATCTCAACGAAGTCTGAACCACTGATTGAGAAGAATGGTGTACCAGCTTCACCAGCTACTGCACGAGCTAATAAGGTTTTACCTGTACCTGGAGGTCCTACTAGTAAAACACCTTTAGGAATTCTAGAACCCATTTGTTTAAATTGTTTATTATCTTTTAAGAAGTCAACAATTTCTATTAATTCTTGTTTTTCTTCATCTGCGCCAGCTACATCTGAGAAGCGTACACGTTTTTTCTGACTGTCGTACATTTTAGCTTTGGATTTACCAAAGTTCATCATGCGACCGCCGCCACCGCCGCCTCCTTGTGCTTGACTAAGGAAGAAAATAAATAATAAGGCTATGATTAAAACTGGAATTAACGTAGTTAAGATACTTACAAATACGCTTTGTTTTTCTTCTTCTTTAACCGTAAATTTCAATCCATCTTGACTTTGTGCTTTATCTGTTATTTTTTCAAGCTCTTTATCATTATTATATAAAATAGTTGAAGAATAATCTTCATCTTTTTTAGTTTTACCACTTACCATATATACATTTTGTTCTGGTTGAATTTCTAAGGATTTCAATTCACCTTTATCTAATTGCTTAACAAATTGATTATATGTAAGCTGTTTTGGCATATTTCCGTTACCATTTAGCCACGAAAACAAGCCAAATATAATAACGCCAATGATTGCGATAACTAGCACGTTACGAAAGGCTTTCTGCATGCGTCGTTTCCTCCTACTTCAATAATAAAACTAACAAAAATTGTAACACAATACACAAGTGTTGGGCTAGTAATTCTACTTTTGTATGTACGTTACAGTTCCTGTTATTTTTATACTTTTTTATTTTGATATACAAACAGTTAACATATACTTTATAATCTATTCTTTAAATGATTTACGTATATGTCCTCGTATTTTATCAACATACTATGTATATCGACTCATTTAATCCGATTACGTTTTACAGTATATAACAATATTTCATACGATTAAATTGTACTGCTTATTTTGAATAAATTTCTGGTTTAAGTGTACCAATATATGGTAGGTTTCTATAATTTTCAGCATAATCTAATCCGTAGCCTACTACGAATTCATCTGGAATTTTTTTACCTACATATTTTGCTTCGATATCCGCTTTGCGACGATTTGGTTTGTCTAATAATGTTACAATTTCCAGTGAATTGACTTTTCTTGATTCCAATAATTCAGTTATTGATTTTAATGTTGTTCCTGTTTCTAAAATGTCTTCAATAATCAAGATGTCTTTTCCTTCTATTGAACCACTTAAATCTTTAAGTATTTGTACTTCACCCGTTGATTCAGTACCGCCATGGTAACTAGAAACATCCATAAAATCGATAGCTAAATGTGTATCAATATGTTTGATGAGGTCTGTCATAAACATTACTGACCCTTTCAAGATACCTATACAGACAAGTGGTTTACCTGCATATGCTTCAGTAATTTTTGCACCCAAGTCTTTACATATTTGTTCTATTTCTGCCTCATCCATTAATATTTCCTTTAAATCATCTCGCATAATTTCATTCCTCTCCCGTATTTCGTATGAAAATAGTATCTTTATATTCATTATTTAAGTATAACGTACCTATAGCAATAATTGTTTCATCTGCATTGACTAAAATTGGTAATTGGTTTCGCTCAGTTTGTATAATTTTGCGATCAATCAGTAATCGACTAACTTTTTTATGTCCTTTTACACCATTTAGTTTGAATTTATCTCCATTATTTCTAGTTCTAACGACTAACGGATAATCATCTTTTGGAAAATTATCTGTTATGTCTATACTATAATGACCATAGTGATATAAGCCTGGTTGCAAAATCTTTGTTGGCACAAGACATTTATCATAATTTGCCATTATTATAAATTTATCATAAGCGATATAAATATTCCATTTATCCGTTGTATATATTGTACATTGAGTAACTTTGCCTTCGAGTTGCTGAAACCAGGATTCGTACATTTTTTCAGTCATTGGTGTCGTAACCTGTAATTTTGAAAATATTTTATCTAAAATAATTATTTTAATATTATGATTTAAATTAGAAAATGCAACTCTTGGAATTACTATTTCTGTCTTATCAGCATTTTCATGAACATGAGTTTCTATAAAATATAACGCATTGTCATGTAATGCTTGCAGTTGCATATCATGCCAATCTTTCAACTTAAGTAACTGTTTTGTAGATAAATGGAGATTGCTATCGATGGCAGGTAAAATACGATTACGAATATCATTTCTTACATAATGATTTTCAGCGTTTGTCTCGTCTTCATAATAAGGTACCTCATAATTTTGCTGATAGTTTCGAATGTCCGCTTTAGTTGTTTCTAACAATGGTTTGCACAACATATAAGCGTCTCGTGAAGTCAGATATGACATACCTAAACTACTTCTAGTTGAACGTCCAGTCATCAACCGATAAAAGATAGTCTCAATTTGATCATCTTGATGATGTGCGGTTAATAAGACGTCCGCATCCAGCTCCACCATCATATCATCAAACCACTGATATCGTTCGTTCCTTGCAATATTTTCAATGCTGTTACCCTGTTCAATGACTTTCGATAAATCTAAATGATGCACGAACAATGGAATTTGATACGACTCACAATATTTTCTTATAAATGATTCTTCTTCTTGTGCAATATCACGAATATTATGATTCACATGTAAGCAAGTTAATTTTCTATACGATTGAGACAACTGATTAATTAAGTTGTGCAATAATACCATGCTATCAATCCCCGTTGAAACGGCTAACACAATATGTTGGTCTTTATTCCAACCATCAGCATTAACTTCTACCATAGCTTACCTCCTATGTCACAATGCGAAAGATTTTTTACCTTTAAGTTTTACATGCACGTTGCAACGTCTGTACACAACAAAAAATAGACTGTTTCCTTAAGTAAGAAAACAGTCATTTATTGTCAAAGTCAAACGTCATTAAAATCATATTAAATGTTGTACTTAACAATTAATTTCAGTTCTCTTGGGAACAGTCTTATTTTATATATTTTAGCGTCTAGCGCCTTTTCCACCACGTCTAGATTCCGTTTGACGCTTAATAGAAGTCAATTTATCTTCGCTATCTTTTAAGAAGTTTGTTAGTTTCTTTTCAAAGTCCTCACCTTTAGGTTGAGGTTGTTTATAATTTGGTTTGCTTTGAGGTCTACGTGGACGATCTTTTGCTTTTTTGATAGATAAACTAATTTTTCCATCATCAGCAATTGAAAGCACTTTAACTTCAACTTCATCACCAACAGATAAGTGATCTTCTACGTTTTCAACGTAGTTATCTGCAACTTCACTTATGTGAACTAAGCCACTCTTTCCTTCTGGAAGTTCGACAAAAGCGCCAAACTTTTTAATTCCAGTGACTTTACCTTTAAGCTTGTTTCCTACTTCGATTGACATATTATAAATAAATCCTCCCGATTCGTTTCGATTTTAACCCTATTATATGCCTGTTTGCATAAATTAACAATGGTATAATGATGCAAAAAATTAAATTCACTTATTTATCATCATTTTGCGCCTTAGATTTAGTGTCAGATTTATTATCTCCAGGCAATTTGAAAATAACTTCCCCATCATTACTTAGATAGTAATCATCACGTGCAACTTTTTCAATATAATCTTTATCATTTAAATTATTTAATTGTTCTTTTAGTGCTAATTCTTCATCTTGTTGCTTTTGATACTTTTGTTCTTTTTGTTGACGTTCAACTGAATCTTCATTGTTACTTTGTTTTTGAGTGACAAGCATGATGGCTAAAATGATAATAATCAGTAGTAAAATACCACCAAATAAAGTGATACGTTTACGAACAACACGCTTTCTCATTTGTTGCTGCTGCTTTTTTTTGTTTTCTGCTGAAGTATACGTATTGCCTATATTTTCAACTTTTTTATTCATTTGCTTGTCACCTCCTATGTTTATATTTCACTAACTTTTTCTTCTTTAATGAGTTCATACATACCTTTTGCATTTTCTTTTGTTGCATGTTCGCTCAAACCTGTGACTTTAATTGTTACAATTTTTTGTCCAAATCGAATAACGAGTTCATCTGTTTCTTTTACATCAGTACCTGCTTTAGCAACTACGCCATTTACAGTAATACGTCCTTGATCACTGATTTCTTTTGCTAATGTACGACGCTTTACTAATCTTGAAACTTTGAGATATTTATCTAATCTCATCATTATTTTCCTCCTTGCTCTAAAATTCGTTTTAAAGCATTTTCATCTAACGATTTATTTTTTGTTTTATCATACAATGCTAAGAAGTGGTCTGCAAATACTTTCTCAAATTTCACACGCTCTTCTTTACCTTCCTTAGACTTAGCATTAGACCAAATATTTTTTAAATCTTCTTCTGTTTCTGCTTTTGCATCACCAAAAACATGTGGATGTCTACGTATCATTTTTTCTGAAAGACTTTGTATCACTTCATTAATATCCATATAACCTTCTTTTTTTCCTATGCTTGCATGTAGTAATACCTGTAATAGAATGTCTCCTAACTCTTCTATCATGTGCCAATCGTCTTCATTATCTATCGCTTCAAACAATTCGAATGTTTCTTCCAACAAATAACGTTTTAAAGTATGATGTGTTTGAACTTTATCCCATGGGCAACCTTTCTCGTCATCTACTAAGTGGTCAATGATACCAACTGCATAGTTAAAATCACCAAAGTATGTTTCTTCAATTTCCACTTTTGGAATAAATACACTAGTTATATTGTTAAAAACTTCGTCGTAATGATCTATTTCATATAACGGTGTTTTGATAACGTTGGCATAATTATTTCTGGCACCATCTACGATATAAACAAGTTGGTCATCACTATAACGTTCCATCAATGTCACTTTTAAATCACCAGCGACCATTGCACTATAAACTTGTGTGATAAGTGTATGTGTACGAATATTCAATTTTTCTTTTTGAAGATCTGTTGCATCTAACATTGTAAAACCATCGTTAGGATCAACCTTCACCGCTTCAAATATATCGTCTATAAAGCTTTTACCACCTAATATTTCAACTTCTATATCAGAATGTTTTTGTGCATATTGTTCTAAATACACAGTTGTTGTCTCAGCTACACGTGGATGGCCTGGTACTGTATATACAATATTATTTTCTTTTGCAGTATTTATCAATTTTGACACAATAGCTTCATATACATTTTGAAAAGCGTCATGATTTTTATATTCTTGATCAAAGCTTTCAATATTGATACCTTCCATTGTTAAGTCTTGGATGACTGGGTGGTCAAAGGTACGTGTATAAACTAATGTTTGCTTTTTCAAAAATTTATAAATCCCTAATGGTAAATCCTCAATACCGTAATTGCCTAATCCAACAACTGTTATTTTATTTGTCATTAATGTTTCCCTCTTTTCATATGGAATAGTTTATCTCCAAAAGGTAGATGTTTGAGTTCTCTAAAACTTAATAATTGCATGCGTACGATAGAAAAAATCACTACAATAACGCCAATGGTAGCTGCTATGGCTAATTCGACTAAACCTTGCATTCTACCTTCTCCTGGGATAAGAAACATGACTATTTGTACTGTGATAGATAATAGCATCATTGTACCCGCTAATTTAACAATGAATTTTTTCATTGTTTGGAAATGATACATTTTTAATACTTGGTACTGTAAAACCCACACAAATAACAGCAATGAAATGACAGTACTTAGACTGGCACCGAAAATTGAAAGTTGTGGTATTAAAACCATATTCAATATCGCTTTGACCACAACACCAATGCCAAATGCGAACAAAATAACTTTAACGCGATTTTTCACTTGTAATAAAGCAATATCCATCATTATAAGAGAAACACATATAACTGTAAGCATATATACGGATAACGTTCCGTTCAAACTATCGTTTTTGAAGAACACACTGTTCATTACAGGGAGCAAATTGATCAAACCTATAGCTGCTGCCACACTAAATAAAATCGTAATCTTTATCGATGCATTAGCATAGCGATTCACCAGTATATGTTGCTTTGTTTTTAATGCATCTGTTAGTAATGGAATAAGCACAAAACAGAACGTCGTCGTTACAATTAACCCCATCTGTATAAAAGAGGCACCGCGATCATAAATGCCTTTAAAAATAGTTGCTTCGTCAAAATCTAAACCAGTCATTTGAAGTGCATGTATCACTGTAAAACTATCCTCCACTTGCCATACAATAACGATCAATTGGCTCACCGCGAATACAACAATACCTAGCGTTAACTTTTTCCAAGCAACATCAACACTGGCATGTGCTCTAGATAATTTAAAAGGTTTCCGTTGTATTAGAAACAAACTAGATGCTAAAAAACCAATACCTGAACCAACAATCGCTAATGTACCTGCACGATATATACTCCATGAATGACTCATAAACATCACAATGGCAATCATGATAATTACGACACGAATAAATTGTTCTATAACCTGGGAAATTGCAGGTATGTTCATCTCATGGTGTGCCTGATAGTAACCCCTATAGACACCAAGTATGCCAACAAATAAAAAGCTGACACTTGCCGCCCTTAACATAGGTGCTAAATTGACATCTCCCATTAGAAAAGCAACCCAATGTGCACAAGTAAATAAAACTAAGAAAAAGATAACACCAGCAAATTGTAACCTTAATAACACGCGTGTATATTGATTGGGTTGTCCGCTTGCGCTAAAAGTTTGAGTGACTGCACTAGGAATGGCATTCATCGATAAAATAACACCTAAAGCTACTATTGGATATACTTGTTGATAAGCGTATAGACCTCCATCTCCTAGTATATTTTGATAAGGCACACGGTACAACGCACTTAATACTTTAACAATGATAAGCGCTATAGTTAGTACAACAACGCCATTAAAAACACCTTTTGTTTCAGATTTAACGTTCATCTGGTATAACCATACTTTCTTCTAAACATTTCGCTAAGAATTTCAAACTATCTAACCATACTTTATCTTTATTGAGTGTCACTTTCATTTTACCATCTTGAACACCAACTTTCATTGCACGTCCAAGTGGTTGGGTTTGTTTAAAGAGTGCTTCACCATTGATGTCTGTAGTGCCTTTTTCGGATAAATAAATCTCTATTTTTTTACCTACATCTTTAATAAGTGTTACACCTGCATTCAACGCATGCACTTTTATTTCCATCATTTCTAGCAATCTTTCAACCTCAACTGGATAATCATTAAAGCGGTCAATCAGCTCATCTTTAACATCCATCAATTGCGATTCCGTCTCAATTTTACGTAATTTTTTATAAATTTCTATTTTTGCCTGTTCATTTGGAATATATTCAGCTGGTAAATAAGCATCAATATTTAGTTCAATTTCAACTTCGGGAGCATCAGGTTGTTCTTCTTTAATACCTCGTTTTTCATTCACCGCTTCTTCTAACATTTGTGAGTATAAATCAAAGCCTACGGAGTCAATAAATCCATGTTGTTGTTTACCTAAAAGATTCCCTGCACCTCGAATATTTAAATCCCGCATTGCAATTTTAAAACCGGAACCTAATTCAGTAAATTCTTTGATTGCCTGTAGTCTTTCTTCAGCAGTCTCTGATAATACCTTGTTAGATGGATGTAAGAAATATGCATAACCTATACGACTTGAACGCCCCACACGTCCTCGTAATTGATATAATTGGCTCAATCCAAATTTATCGGCATCTTCGATAATTAAAGTATTGGCATTTGGAACGTCTACGCCAGTTTCGATAATCGTTGTCGTTACAAGAATATCAAATTCATGGTTGATAAAGCTCAACATCGTTTCTTCTAAATCACGTTCATTCATTTGACCGTGTGCCACACCGATATTTGCTTCTGGCATTAACATTTGCAATTGTTCGCGTTTTTCATAAATCGATTGCACTTTATTGTATAAGTAAAAAACCTGGCCCTCACGTGATAATTCTCTTTCTAAAGCTTCTTTAATAAAATTCATATTTTGCTCTAATACATACGTTTGCACAGGAAAACGATTTTCTGGTGGTGTTTCAATGACCGATAAATCACGCACGCCCAACATACTCATATGTAGGGTTCTCGGAATCGGTGTTGCAGTTAAAGTTAATACATCAACATTTGTCTTAAGTGACTTAATCTTTTCTTTGTGTCTTACGCCAAAACGTTGTTCTTCATCTACGATGAGTAAGCCCAAATCTTTATAATGAATATCTTTACCTAACAATTTATGCGTACCAACAACGATATCAACATATCCTGATTTAAGTCCCTCTTTAACCTCTTTAACTTCCTTAGTAGTTCTAAATCTACTAATCAGTTGGATTTCTATAGGAAAATCTTGCATGCGCTCGATTAAAGTTTCATAGTGTTGTTGCGCTAAGATTGTCGTAGGCACAAGAAAGGCTACTTGTTTACCTTCCATTACAGCTTTAAAAGCTGCTCGTACCGCAACTTCTGTTTTTCCGTAACCAACATCACCACATAATAATCTATCCATTGGTCGTTCAATTTCCATATCTTGTTTAATCTCTTCAATGGACTTGCCTTGGTCTGGCGTTAATTCATAAGGGAAGTCAATTTCAAAATCATTTTGTTGTGGTGTATCTGGTCCATATTTATAACCAACTGACATTTCTCTTTCTTTATATAATTCTATTAATTCATCAGCCATATCTTCAACATTTTGTTGAACTTTAGCTTTTGTTTTCTTCCATTCTGTACCACCAAGTTTATTTAATTTGGGTGATTTATCTTCGGAAGCAACATATTTTTGTACTTGATCCATTTGATCTACTGGTACAAATAATTGATCGGTACCTTTGTATTGCAGTTTTATATAATCTTTATGAACGCCGCCAACTTCAAGTGTTTCGACACCTAAATATTTACCTACACCATGGTGAACATGAACAACAAAATCTCCGACTTTCAAATCTTGATATGATTTAATTTTTTCTGCATTTGTTAATTTCTTATGTTGTTTTGCTTTTTTCTTTTGTTTTGATTTAAATAATTCACGTTCTGTTACAACAACAAGGTGCATATATGGTAATTCAAAACCTTCTGATAGGCTACCTTCAGTGATGATTGCACTACCACCTTCACTTTGTGCACTTGGCGTATCTATAAATGTTGGTATGTGCATTTCATTTAACATTGATTGAATGCGCTCTTTTTTTGATTCAGTTTCTGCTAATACAACAATCGTATAATCATTTTGGATAAAGCGTTGGAATTCGGAACGCATAATATCATATTGGCCATAAAATTGTTGTACTGGCTTACATGAAAATTTAATGATTGTGTTGAGTTCTACCGGCATCGTTGCAGTGAACAAAGTAAAATACGTAACTGGATATCGATTTAATAGTGACTCAAACCCGTCATATTGTAAGAAATTCTGTCCGATAAACCCTTTGCCGCTTTCAATTAAACTCTGCATAAATTCTTCAGCTTCAGAAACCAGTGTTGTTTCAGTTTCTTTGATTCTATTATATTCATCAACTGCTACAATCGCATCAGATTTAAAGTAATCAATAATGGTTGCAGGGGATTCGTACATAAAAGCAGCGAGTCTACGTAATACTTGATGGTCAAATAAAGAAGATTCAAAAAGTTGAAAACTTTCATATGTTTCTTTTAAGTCATTACGTACAGATTTATCTATTTTTGGACGTGTATACTCATATGCTTCTTTTAATTTTGATTTAGTGTGCTTTAATACTTCATCTGTAATGATGTAA
This sequence comes from Staphylococcus sp. GDY8P45P, assembly GCF_017892745.1. Classification (NCBI taxonomy): domain Bacteria; kingdom Bacillati; phylum Bacillota; class Bacilli; order Caryophanales; family Staphylococcaceae; genus Staphylococcus; species Staphylococcus sp. GDY8P45P. Next base: position 19,948 of record NZ_JAESLS010000011.1, on the reverse strand, counting down.
TCACTGGCAGTTGTAATGTCTACATGGTCTAAATTTTCTTCCGAACGTTGCGTCTCCACATCAAAGTTTCGAATTGAATCTACTTCTGTATCAAATAATTCGATTCTTACTGGTAAACCTATTAACGGATATATGTCAATAATGCCACCACGTAACGAGAATTCACCAATATGCGATACGACACTCTCTCTGCGATATCCCATGTTTACAAGTTTGTTTAAAAATTCATCAATATCAATATCGTCACCAATGGAAAGTTTGAGTTGATGTGCTCTCCACATTTCAACAGGTGTTAACCATTTTTTAAAACCATTTAGCGGTACGATAAATAACCCTCTCTTTTCTTGAGCAAGTGCCGTTAAAGTACGTACACGTTCGCTCATGAATTGGGGGCTTTGGGTTGAAAATTCTTCTGTCATAATATCTTGCATTGGATACTTGTAAATATCATCTGTATCAACATATTGTTGCAAGTCACTCTCTAGTTTGTCTGCTTGATACAAGTTGTTCGTTACTACAAGTAATTGTTTTGAACTATGAATAAACTTTTCGGCTATGATTGTTGCCTTCGCCGAACTAGATAGTCCAGTAACCAATACGTTTGCTTCACCAAATACTTCATTTAACTCTTGATAGCGTTTATCTTTTTTAATATATTCTGTAATTATTGATTTCACTTGACCTCACCATTAAACTCATTCATCACACGGTCAAAACGAGAACTTTCAATATAAGCTTCTACTGCACGTGCTGAATGTTCTATTACTTTATTCATTGTATCCATTTCTTGCTTCGAAAATTTTTGTAATACATAATCAACAATCGACATGCCATTGGAAGGACGATCAACACCAATACGAATGCGTTTGAATTGGTCTGTACCTAAAGTTTGAATAATCGACTTCATACCATTATGACCACCGGCACTACCCTTTTGTCGTAAGCGAATTTCACCTTGTGGTAAATCCAAATCATCATATAGTACAAGTAAATCGTCTATATCAATGTCATAGTACTTCATCAGTGGCCCTACAGCATCACCAGACAAATTCATCATTGTCATTGGTTCTATAAACATCACTTTTTCACCAGCTAAACGTTCTATTGTATAGGCACCTTTATACTTTTGTTTATCTAATTTAAATTGATTGTGTTCTAACATATAATCAATAACTTCAAAACCGATATTATGTTTTGTCAGCTCAAAGCGTTTACCAATATTGCCCAAACCTACAATACATTTCATTATGTTACCTCCAATTGTTGTATTCACTCAAAAACATTTATTATTTCACAACGTTATACCGTTTGTTTTTTTATTTTCATATCATTCACTATATTAACATAAAAAAACACCAGCTTAACGAATTAAGCATGGTGCTTTTTAAGATTATTTTTTCTTATTGAAATCGTGTGTATTAGAATGACGTCAGAGAAATTACTCTTCTTCTTTCTCTTCTTCTTCGTCTTCTTTTTCTTCACCAACAACTTCTGGCTCTTCAGTTTCTGATTCGCCTTCCATAGCTTCGATTTCTTCTTCAGTAGGTTCTTCAGTTGGAGGAACTACTGTTACTACAGATTCTTCAGGGTCATTTTCGATTGTGAAATCACCTGAAACTTTAATATCTGCAACTGAGTAGCTATCGTTAACATCTAATTCACTGATGTCAATTTCGATAGATTCAGGGATATTGTCTGGTGTCGCAGTTACTTCAAGGTCGAATAATGGTTGTTCAACAACGCCACCTTCTTTAGCTCCTACTGCCTCACCAGTAAGTTGAACTGGTACTTCAACAGTACGTTCTTCACTCATATTGATTGCTAAGAAGTCAATGTGAGTAATTTGGTTTTTAAGTGGATCGAATTGATAGTCTGAAACCATTACTTTAATTGTTTTAGAACCTACACCTAATTCGATAACACCGTTACGTCCAACTTCACGAATAACTTTGATAAATTCTACTTCATCAACTTTTACTGAAGTATTTTTTGTACCGTAACCATAAACGATTGCAGGTACTTTACCAATTTTTCTAAGTGTTTTAAGGTCTGAACGTGTTTGTTTACCTTGACGAATAATTGACTTTAATGAAGCCATATTATTTCCACCTTTCATTTTTTGTTCTTATTATGATAATAAGAACCCCTCACTTACCCATCAACACAATGTTGCTTGCAAGTGTTTATTTAATCGTGAATTGAAATCACGAACGGAATAATTATACAACTATTGCACTAATTAGTCAAATAGCACACTAACAGATTCTCTTTCATATACGCGCACAATAGCTTGTGCTAATAAACCTGCTACTGACAGTTCCTTAGTATTAGCTGGTTTACGGTTTTCATCTAATTGAATTGAATTTGTAACGACTAACTCTTTAATCGCTGAATTTTCAATACGTTCTTTAGCTGGGCCTGATAATACAGGGTGTGTACAACATGCGTAAACATCTTTAGCACCTTTGTCTTTTAGCGCTTGAGCTGCTAATGTAATCGTACCAGCTGTATCGATGATATCATCAATAATTATCGCTGTGCGACCTTCAATTTCTCCAACGATATTCATTACTTCAGCTACATTAGGTTTAGGACGTCGTTTATCTATGATTGCAATTGGTGTTTTTAGAATATCTGCAAGTTTACGTGCTCTAGTTACACCACCATGATCTGGAGAAACTACGACACATTCTTCTGGATCAATGTCTGTATCATTTTGGAAATATTCTGCTAAAATCGGAACACCCATTAAGTGGTCTATTGGCATATTAAAGAATCCTTGGATTTGTGGTGCATGTAAGTCTAATGCAATCATGCGATCTGCGCCAGCAGTTTCAATTAAGTTTGCAACTAATTTCGCTGTAATTGGTTCACGGCTGCGCGCTTTTCTATCTTGACGAGCGTAACCATAGTATGGCACCACAATATTAATATTAGCTGCTGAAGCACGTTTACAAGCATCTATCATAATTAATAATTCCATTAAATGTAAGTTTACTGGATTAGAAGTCGGTTGAATAATAAATACATCACAACCACGAATACTTTCTTCAATATTAATTTGAATTTCTCCATCGCTAAAACGTTTTACAGAACATTTACCTAGCTCGATTCCAACATTATCTGCTACTTCTTGGGCTAAGGGTTCATTACCTTTTAAAGAGAATATTTTCAAAGCAGAATTCTTATACTCATTGTTTAACATTTATAGTCCTCCAATTAATTCATTCAATTAGTTTCGTTCATAGACAAAGTTATATTTATCTCATTAATCTACAAAATGTCGATTGAGGTCTTCCTTACATCTACATTGTATATATATGATTAGAATCGTAATCTAATCGTGTCTATTTTTTTAAATAACCTTCTTTAGTTGTTTGTCTCGCTCTTGCTAATGCTAAACTGTCATGTGGCACGTTATCAGTAATTGTAGAACCTGCAGCTATAAATGATCTATCACCTAAAGTTACTGGTGCTACTAAGTTGGTATTACAACCTATAAATGAATCATTGCCGATGATCGTTTTGGATTTATGCTTACCGTCATAATTCACTGTGATAGAACCGCAACCTAAGTTGGTACGTTCACCAATTTCTGCATCACCAATATAACTTAAATGTGGTAATTTAGCACCTGTTTTAACGACTGATTTCTTAACTTCTACAAAGTTTCCAACTTTAACACTTTCACCTAAGTCTGCTCCAGGTCTTAACTGGGCAAACGGACCAATTGTAGTATTGTCGCCTACAACCGCTTCGTTGATAACCGATTGTTTAATTGTAACGTTAGAACCTATTTTACTATTATGAATTTCTGTGTTTTGGCCAACAATCGTATCTTCACCAATTACACAGTTACCAGCTAATTTCACATTTGCCTCAATTGTAACATCCATAGCTAATTTCACATCTGCACCTATATATGTAGTAGCAGGATCAATAAGTGTTACACCATTTCTCATATGGTAGTCATTGATACGTTTTCTATAAGCTGCCTCTGCCTCACTTAACATTACACGATCGTTGACACCCATAATTTCTTCAAAGTCATCTGTACGATAGATTTCAACCGTTCCTTGCTCCTGTAAAATAAGAGACAAAACATCAGGTAAATAATACTCAGCTTGAACATTATCATTTTTTACCAGTTCTAATTTTTCAAAAAGCAATTTATTATCAAATGCAAAAATACCTGAGCTAATTTCATTGATTTGTTGTTCTTCTACTGTAGCATCTTTCTGCTCTACAATCTTAACTAAGTGATCATTGCCATCTCTCACAATACGACCATAACCATAAGGATTACTTGTCGTCGCTGATAAAACTGTTGCATCAGCTTGATTGCTTTCATGGTGTTCTAATAGTGATTTAAGCGTTTCTGCAGTTATTAACGGCGTATCGCCACAAACCACTAATGTTGTACCTTGTTCGTCTTTCAAGTGCTCACTCGCCATTTTAACGGCATGTGCAGTACCGAGTTGTTCGTTTTGGAAACTATATAAAGATGTATCTCCCAACGTTTCTTTCACGCTTTCTGCACCGTGGCCAACAATGGTCACAAGATTTTCTACTCCAGATTGTTTAACGTTATCAACGACATGTTCAATCATTGATTTGCCCGCAACCTCATGTAGTACTTTGTATTTCTTAGATTTCATACGTGTACCTTTTCCAGCTGCAAGTACTATTGCATGTCTTTGCATGTGTGTAACCCTCCATTAAATTATACACTTCTATATTATTATAATTTAACGCTAGTACCACTTTCAAGGCTCAAAACCCTAATGTTATACAATGGAAACAATTCAAGTTATTTTCTTTCTCCTAAACATATTCATAATTGTCATCTTTGACTTCCATAAATCATAATAAAATGATTGTCATAAATTTATGTCATACTTTATAAATACTAATGCGCTTCAGAGGTCGTGGCGTTATTAATTTAAATGTCAGTTTTTCTAATTATTAAAATAACTTGTAATTATATTAAGCCATTTATTATTCATTTGTAAAAGCAAAAATATATTTTTTGTCACCTTTTCATTATAATAAATTATTTCAATTCTTTATATTCATATTTTAGTTTAATACACAAAACGGTTGGATTTTCGTTAATGAAAATCCAACTAAAGTAATTAATCATTTTATATAAATGTGATTTCTCTTTACACTTATAGCGATTTTATATCGTGCTGACGCCCTAGGAAATGATATGAGTGAGAGACTACAGGCTCGAACCATATCCCTGGGCAAGCATGCACGGATGAAATCGCAAGATATTTAATACAAAAAAAAGACTAATCCATTGGTATACGGATTAGTCTTTTTTATTTTGAGATTGAGATTTATATCCCAAACCCTTTTTTTAATTTGATTCGTCTTATATATTAAGCTTCGTCATTTGTTTCTTCTGATGATTGAGCATTTTTATCAGGGATAACTTCATCCGTTTCGTCATAAACTTTCATAACCGCATCTTGAATTTCTTGTCTCATTTCTGAATTAATTGGATGCGCGATATCACGAAATTCACCATCTGGTGTTCTTTTACTTGGCATTGCGACGAATAGACCTGAGTTGCCTTCAATCACTCTTAAATCATGCACCACAAATGATTCATCTAGAGTTATTGAAACTAAAGCTTTCATTCTTCCATCTGTTTGTATTTTTCTAAGTCTTACATCTGTCACTTTCATGTAGTGAGCCCCCCTAGTATCTCTTTGTTAGAAGCTTAACAATTTCATCAAAAATTATAAATCCTTTAAATTACTTCACTTCTGCGATGACTTCAATTTCAACTTTTACATCTTTAGGCAATCTTGCGACTTCAACACAACTTCTTGCCGGTTGATGTTCCGCAAAATATTCACCATAAACTTCATTTATATTTTGAAATTCATTCATATCAGCAATGAATATTGTTGCTTTAATTACTGAATCTATGTTTGATCCAGCTTCATTTAATACAACTTTTACATTTTCTAAGACTTGCTTCGTTTGTGCTTTTACATCATCACTGACAATTTCGCCATCTAAATTTAATGGGATTTGTCCTGATGTAAACACAAGCCCGTTAATGACCGTTGCATGTGAGTATGGACCCAATGCTTCTGGTGCTTTTGAAGTGTTGACTACTTTCATGATGTTGATCCGCTCCTTTAAGTAAATTTAGTTAAACTGTTGCCTTTTTCCACTTTAAATTCCTGATTGTATTCATCTACATCAGACAATCTAACTAAGGAAGTATAATCTTCAATTAATCTTTGCTTAACTTCTTTTGATTCTACTAATACGGATACCCCTTTAACATGTGCCTTAAACTCATTCATTAAATTCATCACACCGTTAATAGAACCACCTGCACGCATAAAATCATCCACAACGAGAACGTTAGAGTTTTCTGGTAATGTACGCTTAGATAATACCATCGTTTCTATCTTTCTAGTGGAACCCGACACATAATTTATAGAGACCGTAGAGCCTTCGGTTACTTTATTATCTTTCCTTATCACTACTACAGGTAAATTTAAAACATTCGCTACTGCATTTGCTAGTGAGATCCCTTTTGTAGCGATAGTTACAATCGCATCCAACTCTTGATCCATATAAAGCGTTGCAATTAATTTTCCAACCTTATTCAATAAAGTGGGATTACCCATTAAATCCGATAAGAATAAATAACCACCTGGCAAAAGTCTGTCCTTTTCTTGCAGAAGTTCGATGACTTCATCTACAACTTCACTTGCTTCTGCTTTACTCATCTGTGGTTTATAAGTAACTCCACCACTTGCTCCGGCAGTTGTTATCACCGTGCCCAGTTTTTCTTTTTGAAAAGTAGATTTAATAATTTGTACATCTTCACTGATGGATGATTTTGCTTGTTTAAATTTTTGTACAAAAAATGTTAAAGGTATTAATTTATTGGGGTTGTTCATCAAGTATTGTGTCATATAAACAATACGTTCACTTCTTTTATAGCGCATTTTATTCATCCCTTCTCACTAACCTAATAATCTTGCAATATATACTTCGTTACAACAGCCATTGACCGCATTATACACATGCCTGGCTTGACGTTCTTTTTGTGTTAATCCATAAACGGTTGGACCACTCCCACTCATTACAGCACCATCTGCTCCATTTTTAAGCATATTTTCTTTGATTTTATAAATATCTGAATACATTTCTCCAGAGATGGGTTCCAATCTGTTTGAAAGACTATTACATAATAATTCATAATTCCCCGTATCCAATGCTTCTTTACAAGTTTCAGTATAAACCTCATGTTCTTGAGTTAAATCTAACTTTTTAAAAATATCAGGAGAGGAAATGCCTAAATCTGGCTTAGCAACAATCACCCATGCAGAAGGCGGCTTGTTCATAAATCTAATCAATTCCCCTTTTCCTCTACAAAAAGCGGTTCTCCCATATATACAAAAAGGAATATCAGTTCCTATTTGTATGCCTAACTCACACAATTCTTCTAAAGGTCTATTTAGCTTATATAGTCGATTCATTCCTCTTAATGTTGCAGCAGCGTCTGTCGATCCACCTGCAAGGCCAGCTGAAACTGGTATATCTTTATCTATTGTAATCGTAACACCTTGCTTTAAATTATAAGTTTCTTTCATTAACTCTGCAGCTTTGTAAGCTAAATTTTTATTATCGGAGGGAACATAACTTTGCTCTACGTCCACAACTATTTTTTTATCTTTGCGCAGTTCAAAAGATAAACGATCATTAAGATCAATCGTTGTCATAATCATTTCAACTTCATGAAAACCATCATCTCGTTTGAAGAGTGTGTCCAACGTTAAATTTATTTTTGCTGGCGCAGTCTCATAAATCATATTCCCACCCTCTTTCAATTCGATATGGTAATAAAATGATTTTAACATATTGTTATACTTGCGTTATTCTTTTTTCAAAATTTTATAAGTTTATTGCCCAATTTACCTTGCTTATCACTTTAAGCACCTTAATGTATCATTCAACCAGTTAGTTCCTTATTTTACAATAATATTTTGACGTAATAAAACTATATCTCTTTAATTCTGATGAATTCTATAATATTTCAAAAGAAAAAGGTATATTGATGACTATTCACCAACATACCTTTTTCTAATCAATCTCATATTAATGTCTGAAATAAAAATATGGTTGCTTGAACCAAATTTTCAATTTATATTACTGCTATTTAGTGTGCAATTGCTTCTTGATGATTATCATCTTCAAAAGAAACTTGTACGTTTTCTGTTAAAACGTCAGTGTATGTATATGATACACGCTCAAAATTATGAATATCTTGGTCTAGTTCAACAATAAAAACGGATGGGTAAGTTTCTTTTAAAACACCGCTACGCTCAATTGTTTTTTTACGACCACCATTCGCTTTCAGTACAATACGGTTTCCTAATTGACAATCAAGTGAATTTTTGATGTCTCCAATAGATTTTGGCATATTGCTCCACCTCGCTACATATTGTATAATAACACATTTAGCGCGATTTTGTCAAATAAACGTCAATTTTAGCAAGGTCATACGCAGTTGTCAATCATTTAAAATTCCAATTCCGGGAAATTTTTCAATTCATTATATAAATTTGCAAATTCTTTTATAGAAAGCGTTTCCCCACGTCTTTTAGGGTTAATGCCACTAGCTTCTAACCAATTTACAATTATCTCTTTATTTGCTTTTCCATCAACAAACAAACTTTGATAATTATTGTTGATGGTTTTTCTTCTTTGCCCGAATGCAGCTTTAGACAATTTGAAAAATTTATCTTCGTCGTCTACATCGACAAGTGGTTGTTCACGTTTCATTAACTTCACTACGATTGAATCTACGTTTGGAGGTGGTAAGAATACTGTCTTCGGTACAGTCAACACTTTGCTGGTTTCGGTATAAAACTGCGCAACTATAGATAAGGATCCATAAGCTTTTGTTCCTACCTCAGCATTTAATCGTTCACCAACTTCTTTTTGCATCATTACTACATAACCATCAATTGGTAATTTTTGTTGCATTAAGTTTAATAAAATAGGTGTAGTTATATAATATGGTAAATTAGCAACAACTAAAATTTGCTCACAATCTGCTAGTTCATGTGTCACATAATGTGCAATATCCGCTTTCAATATATCTTCATTGATCACCGTAACATTTTTATATGGTGCCATTGTTTCATTCAGTACTGGTATTAAGCGTTGATCAATTTCAAAAGCGATTACTTTTTTTGCACTTTTAGCCAATTGTTCTGTCAGTGACCCCATACCTGGACCTACTTCAATAACACCCGTACGTTCATCTATATTACTCGCATCTATAATATTATGGATAATGTTGACATCAATTAAAAAGTTTTGGCCTAAACTTTTTTTGAAGCTAAAACCATAATGATTTAGAAGTGCTTTTGTTCGCGATGGTGTGGCAATATCTTTCATATCCAATTATTCTTCACTTCCTTTATTATCTTTCAAGGCATTTCTAACGTCTTCTTCTGTATAACCAAAAGCATTTAACTTGTTAAGTAGTTGTTTCCCGTTAGAATGGCCGATATGAAGTTTTCTTCCTAAAATTTCCCTTTTTCTGCGTGCGTCTTTACCTATAATTAATCCAAGATCAATCAAAACATCCTTATTGATGCTTTCATATCCCTCTTCGAATGGCGTGCTCACATGAATCAAAGCTTCTTTGATATCTTCGATTTTCGCATGTTCGACACCTATTTTACCACGTTTCCCCTTGGCTTTTTCTCGATCAATATAAGCATGTTTAACCCCTGGAATATGCTTTTTTATTGTATTACGAATTTTATCACCTGGGAAATCAGGATCTGTTAAAACAATGACACCTCGTGTTTCATATGCTTGTGCAATCACATTCAACGTTTTTTCATCAATTGCACTTCCATTTGTTTCAATTGTGTCGCAATCAACAGCGTTTTTTACCCGCTCTGTATCATCTCTTCCCTCTACTACAATAAATTCATTTATCTTCATTTATTGTGACACCTTTCATTTTTTACTTCATTTCAGAAAAAATAAAAAGGTACCGGCTCAAATTATGGTTACTCTTAGTATTCATATACCAACTAAGCCATATTTCAGACCGATACCTTTAAAATAATATCTTTATGCTTTTAATTTAAATAACCGTTCAGCATTTTCAGTTGTTTGACGGCAAACTTCCTCATAGCTAATTTCGCGTAACTCAGCAATTTGTTCAGCTACCAAAGTTACACGTGCTGGTTCATTTCGCTTCCCTCTGTATGGATGTGGAGATAGGAACGGTGCATCTGTTTCAACTAATAATCTATCAAATGGTACATGTTTAGCAACTTCTTTAGGCTGCTTCGCATTTTTAAATGTGACAGGGCCTCCTAAAGATACATAGAAATTCAATTTATTAATGACATCATCTGCAATCTCAGGTGACGCACTAAAGCTATGCATAATACCGCCAATTTCTTCTGCATGCTCTTCTTTTAAAATATCTACACAGTCTTGTGTTGCCTCTCTATTATGAATAATGATTGGTAGATTAACGCGTTTAGCTAACGCAATTTGCTTTCTGAACAGAGCTTGTTGGACATCTTTTGGAGATTTATCCCAGTGATAATCTAAACCAGTTTCACCAATTCCAATAACTTTAGGGTGTGCTGCCAACTTTTCTATCCATGCCAATCTTTCTTCTGTGCAATCAATAGCATCTACAGGGTGCCATCCAATAATACCGTATATAAAGTCGTATTGATCAATTAGCTCCATTGTACGTTCAACAGTCGGTGTATCAAAGCCTACTACAAACATACGATCTACGCCATTATCTTTTGCGCGCTCAATAACCGCTTCTAAATCTTCATCATATTGTTCTGCATTTAAATGAACATGTGTATCGATTAGCATATTAAATCGCTCCCTTTATCTAATGATTACTTAATTACTGCACCATTTGGAATTGCATTCGGAAGGCTTACCAGTGTAAGTACACCATCTTTTTCAGCAGATAAAATCATACCTTCTGATTTTCGACCCATTAATTTAGCCGGCTTCAAGTTGGTAACTACCGCAACTTTTTTCCCGATAATATCTTCAGGTTGATAGAACTTAGCAATGCCTGAAACGATTTGACGTTGTTCATTATCTAAATCAACTTGGATTTTTAATAATTTATCAGATTTTTTTACATTCTCAGCATCAATAATCGTGGCCGCTTTGATTTCTACCTTATCAAAATCTTTGATATCAATTTGTGCTTTACTAGGTACTTCTTTTTGCGCTTCTTCGACCTTATCTGGTTGCATAGATTGCTTGATATATTCTATTTCAGCATCACTTTCTAAGCGTGGGAAAATAGGTTGCGGTTTACTACTTACCATAATAGGCTCTGTTAACGCACCATACTGTTCTATACTGTTAAATTCATATAATTCAGGTGAATTGATATTTAACTGTTCAAAAATTTGTCTTGGCGCATTTGTTAAGAATGGTCTTAATAGCACTGCAATGATACGAATATTCTCTACTAAATGAGCCATAACATTGCCAAGCATGTCTTTCTGATTCTCATCTTTTGCTAAAATCCAAGGTGTTGTTTCATCGATATATTTATTCGTTCTACTTATAAATTTCCATATTGTTGAAAGTGCCACTGAGAATTGTAAATTATCCATATTTTCATGGAACGTTTTCACTGTATCAAGTGCCAATTGTTCCATTTCTTCGTCTAATTCGTGTTTAGGACCTTCATAAGCTGGTAGTTCGCCATTAAAATATTTATTAACCATTGAAATTGTACGGTTAACTAGGTTACCTAAATCATTAGCTAAATCATAATTTGTACGTTCTACGAAGCCTTCTGGAGTAAATACGCCGTCAGAACCAAATGGTAATTCACGCATTAAATAATAACGTGTTGCATCTAAGCCATAACGATCAATCAATACGTTAGGATCTACTACGTTTCCTTTTGATTTACTCATTTTGCCGTCTTTCATTAAAATCCAACCATGAGCAAAGACTTTTTTAGGTAATGGAATATCTAAAGCCATCAATAAAATCGGCCAGATAATGGAATGGAATCTAACAATTTCCTTCGCCATAATATGGATATCTGCAGGCCAATATTTTTTAAACAAGCTATCATCATCTGATAAATAACCAAGTGATGATATGTAGTTTACTAGCGCATCAATCCACACATAAACAACATGCTTTGGATTCGATTTAACATGAATACCCCAGTCAAATGATGTACGAGATACTGCTAAATCTTCTAATCCTGGTTTGATGAAATTATTAATCATCTCATTTTTACGAGACGGTGGTTGAATAAAATCTGGATTTTCATCATAAAATTCTAATAAGCGGTCAGTATATTTTGATAAATTAAAGAAATAGCTTTCTTCTTTTACCAATTCTACTTCGTGTCCAGAATCAGGGCTTTTACCTCCGACAATTGCACCATTCTCATATACAGGATCAACAAGTTGTGTTTCCGTATAATACGTTTCATCCGGTACAGAATACCAGCCTTCGTATTCACCAAGATATATGTCACCTTGTGCCAATAAGCGTTCAAATATTTGTTGTACAACTTCTTTATGACGCGCTTCAGTTGTACGAATAAAGTCATCATTGGATATCTCTAACTTTTTCCATAACGCTTTGATGCCTGAAATCATTTCATCCAAATAATCTAATTCTGATTTCCCAGCTTTTTGCGCTTTTTCCTGTATTTTTTGACCATGTTCATCCGTTCCTGTTAAATATCGAACATCATAGCCTTGCATTCTTTTATAACGTGCGATGACATCACCAGCTGTAGTTGTATATGCATGACCGATATGTAAATTCCCACTCGGATAATATATAGGTGTAGTGATATAAAATGTTTCTTTCGCCATCAATGTTCCTCCTCGTTTCTTTCACTTCAAATATATCTAAATTTATTTTTATTTTCAATGAAGCAGATAAGTGTTCAATTTATATTTATTAATCATTTTAATACGTTTGATTTAGCATAAAATTAAGTATTTGTCCGTTAGCAATTTTCACTCATTTTACAACATGATAAATAATCTCTATCTTATCTACATTACCATAAATCAAGCTTGTTATGGGAATTTTTCGCTTGGTTTTATTGATAAAATTTCAAAAAAGTTATTATTTAATTTTCTTTTTAGCATTGCATTTTGTAAGCTTGCGTTTTATACATTATGATATACATCATATACTTCACTTGTCTTCATTTGCCTGTCTTCTGCAACTTGTTTAATCGCTACTTTAGGTTTCATATTCTTATTAATATAATGTCCAACGTGTTCATGTATAGACATATTTTCAAACCAAGACGTATCTTCTGCTGCAATGTCCCCTTCAATGATGATGACAAATTCGCCTTTTGTAAGTATTTCTCCTTCATCTAGTTTCATTAGTAAGTTTTCCACTTTATCCGTGATAATTTCTTCGAATTTTTTGGTCAATTCCCTACCTAATGATACATTTCTTTGCGCATCTATTTTATAAATGGTCTTTAATGTATCTTTAACACGGTGCGGTGATTCATAAATAATCAAAGTACTATCTTGAAACATGCGTTGTTCTAATAAATCATATTTCGCCTTTTCTTTCCTTGGTAAAAACCCAAGAAACGTGTATGTAAATGAGGGTAACCCACTTGCCATCAATGCGGTTAACCCGGCATTTGGCCCAGGTACGGTCTCAACTCTGATTCCATTATTTCTAGCAGCTACTACAAGTTCGTATCCAGGATCACTTATCAAAGGTAGTCCAGCATCTGACACTAACGCAATATTAACCCCTTCCTGTAATTGCTGAATGAGGTATTCCGTCTGCTGTGCTTTATTATGGTCATGATATGATTTCAACGGTGCGTGTATATCATAATGTGCACAAAGCTTTTTTGTCACACGTGTATCTTCACATGCAATCAAGTCTACTGTTCGTAAAATATCAACTGCTCTATATGTAATATCAGCTAAATTTCCAATTGGTGTACCTACTAAATACAATGTCGCCATACTTCTATCCCTCACTTATCAGCTGTAATTTTTTCTGTCTAGAAAATGTTTTGATTTCATATTCACGCTTCATAGCTTCTGATTTAGTATCAAACATTTCTTGATAAACTAACTCTACTGGCCGTCTTATTTTAGTATATTTAGCACCTTGACCACTATTATGTTTTGCTATTCTTTGTTCTATATCTTTTGCATAACCAGTATATAAACTTCCATCTTTACATCTAACGATATAAATAAAATGCTTATCCATAATAGATTTCTCTCATTTCTTCTGAATATGTTCCATCTTCATTATATATATAGAATGGTTGCTGTATGTCTAAACCTTGGTTACCACCTTTTCTACCCTCAACTACAATTGTTTGAGCTACTTTACCAGGTTTACTATAAATAAAATAAAGCTTCTTAGGTTCTATTCGATAATGTCTCATACTACTTAAGACATCCATAAGACGGTCAGCACGATGGACAATTAAAAACCTACCGCCTTCTTTCAATAAATGCCGCGCCTCAAAACAACAATCATCCAATGTACACATTATCTCATGTCTCGCAATTTTATGTGCATCTTTTTGATGCTGAAATTGTTGATTCACTTTAAAATACGGAGGATTACATGTAACAAGACTATACTGTGATGGTTTAAACGTATGATGTGCTTGCTTCAAATCCATATGATACATATGAATTCTTTTGTTCAGATGATTGTGAGCAATACTTCTTTTAGCCATGTTCACTAATTGTGCTTGTATTTCGATACCTTCAATAAATTGATTTCCTTTATGAGATAGTAACAAAGGAATAACACCATTACCAGAACACAGATCCATAATGACATCTTTTTTCTTTACTTTTGTAAAATGCGCGAGTAACAAAGCATCCGTTGAAAAAGAAAAAACATCATCATTTTGTATAATTTCTAATTTCTCTTTTAATAAAAAATCATACCTCTCATTTTCCATTAACATTTTTGTAACCTCCAAAAAAGAGGATGAGTTTACGATGCTTCGCTAATGAAGCCTATCGCTTTTCTCATCCTCAACTCCATATTTTTCTATTCTTATAAATGATATTTATACTACTCACTTAATACTTCGAGACAAAACAGACAGTCGTCGCCTTTTCTATGTTTGCCAAATAGCTCTCCATTGCATATATGGAAGCCTTCTTTGTATAGCATCGCTAAATTATCTTTGCTACGTAATGGGCGTTTAGGTTGATCTTTTTTATCATTTTCTATTTTTTTAGTTTTTTCTTCTTTACCTATTAATGTTTTTAAATTCTCATTCTCTATTTGTAATGCGACATTTTCTTCAATTAATGCTACTGTAAGATTTTTTAAATTTAACATGTCACGATTAATTTGATTAATGTTTTCCTCTAAATGAGCTAGATTTTCAAATATGTCGCTTCGATTCAATGTTGTCACGGCCTCCTAATTTAATGTTTCTAATTCTTCCATTTTATATTCTAATGGTTGTTCAAGACCCTCTATTTTAACCTGCATAGATATATCTAAAATATTTAAGCCCACAACTCTACCATTACCTTCCGGCGTTTCAATGACATCCCCAACATCTGGTAACTGAGCTCTTGCTTCTTCATAATAGTCATTTTCATATTTCAAACAGCACATAAGTCGACCACAAGCACCAGAAATCTTTGAAGGATTTAATGATAAATTCTGATCTTTAGCCATTTTTATCGAAACTGGTTCAAAGTCACCTAAAAAAGTCGAACAACATAACGAACGACCACAAGGTCCAATGCCCCCCAATAATTTTGCTTCATCTCTAACACCGATTTGTCTTAATTCTATTCTTGTTCTCAATTTTTGAGCTAATACCTTCACTAATTTTCTAAAATCTACACGCTCATCTGATGTAAAATTAAAAATAACTTTCGATTTATCCAAAGTAAATTCACAATTTACTAAACGCATATCCAAATGCTGTTGTTGAATGATATCTTTGCACAAATTCAAAGCATCTTTTGCATCATGTTCATTTTGTTCGTATTGTACTATATCTTTTTCTGTAGCTTTACGAACAATCTGTTTTAAAGGTAATGCGACATCTTCATCAGCTACATTTAAAGGTTCATACTTCACTCTTCCAACTTCTAATCCTCGTTTTGATTCAACAACAACCCACTCACCCAAACTTAAGTCAAAATTTTGTGGTGAGTAATATTCCATTTTACCTGCGTGTTGAAAGTGTATACCTACTACGTTTTGCATAATTATTTCACCCCTTTTATAACGATTTGTTCAAATACTAATGTTGGATTTACATTTTGATTTAATTTTTTATGTGCTTCAGTTAACTGATCAAACATTAAAACAATCTGATTATATGTTAAATTTTGTGCGTATTGTTTAATTTCCACCTGTAAATCTTGAAATATCATTTCATCTTCTAATCCTACTTTAGCATGCATAATATCTTCAAAGAAACTGTTAACTGCTGCCAATGATAATAACTGTAAGCGTCTGTTTTTAGCTTGTTTCAATAAATCAACAATTGCTATTAATGCCATAGAACGATTTTTCAATATTAACTGACACCATTTAATGATACTCTTTCGCAGTGCCATTAAGTCTGAGTCTTCGTTTAACGCAACTGCAGTCTCTATCTGTGTTGTATAGGCGCTTAACAATTCCGCAACAGGTCGTGTGATTTCTCGCTCCACTAATCTATCTATAAAATTTAATTTATTAATTGGTTTAAAATAAACATGCTGACATCTCGAGTGAATTGTGTCTAAAATTTGCTCTGGTTTCGTAGTTAATAAAATGGCAATTGTATTATCTGGAGGCTCTTCTAGAAATTTTAATATACTATTTTCACCTTGAATCGTTAATTTTTCAAAGGATTCTATAATATATACTTTATAATTTCCTTCAATAGGCAATTGATTCATATGATGTACTAATTGCTCTATTTGATCCTTTTTTATTGTCGTTTCTTCAGAAGACACATACATAAAATCTGGATGATTAAATGTTTCTACTTTTAACTGACATTGATTTTCTTCACCACATAAAATCATTTTAGAAAAATCGATAGCAACTTGTTGCATTGTCTGTCCATCGTCACCTTCAAATAAATATGCATGCGATAGTTTATTAGATTGATATGCTTTTGTCAGTCTTTCTAATTCATCCATGATAATGTTGCTCCTTTATATAAAAAGGCTGCTAATACACAGTGCCTTAACAAATTACATTTAACATTAGCTAATCACTTAGCAACATGTAATTCGAAAAGTTACCATATACAGCAACCATATTTTTAGAATTGATGGAACGCTTCTACTGGCATAACAAATACCGTTGCGCCGCCAACTTCCACTTCAACTGGATAAGGTATATATGAATCAGCGCTTCCACCCATCGGGGTAATCGGCGATACAAGTTGTTCTCTATTACCACAAGTATCATTAATAACCTGTAGCATTTCATCGACACGATTATCTTCTACACCTGATAAGAACGTTGTGTTGCCTGCTCTTAAAAATCCACCTGTTGTTGCAAGTTTTGTCGCTCTAAAATTATGTTTAACAAGTTTGTCCGAAAGTTCCTGACTATCCTGGTCTTGTACGATTGCTATAATCATTTTCATACTAAACACCTCTTTTGAATATTATATCATAATTTTTCTAAATAATTGGTGATAGATTCATACGTTGTATTCACTACTTTATCTATACTTTGATCCGCATTAATTACAATAAAGCGTTCAGACTCATTATGAATAATCTTTTTATAACCTTCAACTACTTTTTCATGAAATTTTACATCTTCTTGATCTAAACGATTTTGATTTCTTTGATTTTTTAGTATTCTCTCTCTACCAACTTCGACACTTACATCTAGATAGATAGTTAAATCTGGATATAATCCATTAATCGCAAATTCATTAATAGATTTAACTTCTTCTATACCTATACCCCTTGCATACCCTTGATATGCTAATGAACTATCAATATAGCGATCACATAAAACAATATTACCATTATCTAATGCTGGGATAACTTTGCCTACAAGATGTTCGCGTCTTGATGCAGCAAATAATAATGCTTCAGTCCGATCATCCATGTCTTCTCCCTCGAGTAATACTTCTCTTATCTGCTCTCCTGTCTTTACGCCTCCTGGCTCTCTCGTAAGTACAATATGATATTCATGTTTTAGTTTTTCTGCAACTTGTTGTATCACAGTTGTTTTTCCAGAACCTTCTGGTCCTTCAAAAGTTATAAAAGCTGACATCTTATTCATCCTTAATTTCTATTTTTAAATTTTTAATTCCTTCAACTCTTTGATGATGTTCACACCAATAATCCATTAATTTTACCATATCTTCTGTTATTTTTTCTCCCTTAAACATTAACGGAACGCCAGGAGGATATGGCACAATGTGATTGGCTAATATTTTATTTCCAGCATGTTTAATGTCTATTTTTCGCACATGCTGTATTTCGCCACCATAGTACACACTACTTTCAGTTCTATACGGTATGCTAGTATTTATATCCTGCGGTCTCTCTACTAATTGGATTTTTTCAATCCTTGATAATAGTTCATCAAATGGGTATTGATCATCTTCATGCCATAATGGCAAGACCATTAATACTTGAAGGTCATCAGCCAATTCAACATAAATATGCTGTGTTTCAAAGTATGATTGCAATTCATAGCCATTATATCCCTTACATCTTACATTTATTTTCAGTGGATCATCAACCTCAACAACTTCTAACCCTTTGCTTTTTAATCGTTGAATCAGTTGTTCTCTTTTTTGAAAAAAATGTTCACTATTATAGTCTTCATAAAATTTTTGCGCGAGTTCTAAACTACTCATTAATAGATAAGATGGACTAGAAGATTGAAAATAAGATAAATATTTTATGACCTCTTCTCTATAAGGTGCATTTTTATGAATAAATATCACTGAACTCATCGTTAGTGATGGCAATGTTTTATGATATGATTGCACAACATAATCCGCGCCCAAGTTTAATGTTGTCTCAGGGAAATGTTCTAAACCTAGATGTGCACCATGTGCTTCATCGATTAGCGTTGGTATTTTCAATGACTTTAAACATTCCATAACAAATTTAATATCAAAACATTCACCATAATAATTAGGATAAGTAAATACCGCTAGCTTACTATCTTTAACTTGATCATATAATGACGTTTTGTTAGGTCCTAGATATTGATTCGTAGCATCACTAATATCCATTTTTAATAATTGTGCTTTTGCCTTTATTAAATCTAATGCATGAAATACAGATTTATGTGCATTCCGCACTATCGCATAATCCCCTTTTTTTGAGGAAAATGCTTGAATTACAGACAATATTCCTGAAGTGGTACCATTTACTAAATAATAAGCGTCATAATCAGGATGTTTGGTAACTCTTTGCATACTTTCAGCTATTACAGACTCAGGGGAATGTAAGTCATCAAGTCCTGTAATTTCTGTCATATCCATTTTAAAATTCAATTGGTTTAAGTATCCGATAGTCATATTTTTATGTCCAGGTACATGTAATGAAATAGGTTCTTCAGCTAATAATCCTTTCAATTTATGTAACAATGATTCACTCATACTTATCCTCACTTTTCAATTTCTATTTCTATATTTTTGTTTCATTACAATCCTACTATTATATAGTAAAATACACATCTGCTTATACAACAGTATAACGTTTTAATCTTCTACATTTTAACATAATAACATAAAAAAATGAGCGCACTTGAAGACCATACCGTCAAAGTATCATGATTACTTTTTTAAAATTAATAGTATTTATACATCAACCCATGCAGTTAAAATTCTTTTGATGCAAAAAAAGACCCTTTCGGGTCTTAATTACCTGGCAACGTCCTACTCTTG
>NZ_JAESLS010000010.1:0-19288 GCF_017892745.1 Staphylococcus sp. GDY8P45P | reverse complement strand
CCACATCATGGGGTTAGTGCAGTGGCAGAGGGCAGGTTTTTTTGTTTCTTTTTTCTCGTAAAAAAAAGAAAGGTCTTAAAGGTTTTATGGTTTTGGTCGGCACTGCCGACAGCCTCGCAGAGCACACACTTTATGAATATAAAGTATAGTGTGTTATACTTTACTTGGAAGATACACCGAATGAAGAAACACTGAAGCAACAACTACCTAAAGATTTTAAGAGTTATTTTATTTTAAGTCTTTATAACATGAGTGAAGCGAATTTTTAAATTTCGATAGAAATTTTTACATCAAAAAGCCCCCTGTCAAAAATGACGAAGGGGGTTTTTTGCGCACGCTTTTCGAAGAAAATAATACGACTTGAAAAGTGGTGTATAAGTGCGCCCTTTTAAATTTTGAGTGATTATATTTTTTGAGTTAGAAAAAGGGATTGGGAAAATTTCCCAAAATAATTTAAAAAATAAGCAAAAATTTTCGATAGAGAATGTGCTATTTTTTGTCAAAGGGATATACCTTGACTGTGCTTGCTGTTACACGAACTTAATTTTTTTGATATAAGTTTTGGAATTTAAATCACTCTTAGAAGCTCATATTTGCGTTTTAAGACGTTTTAAATATATCTGCGTATATTTTTATGTGTTTTATCTTTTCGTCGGCAAATGCGTTAAAAACAGCGAAATAAAAGAGGTCAAGGGCGAACGTAGTGAGTGTATTTACCCTTGATCTCTTTTTTTGAGTTGTTTAGCTTTTGCTAAGACGACGGAAAGAAACGAATGCAGTTATCAAGTTGCTTTTCAGAGGCAAGGTCAAGCGCTTTGCGCTTGTTGGGTGTGGGCGAATAGCCCACGGTTTTATTATTTGGAAATTTAGTGGGAGCAGGGGGCGAAAAAACATGGGAATTTTTGGAGCGAAAAAACATGGGGGCACTACGACGGATGTTGCGAATTCCTTGGTCATCTCTGGACTTAGTCCGTATGAGACTACGCGACGCTTTTCTGGGTCATAGACGGTTGCCAGATAAACCCACTCACGATTCATCAACTGGATGTACGTAATGTCAGTTGCCAGAACGCCACTCAAATCATCCAACTTCTTCATGAGGTTGGGCTTTTGAGGTGTGTCAGTGGTTGTTGTTGGCTTCTTGTATGACTTCTTGACCATGCGAGATTTGAGATTGAGCTCATTCATGAGTTCCCAAACCAAACGATCACCAACATCAGTCTTCAAAATGAAGCGCAAGAACGCTGCGATACGACGGTAGCCATAGATGCCACGATTGGTGTTATAAACGGCTTTAATTGCCGTTTTCAGAGCAGTACGCCGTGTTTCTCGTTGGCTAGGTTGCCAGTTTTTCCATTGATAATACGTGCTTCGAGCAATGTTCAAAGCCGATAAAACGCTTGTTATGCGGTGTCCCATTGCGAGTGACCGGTCAATGATTTCCAGTCCTAACTCGCGATTTTGCGTTAATTGTACTTCGAAAGCAACACCGCGGCTCGTTTTAAAATCTCAAGTTCTTCGCGAAGTTTGGCGTTTTCCTTTTGTAATGCGTTTACATCAGCTTGCGTCCATTTCTCGCCGTCCACTTCGTGGACTGTGTACAATTTGACCCAGTTACGGATTGAATCGGCCGAAGGCCCGTACTCAGCGGCTAGTTCAGTGTAAGAACGCCCTTGGTTGTGCATCTCGACAAGAGATTGCTTAAATTCTGGTGAATATCGAATCATATAAAAAATGCTCCTCTGCTATTAGTTTACAGGGCAGAGAAAAATCTGTCCGTAAATCTAGCATAAGAGCATAAGCAGTTTCTGATTCAACCTCCTTAAAAATTATTTGCTCAATATTCGAACACACGTTCGAGTAGACGGCTTAATTTTAGCACAGAAAAACAAGAAAACAAATTTTTGTCGGATTATTTTCGAACAAAAAAGATCTTCCAGGAAAATGGGAAGATCAAGTAAGCTATATATTTTTAAGGGCCCATTTTTATATAATCGCCCCTCGAAAAGACTATTAAAACAACCCCTGTTATCTAACTAGTATATAGCAGGGGTTGTTTTTTTGTTAAGTGATATAATAAACCATAAAAGAAGTTTAGAAATACGGTCCTGTTCATCAATAAATAAACAATTTAATTATTTAATTTCAGAAAGGTATATATGAATCATGGCGCAACAAATTGTCCTACCCATCAAAGACTCTAACGTTTTAAAGATGGTACAAGATACACTTCTCGATAGTTTCCGTGCTGGTCGCCGAAATTACACCATTTTTCAAGTTGGTAAGGCCACGCTACTACGTGTGAGTGATGTCATGACATTAAGAAAATCAGATGTCTATAATCCAGACGGCTCTGTCAAAAATACAGCCTTTATTCATGATAAAAAAACCGGTAAAGCAAACACGTTATATTTAAAGCCTGTTCAGCAAGACTTGCTGCAATATCATGATTGGCTGGTACAAGAAAACATTAATTCGGATTGGTTATTTCCCTCAACGGCCCATTCAGACCGTCACATTACTGAGAAGCAGTTTTACAAGATTATGGCACGCGTTGGTGATCTATTAGGCATCAACTATCTAGGTACACATACCATGCGTAAAACAGGTGCTTATCGTGTTTATACACAATCAAACTACAACATTGGCTTAGTCATGCATTTATTGAACCACTCAAGTGAGGCCATGACGCTCACTTATCTTGGCTTGGATCAAGCAAGTCGAGAGACTATGTTAGATCAAATTGATTTTGGTTAAACTCATGCCCTAACCAGACTCAAGCGATACTTTAGTGACTTATCTAGCTAAAATTTGCTAACATTTGTATTAAATATATAAGAGATAAGAGTTGATCATATGCAATTAGTTTACAGGGCAGAAGAAAATCTGTCCGTAAATCTAGCATAAGAGCACTATTCTTTTAGATAGCGATGTGGGGATTGACGATGACACTTAGTTCTCGTCCCCTGTTCTTCGGGGTAGTTATCGATCCGATGCTTCACTAAATAGCATAACCATTAGGGGTCAATTATTATTTTAGCTGTCAAAAAATGTGACAACTAACGATACACTACTATATAGAATGTCACTTTTTTTGACAAATATTATAATGATTTCCCTTATATTAAAAGTATACTACATTTGATACGTTAATAATTAATCATATATAAAACTTAATATAAATTTAACTTTTCTTCCTTTTTAATTTGAAATAAGGGATAAAATTAGTGACTACTGTTCAGGAAAGTAAAAATATACTTCTATATTAAAATAATAAAAAAGCCATACACAATAAGTATTTATTTTTTGATATATTTAAACTAATAGTAATCTAAAGAGGTATTATTAATGACAACAATAGGTTTTGAAGAAAAATTATGGCAAGCTGCCGATAAATTAAGAGAAAGCATGGATACTGCTGAGTATAAAAATGTAGCATTAGGTTTAAACTTTTTAAAATATGTATCAGATTCTTTTGAAGAAAAGCATGAAGAATTGAAGCAAGATCTTTATGCTGACGAAGAGGATAAAGATGAATATTTAGCAGAAAACATTTTCTGGGTGCCAAAAGAAGCAAGATGGCAATATATTAATGACAATGCGAAAAAAACAGAATTTGGACAAATTATTGATAAAGCCATGATTGCGATTGAAAATGAAAACGAACGCGACATTATCTAAGCGTTTCTCTGAAATGTTAGGAAACTCGATTAATAAATATAATAGCCGTTCCATTGAAACATCTAAAGTGATTGAAGAACTTATTCAACTCGCTAAAGATATCAAACAAGAACAACAACGAGGAAATGAATTAGGTCTGAATTCAGATGAGATTGCATTTTACGATGCTTTAGTTTCACATGAAACAGCGAAAAAAGCGATGGAAG
Source organism: Staphylococcus sp. GDY8P45P (assembly GCF_017892745.1). Lineage (NCBI taxonomy): Bacteria > Bacillati > Bacillota > Bacilli > Caryophanales > Staphylococcaceae > Staphylococcus > Staphylococcus sp. GDY8P45P. The sequence continues at coordinate 15,401 of NZ_JAESLS010000010.1, read as the reverse complement.
ATAAAGAACTACGTGCTATTGCTCATGAGCTTACTAAAACAGTGAAAGAAAACATGGGTGTTGATTGGTCTAAACGTGATAGCGCAAAAGCTAAAATGCGCGTAGCTGTTAGACGATTGCTTAAAAAATATGGCTGTAGAACAAGCAGAGCTTATGGCAAGTAATCAATAAAAAATAAACTATAAGTAGCTAGTTACTTTAACCCCTTCTACATTAATATAGTTATTTAAACCATAAACACTCAGTTTTTTTGTACAATTACCTATATAATAATCTACACTCTTATATTTAGCTATTTAATTATACCTACATAATATATTAAACAATATTTTTTGTATAGAAATCTCCAAAAAACCCCACATAATATCTAAATATTTGCTATATTTGTGTAAAGGATAATATAGAGGTGGAATATAAATGGCGACAATTGGATTTGAAGAAAAGTTATGGCAAGCGGCAGATAAATTACGGGGAAGCATGGATGCAGCAGAATATAAAAATGTAGCATTAGGCATTATATTTTTGAAATATGTTTCTGATTCTTTTGAGGAAAAGTATGAAGAATTATTGAATGATGAATACGCTGATGAAGAAGATAAAGACGAATACTTAGCAGAGAATATTTTCTGGGTTCCTAAAGAAGCACGTTGGCAATATATTAACGATAATTCTAAAAAACCAGAAATTGGTCAAATTATTGATAAAGCAATGATAGCAATTGAAAAAGAAAATGAATCATTAAAAGGCGTGTTACCTAAAGATTACGCAAGACCTGCATTAGATAAAGAAAAATTAGGCGATATTATTGACCTATTTACATTCAAAGTTGGAGATTCTGAAAGTAAGAAGCAAGATATTTTAGGTCGTGTTTATGAATACTTTATCGCAAAATTTGCAAGCGCTGAGGGTAAGAATGCTGGGGAATTCTATACGCCTGCTTCAATCGTTAAATTACTTGTTGAAATGATTGAACCTTATCAAGGTAGAATTTATGATCCTTGTTGTGGTTCGGGTGGTATGTTTGTACAAAGTGAGCATTTTATTGAACGCCATCAAGGTCGTATAGGTGATATTGCTGTTTATGGTCAAGAATCTAATCCAACTACTTGGAAATTAGCAAAAATGAATTTGGCTATTCGAGGGATAGATAGTGATTTAGGTGATCATCATGCGGACACATTTCATAATGATTTACATAAAGATTTGAAAGCTGACTTTATATTGGCTAACCCACCATTCAATGCAAGTGATTGGGGACAAGAAAAGTTATTAGATGATTACCGTTGGAAATTTGGTATTCCTCCTAAAGGCAATGCCAACTATGCATGGATTGAACATATGATTTCTAAACTTGCACCAAGTGGTACAGCAGGATTTGTATTAGCGAATGGTTCAATGTCTACAAGTGGTAAAGATGAATTAGAGATACGTAAAAACTTAATTGAACAAGACTTAGTTGAGTGTATTGTCACATTACCAGGGCAATTATTCTATTCAACTCAAATTCCAGTATGTTTGTGGTTCGTGACAAAAAATAAAGCTAAAAATGGTAAGAATGAACGACGTGGAGAAGTACTATTTATAGACGCTAGAAATATTGGAAGTATGGTATCAAGAACATTAAAAGAATTCTCAGATGATGAAATAAAAGATATAGCAAATGTCTATCACTCATGGCGTGGTACAAACGATAATCAATATGAAGATAAAGCAGGATTCTGTAAAGTAGCAAAGACAGAAGAAATAAAAGACAATGAATATATCTTAACACCAGGACGTTATGTAGGCTTAGCAGATGTAGAAGAAGATTCAGAACCATTTGAACAGAAAATGGAAAGAATCACAGCAGATTTAAGTGAACAATTTGCGAAATCAAAAGAACTCGAAGACCAAATCCGAAAATCATTGGAGGGGTTAGGTTATGGAGTTTAAAGAATACAAGTTAAGCGATTTAACTATTAACGGTAAAGGTGAATATGGAATAGGAGCTTCTGCAGTTGAATATAACCCTTCTCTATATAGATATTTGCGTATAACAGATATTGATGACAATGGGTTTATCAATACTGATGAATTAAAAAGTGTAAATGATAAAAATGCTGAAAATTATTTACTTAAAGAAAATGAGATTGTATTTGCCCGTACTGGAAATAGTACCGGCAAAAGTTACTTTTACAATGGAGAAGATGGGCCATTAGTGTTTGCAGGTTTCTTAATAAGATTTAAACTTGATTCAAAAAAAGTGAATCCTAAGTTTATAAGATACTATACTTTATCTGAAAATTATAAAGGATGGATTAATCAATTTGCCACAGGAAGCACGAGAAAAAATATAAATGCAAAAACATATGGCAATATGATAATCAAATTACCTCCACGTAGCTATCAAAATTATATAGTTCAAATCTTAGACTCATTAGAAGAAAAACTAAAAGAAAATAAAAAAATCATAGCAAATCTTGAAGAACTTTCACAAACACTATTCAAACGTTGGTTTGTTGATTTTGAATTTCCTGATGCAAATGGAAATCCATACAAATCAAGCGGTGGAGAGATGGTTGATAGTGAATTAGGTGAAATACCTAGAGGTTGGGCAATTGGTCACTTTAACCAATTTTGTAAAAAACCTATTGCTGGGGATTGGGGTAAAGAACATCAGCAAGGCAACTATAATAAACCAGTGAGAATTATAAGAGGGGCTGATATTAATGATTATAGTAAAGGTGGAAAAGGAAAGTCTCCAATAAGGTTTATATTGGAAAAAAACTTTGATAATAAAAAATTAATATCTGGAGATATTATTGTTGAAATATCTGGAGGAAGTCCTACTCAATCGACAGGAAGAACATTATTAATAAATAAGGAGATACTTCAGAATAGTAACTATGGATTGGTATGTACAAATTTTTGTAAAGTAATACGTCCAGTAGATGAAAAGTATGGAGAGTGGATTGCTTATTATTTTAATTATTTATATTTTAGAGATGTATTTTTTAATTATGAAAATGGTACTACTGGTATAAAAAATTTAGATTATAAATCGATATTGAATACAATGAAGATAATTGTGCCAATCACACAAATTTTAAATAACTTTCATAATGTAATTTCTAATTACAAAATTAATATTCAACGCTTAGGTAAGGAAAATGATTATTTATCCCAACTCCGTGACACATTACTACCAAAATTAATGTCAGGAGAAATTGAGATACCTGATGATATCGAGGTGAATGAAGATGAGCTTTCAATTTAGTGAAGATGATTTAGAACAGGTTGCACTGAAGTGGTTTGAGGGTCTTGGCTATTCTGTTAAGAATGGTCGAGATAGTAGTGACAATGGGATTATGAATGAACGGGAGAGCGACAAAGATGTAGTGCTTGATGATCGTTTGGAAGCAGCTTTGAGACGTATTAATCCTGAACTAAATAATAGTGCAATTGAACAGGCAATTCGTGAAATTTCTATTGAGAAGTCTCCTAGTTTATTAGAGAATAACCGTTCTTTCCATGAAATGATTACAAATGGTATTGAGGTTGAACATTATAATGATGATGGTGAAACGATTAATGATTTGGTGTATGTATTCGACTTTGATAACCCGGGAAATAATGATTTCTTAGCGGTTAATCAATTAACTGTTGTGAATGGAGATTATAAAAAAAGACCTGATATTGTGTTATTTATAAATGGATTACCAGTAGTGGTAATTGAACTGAAAAATTCTACAAATGAATCTGTTGGTATTGAAGACGGATATCATCAGTTAGAAACTTATAAAATGAGAATTCCACAACTATTTAATCACAATGCAGTATTAGTGACGAGTGATGGTGTTAATACAAAAGCTGGTTCTTTAACTGCTGATTATGATCGTTTTATGACTTGGCGTACTAAAGATGGAAAAACTGAAGATTCATCAACGTTTCGTAGTTTAGATATATTGATTCACGGTATGTTAAATAAGGAAGTACTATTAGATTTAATTCGTCATTTTGTTTTGTTCCAAGATGATGGTAAAGGAAATATAGTTAAAATATTAGCTGCATATCATCAATATTATGCAGTGAATAAAGCTGTTGATCGTGCTATGGAAGCAACATCTGAACATGGTGATGGTAAAGGTGGTGTTATTTGGCACACACAAGGTTCTGGTAAGAGTTTGACAATGGTCTTCTTCTCAGGAAAGTTAATTCAAAAATTAAATAATCCAACATTAGTGGTCGTAACAGACCGTAATGACTTAGACAATCAATTGTATGGTACTTTTGTTAAGTCCAAAGGACGCTCAGGTAAAGGATTACTAAGACAAACACCTAAACAAGCAGAATCACGAAAAGAATTGAAAGAACTATTATCTGTAGAATCAGGTGGTATTGTATTTACAACTATGCAGAAATTCGAACCTGAAGAAGGTCAAGTGACAATGGATGCATTAACAGAACGTAAAAATGTAGTAGTTATGGCAGACGAAGCACACCGTACACAATATGGCTTCAAAGCAACTTACGATGAAAAAGGTGAAGGTATTAAATATGGATATGCAAAATATTTAAGAGATGCTCTACCTAACGCTTCGTTCGTTGGTTTTACTGGAACACCTGTATCTTCTACAGATAAGAATACGCAAATGGTATTTGGTAATTATATTGATGTATATGATATGACACAATCTGTAGAAGACGGTAGTACGGTTAAAATATACTATGAAAGTCGTATTATTCCATTAAATTTACCAACCGATTTAGATATTGATGAAGCATATGATGTCATTACTTCTGGCCAAGAAGAAGATACTAAATCTCGATTGAAATCTAAATGGTCACGTATAGAAGCTCTATCTGGTGCAGAACAACGTGTACATGCTTTAGCGACTGATATTATAAATCACTTTGAAACAAGACAGAAGGCTATGAAGGGTAAAGGTATGATTGTCACAATGAGTCGTCGTATTGCAGTTGATTTATATGATGAAATTGTAAGACTTAAACCCGAATGGCATTCTGATGATGATGACAAAGGTGTTATCAAAGTCGTTATGACAGGTTCATCAAGTGATCCGCAAAACTTCCAAAAACATATAGGTCCGAAAAAGCGAAGAAACCTTCTAGAGAATCGTATGAAAGATGTTAATGATGAATTGCAACTCGTAATTGTGCGAGACATGTGGTTAACAGGATTTGATGTACCTTCAATGCATACAATGTACATAGATAAACCGATGAAAGGTCACAATTTAATGCAAGCTATTGCACGTGTTAATAGAGTATTTAAAGATAAACCAGGCGGATTAATTGTTGACTATGTAGGTATTGCTGAAAGTCTGAAGGAAGCATTAAAAGAGTATACGGACTCTGATAGAGAACAAACAGGCATAGACACAGATAAAGCTCTTGAAGTTATGTTAATGAAATACGATATCATACAAGATATGTTGTATAATCATGACTATTCTGATTTTGAGTCAGAAGATCAATTAAATCGCTATAATGCTATCTCAAACACGATGGATTATATCATTGGATTAGGTGAGAAAGAAAGAGAGCGATTTGTGACAACAGTGACAGAGCTTTCTAAGGCATTTGCATTATGTGCGACAGAGGAAGCTGCTCAAGAATTGAATAGTGAAATTGCGTTTTTAAAAGCCGTAAAATCAGGACTTGTTAAATTATTAGCTCCACCTAGTGAAGGAAGCAAGCGTAAAAAGACACCTGCTGAAATAGAAGCAGAAATAAATCAATTGATTTCAAAATCAGTTGTAACTGAAGAAGTTGTAGATATTTATCAAACACTCGGAATTGAAAATCCAGATATCTCAATCTTGTCAGATGATTTCTTAAAAGATGTAGAAGGACTAAAGCAAAAAAATGTTGCAGTTGAGTTGTTGAACAAATTACTTAAAGGACAAGTTAAGTCATTAATGAAAACAAATGCTACAGTGTCTAAGAGGTTTTCTGAGATGTTAAGTAAATCAATACAAAAATACAATAATCGTTCTATTGAAGCTTCAAAAGTAATAGAAGAATTAATTCAAATGGCTAAAGAAATTAAGCAAGAACAAAAACGAGGTAATGACTTAGGTTTAAGTACTGAAGAAATTGCATTTTATGACGCATTAGCTTCACATGAAACAGCAAAAGAGGCAATGGGCGATAAAGAATTAAGAGCCATTGCACATGAATTAACTAAAACCGTTAAGGATAACATGAGTGTGGATTGGTCTAAACGTGATAGTGCCAAAGCTAAAATGAGAGTACAAGTTCGTAGATTATTAAAGAAATATGGCTATCCACCAGATCTTCAGAAAATAGCAGTAGAACAAGTAGTAGAACAAGCAGAATTAATGGCAAGTCAGCAATAAAAATAAATTCAATGAGCGCATCCAAAGTTTGGATGCGCTCATTTTTCACTTTATAAAATTAAATTCAATTTCAATCACTCGCTGTGGCATTTCTAATACTTTCTTATACTGAAAGTATTGATAAAATTGATTCAATTCCTTTTTAATCATACAGAGAATGCGTCTGTCTATATCCTTCATATGAGGATATTTTGAATTAATATCTAGAAATTCTCTAAACGCTTCTATACTAAATGTATAAGTACCTTCATCTTGATATTCTGTAAATAAGCGATATAAATGTTTAGAATATATTGATTTTAAGTTAGTGAAATCAGACATTGAAAAACAAATACTATTCTCATCAAAGTTATTTAAAAGGTATACGAAATCTGGATTTAAGGCTATAGATAACTTTTTACCTTCAAAATCAATCATAGTTTTATCATCATTAAACATACTTAACTGCTTACTTTCAAATTCACTATAAACACTGAAATTTAATGATTTTGCCTTTTTAATAGTATTTGTAAAGTCCGGTTCAAAACGCTTTTTACTACGACTTGTATAATTAGCTATTTTCTTTATTTCACTAATTTCTAATATCATACGCTCGGATCCGCAATGTTTTAACAAGCTACATATAGCAAAAAATAAATTAAGTTCTACTGCTTTAAAATCATTAAATATAACTTTATTTAAATCGCTATGATATTTTACAAACACATTTCCATTAAATTTTGTCATGAATTTTATTCCTCTCCATGTTATAAGTTAGCACTCGCCAAATTTATTAATAGTTTCCCACTTCTATATAATCATATTAATCAATTTCTCAATACTTCTCTATTGTTATTTTAAAAAAGTTTGATTTATTTAAATATCCATTTGCTTCTTGCTTTTGGATTGAGTGGATGAATAATTTCATTGGTCTGCGGATTGACTAATCTCTTCACTTTCTTTTTATGAGGTTTCAACATTTCCAACACTTCATTGACTCTAGACTCAACAGAAGCTTTTTTAGCGTATGCACCCCAAGCTAATATAACTTCATCAGATTCTTTCACCGCTTTCATAATTTGAATGTCTGTATGCTTGTCATGGCTATTCTCTAAATGCTTTATATTTATTGGTGTCGTAATATTGGAGTATAAATTCACAAAATGGATTGAACCAAAATCATCCATTTCTACAACTTTGTTCATAATTAGTTGAGTCGTTAAATCTAATTTTTTCGTTCCTTCGAAATTTGGATAACAAGTTATAACTGAAATTATCTTTTTATCATTGTCCCATGTTTTTTTGAGTAAGTAACGATGTTGATTATCGTCACTAAATATTGCTTCAGTTTCTATTGTACATTGTATATTCTGCATGATTGATGCCTCCTATTAATATTCTTCAGGTAACAACATAACATAATAAGAAAGGTCTACATCATCTTCTCGGATAATGTAGACCTTATTAATATTGATAGCTTTTGAATAATTTGCCTTATGAATTTTTACGTACTCTGGACGTTCTTGTTTATGTTTGATGTAAAGTTGGTCACTATACATATTAAATTGGAAAATATGAAAATAATCTGTGACTTGCTCTTTAGATTGTTCGTGTTCTCTATATGAGACAATTTTCCATAATTGTTGCTGTAACATTGCTGGCAAGTAATTGGCAATACCACGTGTAATATAACGTTCCATGCTCATTTCTCCTTTTCTATATCTTTCATTATTGTAATAACTTCCGTAATGACTGTGACGCTTATCTGAGCTATGTGTATCCATTTATTCATTATTATAATTCTCCTTTTCAAGTAAGTGTCTTTGATCTAGTAGTGGCATAACTGTGTTATGAAGATATAAGAAGTCCACATCGTTTGTTTCATCAATATAACCAATCGCAATAAGTTGTTTTTGATAGTAGAGGATAAAGGGGTATATATGCCTTTCATGAAGTGCCTCCGAATAATAAGTGTATGTCTGTAGTATTTTATTACTTAATGGACCAAGTCTTACGTATTGTTCAGGAAGCACATTATCAGCTGTTTCATCAATTGCTTCACAATCCCATACCTCGTCTTTGGGTAATTTGAATAGATTCGTAATATAGTTTTTGAGTTGTTGTTCCAATGTCATAATTATGACCTCCTTGTGTATTTGATTGATGCATACATTTATCACATCATTTTGATAATATATATCTGATATTCAGTTCATTTCTCTCACTTTCATCACTCGTGGTTAAGTGGCAAAAGTGGTAATTTTGTCGATAGAATATTTCTGTGTACCGTAAATAATAAAGTGAATTTTGGGCATAAAAAAAGACCCCCAATCTTTTTTCAAAGATTGAGGGATAAGACTTTCATCAATTTTATACCGCACGAGCTTCACTTTTTTATCTGTAGTAATTTCAACAGAATCAATCAACAACTTCATAAGCTGATTTTTTGCTTCAGGATTTGCTTCTTTTAAATAAACACTAAAACGACTAATTATCAAAGTTAAACGACTCTTCAACCTATCAAAGTCTGGTACTTTTGTTTCTTCTAGATTAGATTGTTGAGACGTTTTGATTTGTTCTTCAAGAGCTTTAAGTCTATGATTCAATTGATGCTGTTTTTCTTTCAACATTTCACTATTCATTTGGTCATCTAAAAACAATTCTAATAAACGTTCTTGTTGTCCTTTAAGTTTAGCTTTTTGTTTTTCTAAACTATTAATATCAATGATAATGTTACTTTTATTGTTATGTTTTCGTTTCAACTCTTCTATAACATTAGTCGCAATTTGTTTAATGACTTTTGGTTGAGATAAAATACGATTGAGGTGAACGTTAATAACATGTTCTACAACTTCCGCATTAATCGCATTACTATGACATGCAGAACTACCAGAACGATTGAATAATGAACAAATGTAATAACGTTTAATTGTACGTTCTTTTGATTTTTTCGTGTTGTAATAACTACGCCTACATACCATATTATTACCGCACTCTGGGCACTTGATAAGTCCACGTAAATAGAAGTCTCCACCAATTGGTCGTCCTGGTTTAAAACTTTTAGATACTAATTTATCATGTACTTGATCAAACATTTCCTCACTTATAATTGCTTCATGCTTGCCTTTCACCAAAATCATGTCTTTTTCGTCACTTTTACCACTTCGACGTTCAACTGACCAATTTTGATAGTTATTAAATCTCACAAACCCCTTATATACAGGATTATTCAAAATATATTTAACTCCAAACACTGAGAATGGCTTTTGGTTAATCGTGCGATGACCTTTTTGATTCAATATTGTTGTTATGGCTTTAAGTCCTTTATTATGATTCAAATACAAATCAAATATTTCTCTGACAATATTAGCTTCATTTTCATCGATAACCAAATCATTTTTCTGTGTCAGTGGATTAAGTGATAGTTTGTAGCCTAAAACTCTTCCTGTTATAGCTTCTCCATTGCGTGCTTTTGCATTCATAGACATCTTAACATTAGATATCAAGCTCTGTCTTTCTATAGAACCTATCAAACCAAACATTGTGACTAAAACTTCACCAGACGCATTTGAAGTATCAATGTTTTCTGAAATTGATTTATATCCTACACCATGTTCTTTAAGCTCATAAATAATATTAAATACATCTCGCATTGAACGAGAAATACGATTCAATTTCCAACTTAGTACCATCTCTACTTTATTGTCTTTGACATCCTTTAATAATCTTTTCATTGCAGGACGATCTTCAATATTCTTTCCTGATATCCCTGAATCAATATAAGTTTCATAGTCATAACCTGGATAGTTTTTAACAACTTCTTTGATGAGGACTTGTTCTTGTTCATGAATAGAATATCCACGCTCAGACTGTTCTGTCGTACTCACCCTTGAGTATAGTGCAATTTTTCTTTCCATAATATTTCGCTCCTTTTACTTAGTTGTCGTTATAGACCTTGGTATATAACATCAATGTAATAATATATATTTGTAGATTTGTTTCATTTCTACCAAATAAAAATATGTGTACTACAGGTTGCATCCTGTAGTACGTATTTAGATTATTTACCTTTATTAATACGTTCTTCCATTATAGGAACAAGCACTTCTATAAATGCTTCAACTTGTTCATTATTCATACTATTCAACACCTTTCTTGGTTTGTTTCTACAGACAAATTGTTATCAACAATCATGTAATATACATATTTAAATCCAACGTTTCAGCAAATGCTCTATCAATTTTTATGTGATAAAAGACTATTGATTCCAATTCATCATTACCATTCTTCACTTTTCTTTGATTTGTTTTTCTGTCTTTATCTGTAACTAATTTATTGTCTCTATCCAATGCTTTGATTACATTTTTTGTATCCTCAAACCCATTATCCTTTAACATACGTTCGAAGATAGAACGTACAATCTTTACTTCAACATAATCATTTTGAACTATTATAGTTCCATTGTTTTCAATCATATTAGATAATGATCCATCTTTGATAAACTTCCCTTTATTTACTGCGACATATTGAATAATAGCTGTCATTGCTTTTTCAGTTAAAGAGCGCTCTGATATTGTATTTTTATGATATTCTAAAAGATATTTTTTCATACCTTCTTTATTCAATGTCAAACCTAAAGCACGTTCAAATACAGTTGCTGTAGTTAAAATTACAGCATACCTACTTATCATTCGCATTCCTGTGTTGCTTTCTTCATTTGCTAATTCAACTTCAAACCACTTTCTATGTTCTTCATAAATAGTGACCAATTCCTCTTCATTATTTAATAAATACTCGGAGATTATTGGCAAGATATGACCATAATTTTTTCTTACAACTTTTTTAATAGCATCCGAATTCGAAGATGATGATGTTATGGCATCATTAATCTCAATGATACGTACCCTTAATCCATCATTTTTTGCTGAATTATTAAAAATACTATATTCACCCGTTGAAATAATTGAAGTACCTGAATTGAATTTTTCCCTTGTGTTACCATTTTTATCTGCTCGTTCTCTTCCTTGCCCTTCGCTTACAGAATATAACAAGTTGGTTAGATTACTAATGGTTGAAGTCGATAATTCATCGAATATCACTGGAACCCCGAAGTTTGAACTCACGATATTTTCAATACCTACTTTAGTCGCATTCCAACTACAAAATAAAGTATTATCTCCTTTATTAGGATTACCTGCTACTGATGCTGCTAACATAGCTGCTGTAGTTTTGCCACTAGATGACTGTCCTGTCAATGAATATATTATTCCTGTAAACTCAATTTCATTTAGCAAGAATAAATATCTTGTAACTAATGAACTTACTCCAAAGATGGTAATTAGTTCTAATACAACATTGCCATTCACTTGCTGCTGAAACATTTTAAGCCATTCATCTAATTTACCTTTAGGCGATAAATCATATTTATTATCACAAATCACTTGATTCATATCTTGCTCAGTCATTGAAGGACTGAAATGGATATCATCAAGTACAACAACTGTTCCTTTATTTGTAGGTAAAACACCCACACCTTTATAAAAACTACTTTTCACCGTACTATCTCTGTACTCCTGTAAAGCATTACTCAATTCTTTAATGCGATTTTCATTAATAGTAAATCCCATTTCTATTAATTTAAACAAATTACGTGAACTTAATATGCTTGAATCTAAAATGTATTCCTCACCATCTATATCTTGTATGATAAGCTGTTCCTTTTTATATACTCGATCTTTATACTTAGCAACTATAAAAATTGGAGAAGCTAGTTTAACTAGCTTCTCACCTTCTCCATCATTGGTACCTTTCATTTTCTTAAAGCAACCATTTGAATTTATTAAATAATTATCATTTTCAAATTTCATTACTTCTTTACCTCCATGCATAATCTTATTTACAAATACTACTTAAATATCATCGAAACCGTAAAAATCCGTAAGTCTTACGAAAATAAGTTGATTTTTATTGCAAAACATTTCAAAATGTACAGACTCATTCAACATTACATAATATCGAAACCGATTTTCGACATTTTCTACTAACTTTGTTGTTGGATCCTTTGCACCTGTATCTATTAGCAAATGTTTCACAGTAAATTTTTCATTTGCTCTCTTACTTAATGCTTCTTCTAGACATTTCAAGAACCATTCTCTGCCCATGTTACCTAACCTCTTCTCAGTCGAATGAAACTTTCATCATCTAATTCATACATATAACTGCACCCTTTAAATTCATAAAAGAATAAATGAAACAACATATCGACTAATTTATATTCTATTTGACTGCTAAATTCATGTAGTAAATCTAAACCCAATTCTATTTCACAACCTTCGAATGAAAATATTTCATGATCGGGCATATTTATTCCTACTGAGATTAATTGATATAAAATATCAATAGCATGTTGACTTAATTCAGTTTGAATTGATAAAAAATTACTATTGCCATCCATTGATATTAAAAAATTATTTGCTTTTATTTCCATTTCCTTTACCTCCTAGATTAATTACCTTTGAAAAATCTTAACTATTATATTTTCTGCTTCGCCTTCTTGTAACTGGCATAGCGTGAAATGTTCTTCAAGATACATTTCAAGTAAAATGTTAATAGCATATACTTCCTCATCGTAAATGTCGCCATAAACATCTTCACCAACCATATCCAACAAGTCGTATATTGAAAATTCAGTTTTACTTGGCAACATCAAAGCCTGACCAATCAAAAGAGTAATTAAATTTTTACAATCACTTGTTATTGTGAATTGTGTAGTATACTTAAATTGCTCTCCTTTTATTGATTCAATTTCTATGTGATGAACTTTCTCATCATGGGTATAAACATCTTTCATTACATATGTTTTCATTATAAAAACCTCCTAAGATTTATACTCAAGCAATAACTTAAGTTAGCTATAATATACATCCTTATAGGAAAGGCAGTTTCCATTTAAAAAATAATAAATGGAATTGCTTTGAGCAAAATAATTGACAAAATCAGAGGTGTTTGATATGGAGTTTAAAATTAAGCAAGTTGCCGATAATAATTATATATTTCTAGGATATGTATTAGACTACTGTAGAGCATCATTAAAAACATTGGATATTGATAAATCTTTAACTATTTCTATAAAGCAATTAAATAAGGGTGAGAGTTTTAGTGAGTATACTTTAAATGGGATTGTAATATATATTTATGACGAAGATATTGAATCAATAATTAGATGTAGTAGTTCAAAGGTTGCTTATAAATTATTAATCCGCCGTGTTTTAGATTCACTTTATGATGCTTTAGAAGCTGATTTAAATAAAGAAACTAAAATGAATCTTTGGAATAATTTCGAACGATCAACACTCGATTTTTTCAAACATAAACTTTTTGACAGCGAAATAGTAACTCTTCCTAGAATGATGTTTGAATATGATTATATGAATAAGCATTCAATGAAAGATATTGAGAGTAAAAAAGAACGAATCCATAAGATTGATTTAGTCTATAGTGTTTTTGGAGATGTTCATACTCCTGCATATTTTGACTTTTCAGATCAAACAGTTAAAGATGTAGAAAAAAATGAAGATGATATTAATGAAATTATTGAAGAGCTTATTAAAAGTAATATACAAAAGATAACGGAACCGGAGTTACCCGAGCCTATTAAGTTAATAAATTCAAATTTAGAAGATATAAAACCATCAAAATACAATCCTGAATCTATTTTCGCTTTAAATAATATTATGCATTATATTGATAAAATCTTTTATGAAATCGTGGGTGACAATATGCACTTCCAATTAGCTGATGTTAAAAACTTTGCAGCAGATAATATTCATTCATCTAATCAAGAGTCTATGGGAAAGGGAACTATTTATAATAAATTTACTCCTAGAACATTTAATTTTCACGAATTCGTAATTATTTCAGCTATAGCTACTTTTTACAAAAACCCATACATAAAAATGATGGATTTAGGAAAGTTTTCATCTCACAAAGCTGAAGATTTTAATACACTTAAGAAGGATTTAATTAATATACCTGTACTAATGAGCAACTTTATTATAGATAAAAAAATTGCATTTGCTGATGACTTAACTGATTTCATATGGACAAAAATTGAGGGAGTAATTGATATTAATAAACAAAACGAAGTTGCAAGTCTAATTGATAATATTTTTAGATTAACTTTCACTCCTTTAAACACAAAGAAACATTATAATGCCGTTCAAACAACATTTGATATTACGGATAGATTAACTTATATCATTAGCAACACTTCTAAATATAATAATTTAATAAATTATGAGGATTTAATAAACAGTATAATAAACTCAATTAATAATTGGATAAAGTATCACAACAACTTCATCCAACAAATGGAAAGTGATGTAGCATCATTAAACTTTGTATCAGATAAATATTACTTAGACATATTTGAAGCCAAAGAGCTAGACAATGATTTTAATAATGATGATGATAGCCTACTTAATTCAATGACTTCTTTTAAGTCATTATTAGATAATCTAACTAATAAAGTAGATGAAAAGCTAGTTTGTACTCTAATTACAAAAACAATTAAGAAACTTTAATAATCAACTTTGTGTAAACCACGAAACCTCTTAAAAATAATTAATTAACTTATTAAAATGAGACTTATTGAAATAGTAAAATATGTCTTAATTTATAATTATTTAATTATGTGGTTTTGTGGTTTGAAATCTAGTTATCTTTTATTTATTACATCTCCGTACTCAGACTTTAAATATGTACCTTCCAATGTATATTTCATACATTAACCCTCTTTTTTAAAAAGTATTAAGTATTTTTGTTACTATTTATGTTGGAATGTCAACAGTTTCTTAGACACTTTTTATGTGTAAATTTTTAAACGCCACAGGCGTTAAATGGTTCTGTTGCAAAGTTGAATTTATAGTATAATTTTAACAAAAAGGAGTCTTCTGTATGAACTATTTAAGATATAAACAATATAACAAGGATGTTATCACTGTAGCCTTTGGCAACTAACTAAGATATTCATTGAGTTATCGTGATATATCTGAAATATTA
>NZ_JAESLS010000001.1:0-2987 GCF_017892745.1 Staphylococcus sp. GDY8P45P | reverse complement strand
TGCAGCTTGTGTAATTTTAAATCCTTCGCTATCTGCAACTTCCATATATTTTGTTAAATCACGAACAGGATCAATTACTATTGCCTCTCCTGTACGTTGACAGCCAACTAAATAAGATGCTTGAGATAAATGATTATCGTAAAATTGTTTGAAAAACATGATAAAACTCCTTTTTTAAGAGATTTAATTAGATGAATAAATTATGATTCGCATTTTCTGTATCACCAATATAAGTACCTACTCCACCGTACTCAACTTCGTCTCTGAGCTCTTCTTTCTGAATTCCCATAACATCCATGCTCATCGTGCAAGCGATTAATTTGATATCTTGTTCGATAGCTTGGTCAATGAGTGACGGTAAGGAATCAACATTTTTCTTTTTCATTACGTAGCGCATCATGATATTACCTAAACCAAACATATTCATTTTAGATAGCGGCATGCGTACAGGTGTTTTTGGCAACATCAAGTCAAACATTTTTGCGATACCTTGCTTTTTAACATGAACGGATTGGTTCTTTTTCAACGCGTTGAGTCCCCAAAAAGTAAAGAAAATAGTTACGTCTCTGCCTGCAGCCTTAGCGCCATTCGCAATAATCATTGCTGCCACTGCTTTATCTAACTCACCACTAAATAGTACAATTGTCGTACCTTTGGCAGTATGGTTCACTTCCAAGTCTTTTGGTTTTTCTTTTTGAATAATGGCATTAATTCCATTATTACTTTCATCCAGTTTAACTAACGTATGTCCTGTTTGTTTGACCCAGCTTTTAATGTCACTAAAGAACCCAGGATCTGTAACTGTAACCTCGATTTGCTCGCCTACTTCGATATTTTTCACTTCTTTACTGATGTTTACAATTGGACCTGGACATTGAAGACCACTATAGTTAAATTGTTTACGCTCTGCTTTAATTGCTACATTAGTATTTTCTTCTAATGTATTATCATCGTCGTTTTTTGCTTCATACGCTTTATAGCCACCGTCTAAATTAACAATGTCGTAGCCTTGTTCAGCTAAATATTCGCTCGCTTTAGCACTTCTGGTACCGCTTTTACAGTGTACAAAATAGGTTGTGTTTTTATCTTTATTGAACGATTCAATCTTATCTACAGGATGTAATGTCGCACCATTTATGTGTGCAAGCTCATATTCTTCTTGTGTTCTAACGTCAATCAGTTGACCTTGTGCACCCAATTTTTCTAATTCTTGTTTACTGAAATTGTTGATATGGTTTTCGTTATATTGTTTCATAATATCCTCCTAATAAATACCTATAGGGGTATATTAACTGATTGTTTACAGCATGTCAAATACCCGACGGGGTATTTGACATTTTTGGTTCTATCTATTATTATGACTTTATTCAATTAAAAGTGGAGGGAATAACTATGCATTATGATAAAAAAATGATTAATCGTATTAATAGAATACAAGGTCAACTCAATGGAGTTATTAAAATGATGGAAGAAGAAAAAGATTGTAAAGATGTCATTACTCAAATCAGTGCATCAAAAAGTTCAATCCAACGTTTAATGGGGATTATCATTAGTGAAAATTTAATAGAATGTGTAAAGGCAGCAGAGGATAATGGTGAAAATTCTGAAGAATTGATTAATGAAGCCGTTAACTTATTGGTAAAAAGTAAATAATGGATATTTCAACTGTTATTATGATGTTACTTATTGGAGTGTTCGGAGGCTTTATTTCGGGTCTAGTAGGTATCGGTGGTGCTATCATTATTTATCCAGCTATTTTATTATTACCGCCACTATTTGGTGTTCCTGCATACAGTGCATACATCGCTTCAGGACTTACTTCCAGTCAAGTCTTTTTCAGTACTTTAAGTGGGTCATTAAAAGCGCGAAAAAAAACAGAATTCTCCCCACCATTAGTTATTTATATGAGTGGAGGTATGATTACAGGGAGCATGTTAGGCGCACTCCTAGCAAATTTATTTAATGCTGAATTTGTAAATGCAATATATATTATCATTGCTTTAATCGCATTAATTTTAATGTTTATTAACGTAAAACCGAATTTAAATCAGTCTTCCTTTAACAAACCATTATTAGTTATGGTTGGTCTTTTCGTTGGTATCATTTCGGGTATAGTTGGAGCAGGCGGCGCTTTTATTATTATTCCTATATTGCTAGTTTTATTCAAATTACCAATGAATATGGTAGTTGCTAATAGTATAGTAATTGCTTTTATATCTTCAATTGGTGCCTTTATCATTAAACTTATACAGGGATTTGTTCCTTTTGAAGACGCATTATTTCTAATAATAGGGAGTATTCTCTTTGCTCCCTTAGGTTTGAAATTAAGTAAAAAAATCCCTAACTTCATACAAAAATGGATTATAAGTATTTTAATCATTGTTGCAATTATTCAACTTATCTTTTAATCAATGAAATTTGTCAGGCAACTCCTGATATTTATAATTATACACACCAAAAATTAGGTATTAGTATCACAAAATAGCATTCAATAACTATGGATATCGTAAAGGGATTAGAAAAGAGAAACATAAAATCAATAATAAAGAATTCGATTATTCAAAAGACCTTTGTGACATTGTATCAAAAAAACAAAAAGCCTATCATTATCTATTTAAATCTTAGTGATAAAGTACAAGAATTAAATCGCTTTACAAGTGTCATGTTTATTATCTTTATATTATTTAACCTAAACTGAAAATCCACCCAATTAATCTTTAAATTGGGTGGATTTTCAGGATTATTTATTATATGGCTCTGCGTATTGGCTAATGATGCGGTTTTTAATTATATAATTTCAATTAATAAGGTAATGAACAGTTTTTTGATAAATGTTATTCTTCTAAAATTCTTTTTAATTTACACACTAAAAAATATCCTCCTTAACAATAATAAGTTATTTAAATTATTGATTAAGGAGGATATTTTTATATCTATTTATTTCTCAATTTAGAACTAGATTTTTATCAGTCAAGTCCAGACTCCTG